>JAGXRT010000030.1 GCA_018335575.1 Bacteroidota bacterium | reverse complement strand
ACTTTGGAATTATTTTTGTTGATTTACTAATATGACGACTAATGTACAATTTTGTAACAACACCTTACTTTTATTCAATATAATTACTACATTGCATTAAATATTTCACCAAAATTAATTTAATATGAATCGATTAAAATTATTGCTAATAGCAATTTTCTTATTAGCAGGCACAACACAATGTTCTGACAATGATTTAGAACCCGTTGCCAGTAAAAATTTAGATATTCAAAATTTTGTATGGAAAGGACTTAACTTGTATTATTTATGGCAAGACAATGTTCCTAATTTAGCCGATTCTAAATTTAAAACGCAAGGCGAACTTGATGCTTTTCTAATCAACTATGATGATCCAGAAGTACTTTTTGAAAGTTTAATTTACGATAGACAAAATACAGATAAATGGTCTTGGATTGTTGATGATTACGTCGCATTAGAACAATCGTTTCAGGGAACCACTAAAAATAATGGTGTAGAATTTGGATTAGTAGCATTGTCTAATAATGTTGATATCTTTGGTTATGTACGATATATTATCCCAGGTTCTGATGCCAGTACTAAAAACATAAAACGTGGTGATATTTTTTGGGGTGTAAATGGAACTCAATTAACCAGGTCAAATTATTCGAACTTATTATTTGGAAGTAATGAAAATTATATACTAAATCTAGGAACTTATAGTAACGGAACGATTACACCAACTGGAACTACTGTTAATCTTACCAAAACAACCTTGACAGAAAATCCTGTTTTTATTACAAAAACCATTACCTCAGGTTCTCATAAAATTGGATATTTGATGTATAACGCTTTTACATCAAATCATGATAAGGAACTAAATAATGCAATTTTAACCTTAAAAAATGCGGGTATTACTGATTTAATACTCGATTTACGTTATAACTCAGGCGGTTCAGTTAGAAGTGCAATATACTTATCAAGTATGATAACAGGACAGTTTACCGGACAACTTTTTACCAAAGAATATTGGAACACAAAAGTTCAAAGCTATTTTGAAACTAATGATCCTGGCAGTTTAGTAAGTAATTTTACTGATAAAATGACGGATGGAACCAACTTAAACATGTTAAATCTTAATCGTTTATATGTAATTACAACCTCAAGTTCTGCCTCTGCAAGTGAACTGGTTATAAATGGTTTAAGACCTTATATTGATGTTAAAACTGTTGGTAAAAAAACCAGCGGAAAATATACTGCTTCTGTAACACTGTATGATTCTAAAAACTTTACAAAAACAGGTGCAAATCCGTCACACAAATGGGCTATGCAGCCAATTGTATTACAGGAAAAAAATAAACTTGGAGAAAATGCACCAAATGGATTTGAACCAACCG
The DNA here is from genome assembly GCA_018335575.1 of Bacteroidota bacterium. GTDB lineage: Bacteria > Bacteroidota > Bacteroidia > Flavobacteriales > Flavobacteriaceae > JAGXRT01. The sequence goes on along the minus strand of JAGXRT010000030.1, from coordinate 38,417 downwards.
TAAACTTACCCGAAGATTTTGCTAATCTGGGCATTTTAGGTAATGAAAATGAGCCATTGTTAAAAAGAACTATCGAATTAATTGTTACCGGTAATAGAACAACTGCACCGTTAAAATTTGTTGAAATGGCTGAATTTTATAATACTAAAAAAGAAATGCCTTATGGTGATAATATGTATATTCAGAGAAGTATTCCAGCACTAAAAATCCAACAGTAAAATTGAAATTTAAACAACTTATTAAATACTCATTCGCTTTTTTGATAATAATAACAATTACAACTTGTTCTCAAAAAAGCGAATTAGCTTTAGCATTTAAATGCTCAAATACTAAAATAGAATCCGATTTAAAGTATATAGATGACATTCATAAAAATTACCGAATTTCTTATCCAAAACATTGGAAATCTTCGCTTTATTTTGATGAATATCAGTCTGATATTTATTTAGCTGATACTACCAAATCATTGACATCGACTTATATTTTAAATATCTCTCAAAAAAAAGGGAATATAGAATTTAATGATGATTTAAAGGAGAAGATATACCTTAATTCGCAAAATCAACAGTTAGAAATACTTGCTTATAATCAGTTTAATTTTATAAATTCTCCTGCTATTTATGTTCATTCAAAAGGATTTAGAAACAATTTTAGTTATCAACAAATCAACATCTTAAAACCTACCATAAATTCATTTTTTTACATCAAAATTGAGTTGTATGGAGATGAAACCATTGACAATCGCCTATGTGAAGCCATACATTATATCAATTTATTACAAGAATTGAAATAAACATCTTTGGCAGTAAATACTTTCATTTTAATAAAATCCATTATAAACTTTCTATTATTTATTCAAAATAGTACTTTTGATAAAAATTTTAAATTATGCAACATTTAATAGATAGATTTATAAAATATATTACAATTGACACACAATCTGACCCGGAAAATCCTGCTTTTCCAAGTTCTGACAATCAATGGAATTTAGCAAATTTATTGGTTGAAGAACTTAAAAAAATTGGTTTAGAAGATGTTACAATTGACAATCAGTGTTATGTGATGGCAACTTTACCATCAAATTTAGAATACGAAGTGCCAACTATTGGCTTTATTGCACATATTGATACAAGCCCTGATTTTAGCGGAAAAAATGTAAATCCACAAATACATTACAATTACGACGGAAAAGATATCGTTCTTAATAAAGAAGAAAACATTGTTTTATCGCCTTCTTATTTTGAAGATTTATTACTTTACAAAGGTCAAACTTTAATAACCACTGATGGCTCTACCCTACTAGGAGCCGATGATAAAGCAGGAATAGCAGAGATTGTTACCGCTATGGAATACCTTATTAAACATCCTGAAATTAAACATGGTAAAATTAGAATAGCATTTACACCTGATGAAGAAGTAGGTAAAGGAGCACATCAATTTGATGTCGAAAAATTTGGTGCACAATGGGCTTATACTATGGATGGCAGTGAAGTAGGCGAATTAGAGTATGAAAATTTCAATGCAGCTTCAGGAAAAGTTATTGTTAAAGGTAAAAATGTTCATCCGGGTTACGCAAAAAACAAAATGATTAACTCTATGTTAATTGCCAATGAATTTATTACAGCACTACCAGCTGATGAAATACCTCAAAAAACAGAAGGTTATGAAGGTTTTTACCATTTAAATTCGATGCAAGGAGAAGTAGAACAAACGCAGTTACAATATATTATTAGAGACCATGATATGAAGTTGTTCGAAAAAAGAAAACAATTATTTATTGAAACGGCAAATAACATCAATTCTAAATACAATCAACAAGTTATTGAAGTTGAAGTAAAAGACCAGTATTACAACATGCGTAAAATGGTTGAACCTGTAATTCATATTGTTAATATTGCTGAACAAGCCATGAAAAACCTAGGTATTAAACCAAAAATAAAAGCCATAAGAGGTGGAACTGACGGCTCACAATTATCTTATAAAGGATTGCCTTGTCCAAATATATTTGCCGGAGGTCATAATTTCCACGGACGTTATGAATATGTTCCGGTTGAATCAATGCAAAAAGCCACCGAAGTAATTATTCAAATAGTACAATTAACAGCTCAAAATTATAAATAACATGAATCATGAAACTTTACTTTCTTTAGTAGAAAAATACGGAAGTCCGTTGTATGTGTATAATAGTGAAACCATTGAAAATCAGTATAAGAAACTGTTAAATGCATTTAAGAAGGTCAAGAAAGTAAAAGTAAATTATGCTGTAAAAGCTTTATCAAACATTAATATTTTAAAACTTTTCAAGTCGTATGGTGCTGGTTTGGATACCGTTTCTAAACAAGAAGTTTTATTGGGTTTACATGCAGGTTTTAAACCTAAAGACATAATTTATACGCCAAATGGAGTTTCATTAAAAGAAATTGAGGATGTAGCTCAAATGGGTGTACAAATTAATATTGATAACTTATCAATATTAGAACAATTTGGTCATCATTATCCAAAAATTCCGGTGTGTATCCGTATCAATCCTCATATTTTGGCAGGTGGAAACTCAAAGATTTCAGTAGGACATATTGATTCTAAATTTGGGATTTCTATACATCAGGTTCCGCATATTTTGCGTATTGTAGAAAATACCAAAATGAAAATTAACGGTATTCATATGCATACCGGTTCAGATATTTTGGATATTGATGTATTTGTGAGTGCCGCCAATATTTTATTTGATGTAGCCAAGCAATTTGAAAACCTTGACTTTATCGATTTTGGTAGCGGATTTAAAGTGCCATACAAACCGGGTGATATCGCAACGGATATCGATGAATTAGGCGAAAAACTTAGTGAGCGATTCAATGAATTCTGTAAAGAATATGGCAAAGAACTAACTCTGATGTTTGAACCAGGTAAGTTTTTGGTAAGTGAATCAGGTTACTTTTTAGCCAGTGTCAATGTGATTAAGCAAACCACATCTACCGTTTTTGCAGGTATTGACAGTGGATTTAACCATTTAATAAGACCTATGTTTTATGATTCGTACCACGATATTGTAAACATCTCTAATCCTGATGGTAAAAACAGGTATTATACCGTGGTAGGTTATATTTGTGAAACCGATACGTTTGCATCCAACAGACCTATTCATGAAATTCATGAAGGCGATATTCTCTGTTTTAAAAATGCAGGAGCTTACTGTTTCTCAATGGCATCAAATTATAATTCACGCTATAAACCCGCCGAAGTACTGGTTCATAAGAATCATGATTATTTAATCCGATCACGAGAAACAATAGAAGACATATTAAAAAATCAAGTAGAAGTTAAAATTGATTAACAACATAAACAGCATTAAACAAATGAAAAACACAGCTTTAACACATATACACGAAGCTCTAGGTGCTAAAATGGTTCCTTTTGCTGGCTACAATATGCCTGTTCAATATTCCGAAGGTGTCAATGCAGAACACGAAACTGTACGTACCGCAGTGGGAGTATTTGACGTTTCTCACATGGGCGAATTTATTATAAAAGGTACTAAAGCCATAGATTTAATTCAATTAGTAACCAGTAATGATGTTTCGCTGTTATACGACGGTAAAGTTCAATACAGCTGCATGCCAAATGATACGGGAGGTATTGTTGATGATTTATTGGTATACAGAATTAAAGAAAATGAATACATGCTGGTTGTCAATGCATCCAATATTGAGAAAGATTGGAATTGGATTACGGCTCACAATACATTTGGGGTTGAAATGATAAACCAATCAGATGACATTTCTTTATTAGCCATACAAGGACCTAAAACTTCTGAAGCATTACAAGCTTTAACTGATGTTGATTTAGCTGATATGGAATATTATACATTTAACGTAGGAACCTTTGCTGGAGTTAATAATGTAATTATTTCTGCTACTGGGTACACTGGAGCTGGCGGTTTTGAAATTTATTTTAAAAACAAAGATGCCGAAAAAATTTGGAATGCCGTTTTTGAAGCTGGAAAAGAATTTGGAATTAAACCAATTGGATTAGCAGCTCGCGATACTTTACGTTTAGAAATGGGATTTTGTTTGTACGGAAATGACATCAACGACTACACCTCGCCCATTGAAGCAGGTTTAGGATGGATAACCAAATTTACCAAGAATTTTATTAATTCTGAAAACTTATTAAAACAGAAAACAGAAGGAGTTACCAAAAAATTGGTTGCCTTTGAACTTATAGAGAAAGGAATTCCGCGTCATGATTATGAAATCGTAGATGAAAATGGGACTGTTATTGGAAAAGTGACATCCGGAACCATGAGTCCATCGCTTAAAAAACCAATTGGGATGGGTTATGTACCAAAAGAGTTCAGTAAAATTGGCACTAAAATTTACATCAGAATTCGGAAATCGGATGTATTAGCCGAAGTTGTTAAACTTCCATTTTACAAAGGATAACAAAAAAGAGGTTGAATATCAACCTCTTTTTTTATGATAAATGGGCATGATAACCCTTTACTCCTTCGTAAAATTTCTTAAAATATTTAAAATCAGACTCCTTATCATCAGTTGGATAAAAGGGTTCTGCAATTTTAATTTTTCTGTTTTCAAAATCAAGTGCCATCATAACAATAGGCACTTTAGCTCCTTTAGCTATATAATAAAACCCTGTTTTCCACTCATCAACTTTTTTACGCGTTCCTTCAGGAGCTAATGCTAATCGAAACTCTTCTTTTTTATTAAAAACCTGAATAACAGCATCAACCAAATTATTGCTCTTAGTTCTATCTACTGGTGTTCCGCCTACCCATTTAAAGAAAAACCCGAAGGGACCTTTAAATAACGAGTCTTTTCCTATATAATTAGCTTCGAAATCCATCGACCACTTTATAAGTAATCCCAATGGAAAGTCTAGCCATGAAGTATGAGGAGCAACAATCAATATAAACTTTTTTTGATCTCTTGGAATATCTCCTTCAATTTGTAATCTCCATATATATTTTAAAATAAACGTTGCAAGTAGTCTCATACTGGGGAAAATTAATTTACAAAGGTAGAATATTTTTAAAAGATTCTTTAAAGGATAACTAAAATTAGTATTTTTAATGAAAATTTAACCATTATGACAGAAATTGCTATACCAATATTAATTACGCTGGGTCTTGGATTAGTTATCGGTTATTTTATTTCCAAAATTACTTACGGTAAAATAACTTCTAATTTAAAAGATGAAAATCAACGTATTGTAAATGAACTAACTACAGTTAAAAGCGAAAAAGAACATTATTTAATTGAGTATACCAAAAAACAAACAGAAAATGAAAATTTAATTCAACAAGCCGCACTTAAAAAAGCTGAATTGAATGAAATTCAGGAAAAATTTAGTAAAGAATTTGAAATACTTGCACAAAAAATATTGGAAGAAAAATCATCAAAATTTACTGAGCAAAATAAGTTTAATATTCAGCAATTGTTAAATCCGCTTCAGGAAAAAATCAAAAATTTTGAAGAAAAAGTTGATAGCACACACAAAGAAAGTATAGATTATCATGCAGCTTTACGACAACAAATAATCGGTTTAAGAGATCTAAATCAACAAATGAGTAAAGAGACCCTCAACCTAACAAAAGCCTTAAAAGGAGAAAGTAAAACACAAGGAGATTGGGGGGAAACACAACTGGAATTATTATTGGAAAAGGCCAATCTAACAAAAGGAATTCATTTTTCTACTCAAGGTGGATTCAGGGATGATTCGGGCAAATTAAAAAAACCCGATTTTATTATCAATCTCCCAGAAAACAAACACCTTATCATAGATTCAAAAGTATCCTTAACGGCTTATGAAAGTTATTATAATGCTGAAGATGAACAGCATAAGCAAGTGGCTTTAAAGAATCATGTAGCAAGTATTAGAAAACATATTAAAGAGTTGGGAGAAAAACGGTATACCGATTTGTATGAAATAAATACACCCGATTATGTGTTGATGTTTGTCCCTATAGAAGCCGCATTGATGCTAGCCATACAAGATAACAATGGTCTATATTTAGAAGCCTTAGATAAGAATGTGGTTTTGGTTTCTACTTCTACCCTTTTGGCAACCTTAAGTACCGTTTCATCGATTTGGAAACAGGAAGATCAGAAGAGAAATGTGTTGGAAATTGCAACGCGTGCAGGTGCTTTATACGATAAATTTGAAGGTTTTGTGCAAGATTTATTAAGTGTTGGAAAATCGTTAAATTCATCTAAAGATAGTTACGATGCTGCCATGAAAAAATTAGTTGATGGTAATGGCAATTTAATAAGAAGTGTTGAGACTATTAAGAAATTAGGTGCCAAAGCTAAGAAATCCCTGCCGCAAAACTTGCTAGACCGAGCAGAAGAAAACATCACACTTGAATAAAAAAATCCCGAAATACAATTCGGGATTTTTAATTTAATTTTTATACGAACAGTGGTCGCTCACACATCATTTCATGAACTTTTTGAGCTACTTGTCCAAGTATATTATCATCTTTAAAATTGCAAATAACCTGATCAATTAATTCAACAATTGTTTCCATATCATTTTCTTTGAGTCCTCTGGTAGTAATTGCGGCGGTACCAATTCTTATCCCAGAAGTCACAAACGGTGATTTATCATCGAATGGAACCATATTTTTATTTACCGTAATATCGGCTTTTACCAACGCATTTTCAGCTTCTTTTCCGGTAATATTTTTATTGCGTAAATCAATTAACATCATATGGTTATCAGTTCCATTTGAAATTATATGGTAATTTCTATCAACAAAAGCTTTTGCCAATGCTGCTGCATTTCGTTTTACCTGTAATTGATAAAATAAAAATTCATCGGTTAGTGCTTCTCCAAAAGCAATCGCCTTAGCTGCAATGATATGCTCTAGTGGTCCACCCTGCATCCCCGGGAATACCGCTGCATCAATCACTGCCGACATAAGCTTTAAATCACCTTTTGGCGTCTTTAAACCCATTGGGTTTTCAAAATCATTACCTAATAGGATCATTCCACCACGTGGACCTCGTAAAGTTTTATGAGTAGTTGTAGTCACTACATGGCAATACGGCATTGGATCGCTTAAAATTCCTTTAGCAATTAGTCCGGCCGGATGCGAAATATCGCCTACTAAAAAGGCGCCAACACTATCGGCAATTTCTCTAAATCGCTTATAATCTATTTCTCTCGAATAAGCAGATGCACCAGCAATAATCATTTTTGGCTTTTCTTTATGAGCAATTTCTTGAATGGTATCATAATTTAAACATCCGGTTTCTTTCTCCACTCCATAAAAAGAAGTTTCATATAATTTACCTGAAAAATTTACTGGCGAACCATGAGTCAAATGTCCCCCATGTGATAAATCAAATCCTAAAATCTTATCACCAGGTTTTATTAATGCGTGATATACAGCAGCGTTTGCCTGTGAACCAGCATGTGGCTGTACATTGGCATGGGCAGCATTAAACAAAGCTTTTGCTCTGTCTATAGCTATTTGCTCAATAATATCTACAACTTCACATCCGCCATAATATCTTTTTCCGGGAAATCCCTCAGCATATTTATTGGTTAATATAGAACCGGCTGCCTTCAAAACCTGATCACTTACATAGTTTTCAGAGGCAATTAATTCTAAACCATTGGTTTGTCTATTTTTTTCATCTGTAATCAGATCAAAAATTAGTTTATCTCGTGTCATATTTACAAACTCTTTTGTTTAACATATTTTCAGATGTCAAAAGTACTAAAATCATTTTGCAAATTGTAAGAAACCCTTATATTTGGTAAACCTAAAACAAAAAAAACTAACCATTATGTTAATTACTGCAAATAATCCAAACAGAAAATCATGGATTTCGGTAAAGCCAAATTCAGATTTTCCAATTCAAAATATCCCATTTGGAGTTTTTATAACCAAGGATGATATTGTAACTGTTGGTACAAGAATTGGAGATTTAGCTATAGATTTAGGGGCTTTACATCAATTGGGTTATTTTAAAGGTATTGATTTAACCGATGATATTTTCCTTCAAGATTCGTTAAATGATTTTATATCAGACGGCAGAAAAACTTGGCGTAAAGTTAGAAATAGAATAGCAGATATATTTGATATTAACAATAATGAATTGCAATTTAATGAATTACATCGAGAAAAAGTATTGTTTGATATGAAGGATGTTGAAATGCAATTACCTGTTAATATAGGAGATTATACTGATTTTTATTCGAGTAAAGACCATGCTACAAATGTTGAAACACTTTTAAAAGGAGTTGATAAATCAAGATCATCAAATTGGTTGCATATGCCAATTGCATATCACGGCAGGTCTTCATCTGTTGTTATTTCTGGAACAAACATCAGAAGACCAAAAGGACAAACCGTGATTGAAAATGACACAACACCCATTTTCGGTCCTTCCAATATGTTAGATTTTGAGTTAGAAGTTGCTTTTATAACAACAGATGCTAATAAAATGGGAGAACATATCAGCGTTAAAGATGCTGAAGAACATATTTTTGGATTGGTACTCTTAAATGATTGGACAGCTCGTGATATTCAAAAATGGGAATTTGAACCATTAGGACCTTTTTTATCTAAAAACTTTGCTTCTACTATTTCTCCTTGGATAGTTACTTTGGATGCTCTTGAACCCTTTAGAGTAGTTAGCCAACCTCAAGATCCAAAACCATTGCACTACCTACAGCAAGAAGGTAAAAAAACCATCGATATTAATTTACAAGTATCATTAAAACCAGATAAAGGATCTGAAACAATAATTTCAAATTCTAATTTTAAAAACCAATACTGGACTATGGCTCAGCAATTATCGCATCACACCATCAATGGATGTAATGTGCGTTCGGGCGATTTATTTGGGAGTGGTACAGTTTCTGGAAACACTCAAGAGAGCTATGGATCTATGATTGAACTAACTTGGGCTGGAACTAAACCAATTAACTTAAAAGATGGTAGTAACCGTAAATTTATCAATGACTTTGATACCGTCATTATGCGTGGATTTTGCAAAAACGAATCGGTACGCATAGGATTTGGAGAATGTAAAGGAAAAGTATTCCCTCCTAAAAAAGAATTAATTAAATAACCATCCATGAAAAAAGTTTCTTTTCTACTATTAGTTATATCGATTTTTTTAACAAGCTGTAGTGGAGTAAAAAAAGCACAAAATGCCTTACATTCTGGCAATTACGACCAATCAATTAACATTGCTTTAGAAAAGTTAAAAGGAAGTAAGAACAAAAAAAGTAATCAAGAATACATTATTATTTTAGAAGAAGCTTTTCTTAAAGCTGTTGAACGTGATGAAAAAAGGCTAAAAACACTCCAACTGGATGGAAATCCGGCATATTCAAAAGAAATTTTCGACATTTATAATTATTTAGACAGACGTCAGGAAAAAATACGACCACTGCTCCCTTTATGGATAGCAGCACGTGGCAAAAATGCATCGTTTCAATTTAGAGATTACGTTGCTGAAAGTCAGGATGCTAAAAACAGACTTACCACCTACTTATACTCTAACGCTATAACTCTATTAGCAACTAATGTCAAAGAAAATGCAAGGCAAGCACATCGCGACTTATCTGAATTAAACCGCATTAATCCGAATTACAGAAATGTATCTCAATTATTAGATGAGGCACATTTTAAAGGAACCGATTTTGTTTTTGTAAAATTGATAAATGATTCTCACGTGGCCGTTCCAAGAAGATTGGAGGAAGATTTATTAAATTTTAATTCATACGATTTAGGAAATTTCTGGACAGTTTACCATACAACTCTTGATAAAAATATAAAATACGATATTGATATGCTGATCCGTTTTGTTGATATTAAGGTTAGTCCGGAACAACTAAAGGAACGTATTGTAATCAAAGAAAAAGAAGTTAAAGATGGATTTGTATATGTATATGATAGTAAAGGGAATGTAAAAAAAGATAGCTTAGGTAACGATATTAAAAAGGATAAGTATAAAACGGTTAGAAGTGAGATTTTAGAAATAAAACAATTTAAAGCAGCAAATGTTACAGCTAAGGTCGATTTTTTTGATCGCAATACAAATCAACTAATAAACTCATTTCCAATAACATCAGAATTTATTTTTGAACATCATTTTGCTACATTTAAAGGAGACAGACGCGCATTAGAACCTCCGTATTTAGATTGGATAAATTTAAAATTTGTACCTTTTCCATCATCAGAACAGATGATTTATGATACCGGCGAGGATTTAAAACAAAAAATAAAAGCGGTTATTAAACGTCAAAAATATTAATTGTAAACTTTTATTCTAAAATCTCATAATGCGAGGCGTGTTCAACAACCACGCCTTTTTCTATAATTAATAGCTGTGGAGATTGATGAATTACCTTAAAACGGGATGCAATCTCATTTGAGAGTTCCCTATAGTTTAATAAATCAAGGTAATAGTATTTAATTCCTTCAAGATTTCCAATTTTGCTTTTTTCATATTTTGATAATACACTTCTGCTTATTCCACATCGGGTACTGTGTTTGAAAATAGCACATACTTCATTCTTATTTTTCTGAATTTCATCGAGTTGATTTACAGTAGTTAATGCTATCCATGGAAAACTTATTCCTTCGCTTATTTCAGATTTAGATAAAAAATCGAAAATCCTCATATTTAATTACTTACGACAAAGTGTCTTATTAATAATAATTTAACCGCCAAACTGTCCGTTTTTATAGCTTAATCCGCTGTGGAATACAATTTGACCATTAAATATAAAAAATATAATGCTTAGTCAATTATGAACTTAAATAATTTCACCATTAAAAGTCAGGAAGCAATTCAACAAGCCCAGATAATTGCTCAAACCAATGAACATCAGCACATAGAAAATGCCCATTTATTAAAAGGTATATTTGAAGTTGATGAACATATTACTCCTTTTCTAATTCAAAAACTGGGGGCTAATATTGAAATTATCAAAAAAACCTGTAATCATTTACTACAGAGCTTTTCAAAAGTAACAGGTGGCGAACTCATGTTTTCAAAAAATGCATCTAACACACTAACAGAAGCTGTTGTTATAGCAAAAAGAATGAAAGATGAATATATATCCATTGAACACCTTTTATTAGCAATACTAAAAGCGAAAGACAGTACCGGTCAATTGCTGTGTGATAATGGAATAACAGAACAATCTTTAAATAAATCCATAGAAGAATTGAGAAAAGGAAGCAAAGTAACTTCTCAAAGTGCAGAAGACTCCTATAATGCTTTAAATAAATTTTCTAAAAATTTAAATCTATTAGCCAATGAAGGCAAATTGGATCCGGTAATAGGTAGAGATGAGGAAATTAGAAGAATTTTACAAATTTTATCACGAAGAACCAAAAACAATCCCATTTTGGTTGGTGAACCAGGTACTGGAAAAACAGCTATAGCAGAAGGATTAGCACACAGAATTGTAAAAGGTGATGTGCCCGAAAACCTTCAAAATAAAGTAATTTACTCGCTCGATATGGGAGCCTTGATTGCAGGAGCAAAATACAAAGGAGAATTTGAAGAACGCTTAAAATCAGTTATAAAAGAAGTCATAAATGCTGAGGGAGAAATTGTACTGTTTATCGATGAAATTCATACACTCGTTGGAGCAGGTGGAGGACAAGGAGCTATGGATGCTGCTAATATTTTAAAACCTGCTTTGGCTAGGGGCGAATTAAGAGCAATAGGAGCTACAACACTCGATGAATACCAAAAATATTTTGAAAATGACAAAGCATTAGAGCGCAGATTTCAACAAGTAATGGTGGATGAACCAGATACAGAAAGTGCCATTTCCATCTTACGTGGAATAAAAGAAAAGTACGAAACTCATCATCGGGTACAAATAAAAGACAGCGCAATAATTGCAGCTGTAGAACTTTCAAAACGGTATATTACCAATCGGTTTTTACCTGATAAAGCCATTGATTTGATGGATGAAGCAGCCTCTAAATTACGAATGGAAATCAATTCAAAACCAGAAGAACTAGATGTTTTAGATCGAAAAATAATGCAGCTAGAAATAGAAATTGAGGCAATAAAACGCGAAAAAGACGAAATAAAGTTAGCCAACCTTAAAAAAGAAGTAGCCAATTTAAAAACTGAACGTGATGCTTTTGCTGCCAAATGGAAGTCAGAAAAAAACCTTATGGATGATTTACAAAATGCAAAAGACTTAATAGAACAATTAAAACTTGAGGCTGATAAAGCGGAACGTGAGGGCAATTATGGCCTGGTAGCTGAAATTCGTTATGGAAAAATAAAAGAACAAGAAAGTATACTTCAAAAAATACAGGTTCAGTTAACTGAAAATCAGCATAAATCAATGCTAAAAGAAGAAGTTACCAGTGAAGATATTGCTGAAATTGTAGCCAAATGGACTGGAATACCTGTTCAAAAAATGCTTCAAAGTGACAAAGAAAAACTCTTGTTTTTAGAAGATGAATTACACAAAAAAGTTATAGGTCAGGAGGAGGCTATTTTAGCAGTTTCAGATGCTGTAAGACGATCAAGAGCTGGACTGCAAGACAGTAAAAAACCCATTGGAACTTTCTTGTTTTTAGGAACCACAGGTGTTGGAAAAACCGAATTGGCAAAGGCATTGGCAAATTACCTATTTAATGATGAAAATGCCTTAACCCGCATTGATATGAGTGAATATCAAGAACGCCATGCGGTTAGCAGACTTATTGGAGCTCCTCCCGGCTATGTTGGTTACGAAGAAGGCGGTCAACTAACTGAAGCCGTTCGTAGAAAACCGTATTCTGTAATTCTATTAGACGAGATTGAGAAAGCACATCCCGACACTTTTAACATCTTGCTTCAAGTACTAGATGAGGGCAGACTTACTGATAATAAAGGACGTTTAGCTGATTTTAAAAACTCTATAATAATTATGACTTCAAATATGGGTTCACATATAATTCAGGAAAAATTTGAGCAGTTAAACAACACCAATAGAGATGAAATTACAGAATTTACCAAGTATGAAGTTCTTAATTTGTTAAAACAACAAATTCGTCCTGAGTTTTTAAATCGAATTGATGAAATTATCATGTTTACGACGCTAAATGAGGCAGAAATTAAAGAAATTGTTAAGCTTCAACTAAAAAATGTAAACAAAATTTTATCAGAAAAAAATATTACACTTGATTTAACAGAAGATGCGCTTGCATCCTTAGCTAAAAAGGGGTTTGATCCGCAATACGGTGCTCGTCCTGTAAAACGAATAATTCAAAAAGAAGTTTTAAATCAATTATCTAAAGAATTATTGGCTGAAACTGTACAAGAAAACAGTCACTTACTACTAGATGCTTTTGACGAAAAACTAGTTTTTAGACACAAATAATATTGCAACTATTAATTGATTAAAACACTAATAATCAGTTGTCAAAATGACATTTTAATGTAAAAAATATGAAATTTTGTCATTTAAATTTGATTGGTATTTTATTTGATTTTAAACAAAACAAAGAATAATTGTTTAACCAAAATTTTTAAAATTATGTTAGTAAAAAGTTCTGGAATACCTGTATTCCCATCTATTTTTGACGATTTTTTCAGAGATTGGTCAGCTACTAATTTTTCTGACACCAACACTACCCTTCCGGCTGTAAATATCAAGGAGAATGAAAACGAATTTAAAGTAGAAGTTGCTGTTCCTGGTATGGACAAAAACGATTTTAAAATTGATTTAGACAATAATGTGCTAACTATTTCATCTGAAAAAACGGAAAACAAAGAAGATAAAAATGAACATTATACTCGAAAAGAGTATAGTTATCAATCGTTTAAAAGAAGTTTTAATTTACCTAAAACCATTGTTGATAGCGATAAAATTGTTGCTAATTACAAAAATGGTGAATTAACTATTGTAATTCCTAAACGTGAAGAAGCTAAGCCAATTCCTGCTCGATTAATCGAAATTCAGTAAGGAATTCTTAAAATTAAATACCTTAAAAAAGTTTAAGAATATTATATTCTTAAACTTTTTTATTTTATGTCATTTGATTAGTTTTATTTTGTTAAAAAATTATCTTATGAATAAAATTACCTTGCTAACTTTAATTGGCATTTTTGTACTTCAACCGTTGAAAGCGCAAAAAGATACATCTCAAACAACCTACTATTTGATTAGGCATGCCGAGAAGTTAAGAACTAATCCTTCTGAGTCAGATCCCGATTTAAGTGCAATAGGAATTTTAAGAGCGCACAAATGGAATGAAGTTTTTAAGTATATAGCATTTGATGAAATTTATTCAACAAATTATAAAAGAACAATCAATACAAGTAAACCTATTGCAGACAAACATCAATTAACTATAAAGACTTACAATTCTAAAACCATCGATTATAAATTATTTAAAGAATCAACCCAATATAAAACTGTTTTAATTGTTGGACATAGCAATACTATACCAGATTTTGTTAACGCACTAATCGAGGATAAGAAATACGATGAAATTGACGACTCAAACAATTCGAATCTTTATATTGTCACCATAAAAAATGGACATATAACACACGTATTAATTCATATAAATATTGAATGTTATAACGAATAGTTTTGTTAAATCTTAAATTAAATTCAAGTTTAGCGTAACTTTACAGCCGTTATGCAGAAAAAAATAAACATCCAAAATAAAAAAGCGCGTTTCGAATATGAAATTATCGAAACCTATATTGCAGGTATTAAATTAACTGGAACAGAAATTAAATCCATTCGCGATAGCAAAGCGCGAATTACTGAAAGTTTTTGTGAATTTAATGAGCATGGAGAGTTGTTTGTTATTAATATGTATATTGAAGAATATGTACATGGTAATTTTTACAACCATCAACCAAAAAGTGAACGAAAACTACTGTTGAATAAGCGCGAATTAAAACGTCTGGAAAAAGAAGTAAAAAATATTGGATTAACAATTGTTCCGTTAAAATTATTTATAACAGAAAATGGCTGGGCAAAACTTGAAATTGCCTTATGTAGAGGAAAAAAACTGTACGACAAAAGAGAAAACCTAAAAGAACGGGATACTAAACGAAATTTGGATCGATTAACTAAAAAATACTAATGAAAATTAGTTCTTATTTTAAACTCATTCGCTGGAAAAACCTCGTTATCTTAGCCTCTACCCTACTCATTATCAAGTTCGGATTTATTGATATTTTTACAACAAGCAGTGCATTAAATACCTTTAATTTTTCAATATTTTTAGTAAGTAATGTATTAATAGCCGCAGCAGGTTATGTGATCAATGATTTATTAGATATTGAAATCGATTTAATAAACAAACCTACAAAAGTTTATATAAACAGTCAGATATCAGTAAAATCGGCTTATAATTTATATTTTCTACTCAATGTTACCGGAGTTTTAGCCGGTTTTTACATTGCTAATTTGTTGGGTTTCCCCGTGTTGGCATTAATTCCTATTGTCGTTTCATATCTTTTATACCTTTACAGTACAACACTTAAAAGAATAGCATTTTTGGGGAATATGGTTATTGCCTTTCTAATTAGTTTATCTATTATATCATTGGCTTTCTTTGATTTAATATTAATAAATTCTTCGGATGTAGTTGGTTATAACTATACTTTATTTTTACTATTATTAGACTTTGCAATTTTTGCCTTTTTTATAAATTTAGTTAGAGAACTTATTAAAGACATTGAAGATATCGATGGTGATAAATCAATGCGTTTAAAAACATTACCCATTGCTGCAGGGATAAAATTTTCCAAATATGTAGCGGTGTTGTTAATTCTTATTTTACTGGTAGGTATCCTCTATTTTGTATTCAGTTTATTACCCATCTATTCATTTATTTTTTATTATTTTATAGTCACCATTATACTTCCGCTACTATATTTGGCAATCAAAATTTCAGTTTCAAACTTGAAATCTGATTTTAATTTTATAAGTTTATTATTAAAAATCATCATGATATTTGGAACATTAAGTATTATATTCATTTCAATTTCTGTAAAAAATGCCCTTTAAAAAATTAAACAAATACAATGTAATATTGGGTTCTGGATCGCCGAGAAGGCAACAGTTTTTAAAAGAATTAGAAATCCCATTTACCATTCAGCTAAAAAACACAGAAGAAACCTACCCAAGTAATTTAAAAGGAGTAGAAATTGCCGAATATTTAGCTAAATTAAAAGCCGAAGCCTTTCAATCATCCTTATCAAATAATGATTTATTGATTACTGCTGACACAGTTGTTTGGTGTGAAAATCAATCATTGGAAAAATCCAATACTAAAGATGAAGCCATTGAAATGTTAAAAAGACTTTCAGGAAAAACACACGAAGTAATATCAGTTTGTTGCCTTACTACAACTACCTTTCAAAAGGTACTTCACGAAGTTACCAAGGTTACTTTTAAACAACTAACTCAACAAGAAATTGAGTTTTACATTCAAAAATGTAAACCTTTTGACAAAGCCGGTAGTTATGGAATTCAAGAATGGATTGGTTATATAGGAATTGAAAAAATTGAAGGAAGTTTTTTTAATGTAATGGGATTTCCTGTTTTTAAATTTTACGAAGCCATTTCAGAATTATAACATTAAATAATTAATCCCTAAATTTGCACACTCACAACATCAAAAAATGAAAAAATATACGTTTACTGAAAAGAAAGATACCCGTTCTGGATTTGGAGCCGGATTGGCTGAATTAGGAAAAACCAATGAAAATGTAGTAGCACTTTGCGCCGATTTAATTGGTTCCTTAAAAATGGATGAATTTATAAAAAATAATCCTGAACGTTTTATTCAGGTTGGTATCGCCGAAGCCAATATGATGAGTATGGCTGCCGGCCTAACCATTGGAGGTAAAATACCATTTGCTGGAACATTTGCCAACTTTGCAACCGGTCGTGTATATGATCAAATTCGCCAATCCATCGCTTATTCCAATAAAAATGTAAAAATTTGCGCATCTCATGCCGGATTAACTCTTGGCGAAGACGGTGCTACACATCAAATTTTAGAAGACATCGGATTGATGAAAATGCTGCCTGGTATGACTGTAATTAACACTTGTGATTATAACCAAACAAAAGCTGCAACCATTGCAATAGCCGATTATGAAGGCCCTGTTTATTTGCGTTTTGGTCGTCCAGCAGTACCAAATTTTACTGATGCCAATCAATCATTTGAAATTGGAAAAGCTATTTTGCTTACAGAAGGAACCGATGTTACTATTGTAGCAACTGGACATTTAGTTTGGGAAGCACTTGAAGCAGCTGAAGCATTAGAAGCACAAGGAATTAATGCAGAAGTTATTAACATTCACACCATCAAACCATTGGATGAAGAAGCCATCATCAAATCTGTAAAAAAAACAGGATGTGTAGTAACCGCAGAAGAACACAATATTTTAGGTGGATTAGGAGAAAGCGTTGCCAGAACCTTAACTCACAATTACCTAGTTCCTCAAGAATTTGTGGCCGTAAATGATTCTTTTGGAGAATCTGGAACACCAGCTGAATTAATGGAAAAATACGGTTTAAACAATAAAGCAATTGTAAATGCCGTTATTAAAGTCATAAATAGAAAATAAATTAATTTAAAACCCCAATAGTATGAAACGTATTTTTTTAACTTTTTTAGTATTTTTTGCTTTTTTATTCACTGCAAATGCACAAGTTGATTTCGGATTAAAAGCTGGTTTAAACTATGATTTTAGTGGCGATATAAATGATTTGGGAACCAATATTCAATCAGCTGCTGATGATGTAAAACACGGAGCTGACAGCAAAATGGGCTATCATGCAGGAGTTTGGTTAAAAGCTGAATTCTTAAATATTTTTATCAGACCTGAGTTGGTTTATACTCAAATCGAAAAAGAATATTCTATTTTAACAACTGAAAAAGTGAAAATAGAAAAAATAGATATTCCTGTTGTTTTAGGAACAAAAGTATTTGGCCCAGTTTATTTGTTCGGAGGACCTTCATTTCAGTATATTATGGACAATGATTTTTCTGTAACAAATTCAGAAATTTCTACCAAAGATTTTACCGTAGGATTAAATTTAGGCGCAGGAGTTGAATTAGGAAACTTTGGATTAGAGGTTCGATGGGAAAAAGGAATTACTCAGGATGATAAAGCAAAAATCCAAACTAATTTAGGAACCGGGAATTTTGAAATTGATAACAGACCCAATCAGCTAATTTTTAGTTTAAATTTTAAATTAAATTAATTCAGAACTATTTAAAAGCACCTGTTTGGTGCTTTTTTTAAAAAACTAAATTCTTTATAGTGTTTTTTGATAATTAATAATATATTAATTACATTTAACCTTATATTTCAAAAATTTCAAAAATTTATACTATGAAAAATCACTTAAAATTGGTATTGCTGATATTTTCTTTTGTACCCTTTACATTTTTAACAGCCCAAGAGTATTTTTTTGGTGTAAAAGGCGGTGTAAATTATAATTCTATTGGTGATTTATATCATTATGGAGAAGAGACTGGTGTTGGTGGAAACCTTACTCCTGATGAAAGCACATTATTTAGCGCTGAAAAAGAAATGGGTTCGCAATTTGGTGCTTTTGCTGTAATTGATTTTGAACGATTTTATATTCGTCCTGAAATAAATTTTATTTCTATTAAAAACAAATATCCTTTAGCGTTAAATACAACTGAATGGACTTCATCCAAGGTTGATATACCAATTTTAATTGGTACACGTATAAATGATTTATTTTCAATTTATGGCGGTCCTGTTTACAGTTCTATTTCAGATACGAAATTGGAAGGACTTAAACAATTAGATGGAACAGATGAAACCCCTTTAGAATTTGACAAAAGCTCTGTTGGTATTAGTGCCGGATTTATGGTAGAATACGGACGATTTGGTCTTGATTTCAGATATGATTATGGACTAACATCGGTAAAAAAACAAGATCGAATTAAATTGATTAGAGCCACTTATGGTACTTTTGTTGCTGATTTAAATGAATACAATGCCAGTACAATAAGTATTAATTTAAATATTAAACTATTTGGTTTTAATAATCCAAATGCATCAGTAGAGCGCAAAAAATCACGCTTCTTTGATTGGCGAAATCATAAAAACTTACGATAAAAAAAATCCCGATTTAAAATCGGGATTTTTTATTTATGATTTTTTAATCTTATCTGTTTTATCCAAATAGTTTGGTATTCCGTTTCCATTGCTATCATCGTTGGTTGGGTCTCCATCTTTATTTATATCTTCATCGCGTGTTAGAATTCCATCACCGTCATCATCGGTATCTAAATAATTAGGAATTTTATCGCCGTCTGTATCATCATCAATTACTTCTCCATTGGCATTTAAATCTTCTTTAAAATTTGGAACCAAATCATTGTCATCATCTGCAGTTTCAACAAAATACAAATCAAAATAGAAAATCAATGGTGAATTTTCTGCAATTAATCCTTGTGCTCTGTTTTGATAAGCTAAACCAGAAGGTATAAACATAATTCCTTTTCCATGATTAACAAAATCAAATGATTCGTCCGGATTTACAACAACATTCCCTCCTTTAAACAACGGAAAAACATTTCGCCACCCTTCTATTAAATTATTCATGTGCAACCAAGTTTTACGCTGGCTTTTATCAAAAACAGTACTGTCTAATAGGTGTCCGGTATAGTTTACATAAACAGAATCAAAACGGGTTGGATTTTTGTTAACTCCCTGATTTTGTATCAGGTAATATATTTTGTAAGAAACTTTGTTAAATGTAACTTCTTTTGTACTTACTTGCCCAAGTAAGGGTGTTTGACCATTTTTAATGGTTTTAATAACTCCATCAGTATCTAAAAAATGTGTTGTTAAATACGCAACTAATGCTTCGTCGTCTAATTTAGATTGTGCTTCATGATCAAAATCTTTATCGTCTTTACTACAAGAGAACACAAGAATTGCTAAAGCTAAAAAACTTACTAAATACTTAAAATTCATTCTTTTAAAATTTAAGGCTGCAAGATACAATTTTCCTATATTTGTTTACTAAGTTTTACATATTTTTAACGAATTGTTTTTATGAGAGTTGATAAATTTTTATGGTGTGTTAGACAATTTAAAACTAGAAGTATAGCTACCGAAGCATGTAATAAAGGTTATATAAAATTAAACAATAGTGTAGTAAAAGCATCGAAAGATGTTTTTATTGGTGATGTTTTAGGGGTAAGAAAAAATCAAATAAATTATACTTTTGAAATTATTGCTATGCCAATTTCGCGTTTAGGAGCTAAATTGGTAAGTTTATATTTGGTTGATACTACTCCTGTAGAAGAGTTTGAAAGGTTAAAATTAATACAATATTCACAAGAATATTATCGCAGTAAGGGAACCGGAAGACCAACCAAAAAAGATCGTAGAGATTTAGAAGACTTTGCAGATGATTTTGAAATTTGATAAAAAATATTGGGAAGCAAACTATACTAACGGCACTACGGGCTGGAATATAGGCGAAATTTCTACACCTATAAAAGAGTATATCAACCAATTATCTGATAAAAATAGTTCTATTTTAATTCCTGGTGCTGGGAATGCTTACGAGGCTGAATACCTTTATACTAAGGGATTTAACAATGTTTTTATTTTAGACATAGCTCATAATCCATTACAAAACTTTAAATACCGAAATCCTTCTTTTCCAGATTCTCATTTATTAGAAGAGGATTTTTTTGAACACAACAAAACCTATGATCTTATAATTGAACAAACTTTTTTCTGCGCCTTACATCCTTCACAAAGAACTAATTACGCTAAAAGAATGCACAGTTTATTAACTAAAGGAGGAAAACTTGTCGGGCTTTTGTTTAATTTCCCACTAACAAATGAAGGACCTCCTTTTGGAGGATCTTACGAAGAATATCAAAAAATATTTGAACCTTATTTCGATTTATTAACTTTGGAAAAGTGTCACAATTCAATTAAACCAAGAGCCAATCGTGAATTTTTTATAATTCTAAAAAAGAAACAACTATGAAAACAATTATTTTAAACAACGATCAAATTCAGCATAAAATCAATAGAATTGCATATCAAATTTACGAAAGTAATTACGAAGAAAAATCGATTGTATTAGCTGGTATTAAAGGCAACGGCTTTCAATTGGCAAAGGCAATAAAAGAGAATATAGAATCTATTTGTACTCTAAAAGTTATTCTTTGTGAAATTTCAATTAACAAGAAAAATCCTCTAGATACCATAACATCATCTATAGATTTTCATGTAATTAAAAATCAATCTGTTATATTAGTTGATGATGTGTTAAATACTGGTAAAACATTAATTTACGGTGTTGCTTATTTTTTGCAAGTACCATTAAAACAATTTAAAACAGTAGTGTTAATTGATAGAAACCATAAAAAATATCCAGTTAAAGCAGATTTTAAAGGATTATCGCTTTCTACATCAGCTTTAGAACACATAAGTATAGAAATTAGCGATGGCGATTTTAATGCTTATTTAAACTAGTTCGTAAAATTAATAATAGTTCTTCAGATACAACTTCTGTAGATTTATTATCAGTAATTATTTCAAAATTACTCTTACTATAAAATGGTGTTCGCTCAAATAAATGCTTTCCAATAAATTCTGGTAAATTTTCAATTGGAATATGTGCAATTAATGGTCGTTTGTACTTCCATTTTTCTAATCTACTGGAAATTGATTGAATGGAAGCTTTAAGGTATATTGAGGTAGAATAATTGTTTATTAAATCCATATTTATGCCGTAACAAGGGGTGCCTCCTCCTACTGCTAACACAAAATTTGCATCGGTACAAAGTACATCTTTAAGATAAACTTGCTCTATTTTTCTAAAATACACTTCTCCTTTTAAATTAAATATTTCATTAATAGTTAGTTGCTCTTTTTGTACAATATATTCATCTAAATCAATAAAATCAATTTTTAATTTGTTTGCAAGTATAGTTCCTATACTCGACTTGCCAGAGCCCATATAACCTACTAAAACTATTTTCATTCGAATAATTTATTACACAAATATGGTTAAAAAAAACAAATATTTCATTGCAACTTTAAATATTGATAGTATATTTGCACTCGCAAAAGAAAAGGAAATTAGACCGGTTAGCTCAGTCGGTAGAGCACAACACTTTTAATGTTGGGGTCCTGGGTTCGAGCCCCAGACCGGTCACAAAAAGTTGAGCATTCGCTTAACTTTTTTTATTTTTACTCCTGCTAAAGCGCATGTGGTGAAATTGGTAGACACGCCATCTTGAGGGGGTGGTGACCAAACGGTTGTGCTGGTTCGAATCCAGTCATGCGCACTCTAAAACCTAACTTAAACAGTTAGGTTTTTGTTTATAGTTTTGTAACTAAAATCTTTGTAAATTGCTGAATTTAAAAACACCCATGAATGGTTGATCGTTATTTACTTAAATCGTATTTTACTAAAAATTGGTTATATGCCACTATTATTACATTAGCTATTTATTATTTATCTTTTCATTTTGGAAAACTTTTTGCTTTAGCTGAAGGCGATACTATAATTTGGATTCCTTCAGGTATTGCTTTAGCGGCCTTCTTTGTTTTTGGTACAAAAATTTGGATTTCAATTTTTGTAGGTGTAATGCTCTTTAATATTCAGAATTTTATTGATTTTGAAAAGAATATTCTATTAACAACACTTGGACTGGTAGGAATTGCTTCTATTAATACCTTACAAGGACTTATTGGTTATTACTATACTAAACTGTTAACTAACAATACAGATCCATTAAAGAATATATATAACACACTTATCTTTATCATTTTTGGAGCTTTTTTTGCATCTTTGGTTAATTCGCTTTTTGGAGTTGCTTTGTTTTCCTATTTTAAAGACGATTGGAATTCCTTTTTTTCTACATTTCTTAGCTGGTTTTTGGGTGGATCTGCCGGAATTTTAATATTTACGCCTTTATTTATAAATTTAAAAAAAGAATGTATTTTAATTACAAATAAAGTTAAATTGATAGAATTTATTTCCCTAATTTTATTGTTATACTTTTTAATTAACATTTTTTTTACAACAGGATATTTTTTCCCAGCTGCATTAATTATACCCTACACCTTGTTTCTAATTATGCGTTTTAATAAACTTGGAACATCTATTATGGTATTATTTATTTATTTCTTTTCTGCTATACTTTTAAAAGACACTACAATCCCAAATATATTTTCTATTGATTACCCAGATAACCCAGTTATTCCTTTTATTTTCCTAACCATTATTTTTAGCATTACATCGCTTTTTTTATCGGTTATTTTTACAAATGATAAAAATTTAAAAGCCGATTTAATTGAAAAAAACATTGAATTAAACAAGTGGAATAAAATTACAATTGATAGAGAAAAAAGAACCATTGAGTTAAAAAACGAAGTCAATGACTTGTTAAAATTGCAAGGAAAAGAGAAAAAATACTTTAAAAATTAAACTTTATTTATACATTAGTAAAAATAAAAAATTATAGAACTAAATAATTCAGTTTATGGAGTTTACTCATGATTATATTGAAGAATTATTTAAAAATACCGAAGACTCGAGAAAAGTAATTTTGAGTTTACTGGAAGATCAGTATTTTAAAATGGAAGAATTAAATAAAGCTAAGAATGATTATGTAGCTTTATTTGAAGAATCTCCTATTGCTTTATGGGAAGAAGATTTTTCTGAAGCTAAAAAATACATTACAGAAAACTGCAATAAACTAACAAATTTAAGTACATTTTTTGATACAAATCCAGCGCATATTTACAACATCCTTTCATTAGTAAAAGTTACTAATGTAAACAAAGCCTGTGTTGAACTGTACAAAGCCAAAACTAAAGATGACTTATTAAATAACTTATCCAAGGTTTTTACTATTGATGCAGTTAATGTATTCAAAAGTTTATTTCAAAAGTTATTTACTAACATTTATGAGTTAGAAGCTGAAACTATTAATACAACTCTAAGTGGCGAAAGAATTCATATTAAATTAAAGTATAAAGTTGTACCTGGTTATGAAAAAAGTTTGGAAAGAATTTTAGTTTCCATAGTTGATATAACAAAAGAAAGGAAAATTAGCGATAAACTTCGTGAGAGTGAACAAAGGTATATAGAAGCTCAAAAAATTGCTAAACTGGGCAACTGGACGTTTAATCATCTAACTAATGAAATTAAAAGAAGCAAAGAAATTTATAATATACTTGAAATAAAAAAATCTGAAACGGATTTAACTTTTGAAAGTTTCCTGCAATTTATTCACAAAGATGATCTTATACATTATCAAAATGTGTTTAACCAAGCTATATCAAATAAGGAAGAATATGAAGTTCAGTACAGAATTATCACACCTTCAAAAAATATAAAGTACATTTTAGAAAATGGTCATACCTACTACAATGAAAAAAATGAACCTATAACATCAGTAGGTACAGCTCAGGATATCACAAAACAAGTATTGGTTGAAAATGAAATCAAAGAAAGCCAAGCAGAATACCAAGTTTTATTTGACAATGCTCCAATAGCTTTATTTGAAGAAAATTTTACAGCGGTACTAAAAACTTTAATGGAACTTGGTGCAAATGAACACAATATTGATAGTTTATTAGAGGATGAAGCGCTGTTCCAAAAATGTTTAAAACTAATTTTTGTTAACAATGTAAATTTAGAGGCTTTAAAGTTATTTAAAGCCAAAAACAAAGAAGAATTTCATAAAAATTTACCGAACTTATTTTCAAAACATGCCATAGAAATTGTTAAAGAAATATTTATAAACATAACCCAAGGAAAATCATCTGGCAACTATGAAACAACCCTAAAAACAATCGACGGTGAATTATTTCATGCACTGGTTAGGTTTTCAGTATTAAAATATAAAAAAGATTCAGGCAAATTGTTATTTTCTGCAGAAAACATAAGCTTACGAAAAAAATTATTAGCAGAAATCGAAGAAAAGCAACTAAACTTAAATCAAGCACAACAAATCGCACTTATCGGTAGTTTTTCATTATACCATGAAAATCAGTTAATAGAACGAACTGACGAGTTTTACAGAATTTTTGAAGCAACACCCGAACAATTACCCACCAGAGAAGAGTGTTTTTTAGAATTTGTACATCCAGATGATAGAGAAGATCTAATCAATATTTTTCACGATTCAATAACTTCAAAAATATCCTATGATTTTGAGTATCGTATAATAACTGCCAAAGGCAATATAAAATACATACATGAAAAAGGTAATACTACGTATGATTCTAATGGAAAACCAATTAAAACTATTGGTACTTTACAAGATATAACAGCAAAAACACTTTTCCAATTAGAATTAAATGAGTCTAGAGAAGCATTAGAACAAACACTTTATAATATGACCGATGGGTTTGTTCAGTTGGATAAAAACTGGGTATACACCCATGTAAATCCAAAAGCTGCTGAAATGTTTGGCAAAAAAATTGAAGATTTAATTGGAAAACATATTTGGACAGAATTTCCGGAAGGAATAGATCAGCCTTTTTACAAAATTTATTATGAAGCCTTTGAAACTCAAAAACCTATAATTTTTGAAGATTTTTACACACCTTGGAACCGTTGGTTTGAAAATAGAATTATACCATCATCCGAAGGTATTTCCATATTTTTCCAAGACATAACCGAACGAAAATTAGTGAATCAAAAATTAGAAAATGCCTATTCCATTATAAATAAAAGTAAATCAGTTGCCATTTCATGGAACGTTTCCGAAGGCTATACAATAAAGTTTGTAACAGAAAACTGTGAACAATTATTTGGATACACACAATCCGAATTAATGTCTGGTAATTTTAAATACGATGAAATTATTTTTTCTGAGGATAAAGAACGTGTATTTTCAGAAGCCGCTTATCATAACAGAATTGATACAGATGATTATTATTGGCACCAACCCTACCGAATTATTTGTAAAGATGGTTCGTTAAAATGGGTAAAAGACCGTTCAGAAATTCAACGAAACAAAAAAGGTGAAATCATATCAACTCAAGGTTTTGTTGAAGATATCAACAGCCAATACCTTGCAGAACTCGAGTTGAAGAAAACCGATGAAATATTACAAAACACACTAAATACCATAACCGAAGGGTTTCTAACCTTTGATAAAAATTTTATCTACACCTATGCAAATCCACAGGCTGCTTTATACTTAAATAAGACCTTAGATGAATTAATTGGAAATAGCTTATTTTCAATTTATCCGGATTCTATGGATAAAAATTTCCATAATCATTGCAAAAATGTAATGGATACTAAAAAGCCAATTTCATTTGAAGAATATTATAATGATACTAACAGTTGGTTTTTAAATAGAGTATTTCCTAATCAAGAGGGGGTTTCTATATTTTTTAAAAACATTACTGATGAAAAGGTAGCCCATAAAAAATTAGAACAAGCATTTACTATTATTAATAACAGTAAAACCTTATTATATACAATTAAGAATGATGATGATTTAAATTTTGAATTTATTTCTGATAATGCAAAAACAGTATTGGGATATACAGCAGATGAAATCTATAAAAATAAAATAAAATTTTCTGATCTAGTTCATCCCGATGATATTGATATCGTTAAAACGTCAATTGAAAATTACATAAAATCGGGCAATAGAAATTCATATTTTCAACCCATTTATCGCATAATTACTAAAGATGGCACTATTAAGTGGATAAAAGACCGGGTAGATTTTGAATTAAATAATAAAGGAAAAATAATTTCATTTAACGGCGTATTTGAGGATTTTACCGAGCAATACCTCATACAAAGCAAACTTAACGAATCACATGAAATATTAGAAAATACCTTAAAAACCATTACAGAAGGATTCATAACCTTAGATAACAATTGGGTTTACACTTATATTAACCCACAAGCAGCACTTATGCTAGAGTACAGAGCCGAAGAATTAATAGGTAAAAATATTTGGGATATAGACCCAGAAATTATTGGTACACCCTTTTATAACAATTGTCATTTAGCTTTTAATACTCAAAAAACTATTATCTATGATGAATTTTATAAACCACACAAAAAATGGTTTGAAAACAGAATTTATCCTTCAAAAAAAGGACTCTCCATCTTTTTCCAAGACATAACAGAACAAAAAATTTTAAATGATAAAATTAAAGAAGCCAGTAATGTAATAAACAACAGTAATTCTATTGCTATAGTTTGGGAAAATATTCCAACATGGCCTATTAAATATATCTCAGAAAATGTATCTCGCATTTTAGGCTATACAGTACATGAAATGTTAAATGAAATAATAGACTTTAGCGTAATTATGCATCCTGAAGATCTAGACATATCTAACAAAGAAGCAATTGGGTTTCTTAATGATACTAGTGTAACTTATTATAAGTTAAGCCCATATAGGGTATTTACAAAAGACGGAAGAATTAGATGGGTTAGTGAACGAACTACTGTAAAAAGAAATGAAAATGGTTCACCTTTGGAATTACATGGATTTATTGATGATATTACAGATCAATACATACTAGAAAATGCCATAAATACTATTTTAAACTCTGTTTCAACCATCACAGGAAACGAGTATTTAAAAGAAATAACTTTACAATTATGCTCTGTTTTAAATGCCGATTACACCTTTATCGGTTTATTAGATAATGATAATCCGTTGCTAGTACAAACTAATTTAACTTGTTATCAAGGTCAGATTATCGACAATTTTTCATATAATTTAAAAGGCACACCGTGTCAAGAAGTTCTTAACTTAAATGCTTGTAGTTATGCAACTCATGTAGCTAAACTTTTTCCTGATGATGCATTGTTAACCGAGATGGAAATAGAAGGATACGTTGGTGTTCCGTTAATAGATAGCCAAAAAAATGTAATTGGAATTATCGTTGGGCTATTTAAAAATCCGCTAGAAAATACACAATTTGCGGAGTCAATTATTCAATTATTTGCAACCAGAACCGGTGCCGAGATCGAGCGTTTAAAAACAGAAGATAAATTACTTAAAGCCGAAAAAGCCTTTGCAAAAAAACTTTTACAAGTTAATAAAGCTGTAGATGCTGCGAAAGATGTAGTTTTTATGACTGATATTAACGGTGTATTTACTTATGTAAATTCTTCTTTTACAGCTTTATATGGATATTCATCAGAGGATTTAATTGGCAAAACCACACCAAGAATTTTAAAAAGCGGATTATTACCGAATGAAGTTTATAACAATTTATGGAAATCTTTATATAACAAAAAACCCGTTAATTTGGAATTAAAAAATAAACACAAAAACGGGCAATTAATTGATGTAGAATCTACTTTAAGTTCAGTAATTGATAAAGACAATGAAATTGTTGGATTTATCGCAATACAACGAGATATTACAGCAAGATTAAAAGCACTGAAAACCAATGAAATTCTCTTAAATATTACCAAAAAAATTCCGGAAGTAGGACACATTGCACAATTTAGTAAAACTATTAAAAAAGAACTTTCTAGCATTATTGATACTTCTAACTTTTATCTGGCTTTATATAACGAAAAAACAGATAAATTAACAATTCCATATATAAGTGATGATAAGGTAAAAGAATATCAATCATATAGTGAATTTGATGCCAAGGGATCACTTACGGGTTATTTGATTAACCATAGAAAACCTTTAAAAATAAAAAGAAACGATGCCAGACAATTAGAAAAAGAAGGGAAAATAAAACTCATTGGTCCTGATTCAGCCGTTTGGCTAGGAGTTCCATTAATTAATCACAATAAAGTTATTGGTGCACTAGCTGTTCAATCGTATGAAAATGAAAACGCTTTTACAGATCAAGATTTAAAAGTCTTAGAAATTATTGCAGAGCAAGTAGCTATTGCTATAGAGCGCATTCAAAACAGATTAGCCATAAATTCTAATGAGCAAAAATTCAGAAGCATTTTTGAATTATCTCCAGATATGGTTAATCTTCTTGATTTAGAAGGAAATGTCATAGATTGTAACCAAAAATTAGTGACACAATTAGGTTATAATTCAAAAGAGGAACTAATTGGAAAAAATTATTTAAAACGATTTTCATCAGATCAGGCAGATCTAATTAAATCAATATTTAATGACTTAATTATTTCAGGTAACGTTTTAAATTACGAACTGGTAATGACAAGAAAAGATGGATCTACATTTCCTGTCGAGGTATCTGCCGTCTTAAATTACGATGAAAATAATTTACCAAAAAACATTATCGGAATTGGTAGAGATATAACGCAACGCAAATTACATGAAAATGCAATGGCAGAAGCATTGGAAAAAGCACGACAAGCCGATAGATTGAAATCCGCATTTTTAGCCAATATGAGTCATGAAATTAGAACACCAATGAATGGTATTATAGGCTTTGCTGAAATGTTAAAAGACCCTAAACTAACAGAAGAAAAAAGGTCGTTCTACTCTAATATTATAATGAACAGTAGCAAGCAATTGCTTTCAATTATAAACGATGTTTTAGACATGTCTACTATAGAAGCCGGTTTAGCAAAACTTAATTTTGAAGCTGTAGATCTCAATAATATGATAGTGGAGCTGCACGCATTTTTTAGTCAGAAAAGTGATGAAAAAGGGCTTGAATTAAATTACAAATTGCCGTTAGAAAACCATTTGGCAATTATAGAAACCGATGCAACCAAATTGCAACAGATATTAACAAATTTAATTAATAATGCCATTAAATTTACAAAAATCGGCAAGGTTGATATTAGCTATCGGCTTAAAGAAAACATGTTAGAATTCTGTGTTGCTGATACCGGTAAAGGAATTGAAAAAAAATACCACGAAGATATTTTTGAACGATTTAAACAGGTAAATCAAGAATATACAAAGGAAACCATAGGAAACGGGTTGGGCTTATCTATTTGTAAGCGATTTGTAGAATTATTGGGCGGTAAAATTTGGCTTACCTCTGAAATAAATAAGGGAAGTAATTTCTATTTTACAATTCCGTACATCAATGTTGAAAAAGATAAACAACCAGAAAATATAGAAAAAATTACAATTGAAACAGAAATAACAACTACTATGAATAAAGAAATTACCATTTTGGTTGCAGAAGATGAAGAATACAATCAAATATTTATTGAAGAAATCTTAGACGATTTAGAAATAAAACTTCTCTTTGCAGAAAACGGAGTCGAAGCTGTAGAATTAGCTAAAAATAATCCAGAAATTAAATTTATTTTAATGGATATAA
Organism: Bacteroidota bacterium; assembly: GCA_018335575.1. Classification (GTDB taxonomy): domain Bacteria; phylum Bacteroidota; class Bacteroidia; order Flavobacteriales; family Flavobacteriaceae; genus JAGXRT01. Next base: position 8,145 of record JAGXRT010000030.1, on the reverse strand, counting down.
AAATGCCTGTTATGAACGGTATTGAAGCTTCTAAAAAAATAAAAGAGTTTAACAATACTGTACCAATTATTGCACTAACTGCATTTTCAATGGAATCTGACAAAAAATACTTACTAAGTGAAGGATTTGAAGATTACTTAGCAAAGCCAATTGTTAAAAAGGATTTAATTCAAATTTTAAATAAATTTGGCTCCAAATAAATTAAAACTTTTAAAATTAATTATAATTAATCAATGAAACATCTATTTATAAACATCTTAACTGCTTTATTTTTTATTGTGAGCAGTGCTCAAAACAATTTAACAACAGAAGATTTATTAAGTTTTGGTAGGGTATCAGCAAAAGGAATTTCAAAAGACAAACAAGCTGTAATTTATAGCGTTAGACATTATAGTATTGCAGAGAATAATTCTACTGCTAAAACCTACAGCATCCCTGTAACTGGTGGTATTGCTAAAGAAATATCTGCTACTGAAAATTTGCTTCATAATAGTAGAATTTCACCCGATGGAAATTACATGATTAGTTCCAAAGAAGTTAAAATTCATCCTGTTTTTGGCTATGATTTTTATAAAGATCTTACCAAATCTGAAGTTATGATTTATGATAACCTTAATTACAGACATTGGGATACGTGGGAAGATGGCTTATATGGACACATATTTTTACATAAAAAAACAGCAACTGGTTTTGATGAGGGAATTGATATTATGCCCAATGTTGCATTTGATGCACCTCAAAAACCGTTTGGTGGCGATGAAGATTTTATTTGGCATCCTAACAGCAAAGAAATTATATATGTAACCAAGAAAAAATTTGGGGTAGCATATGCTATTAGCACCAATACAGATATTTATTCTTACAATATTGAAAATCAAACTACAACAAACTTAACAGAAGGTATGATGGGTTATGATACAGACCCACAATTTTCCAAAAACGGAAATTTAGCCTGGTTAAGTATGAAAACCGATGGTTTTGAAGCTGATAAAAAAGATATCATTGTGTTGTTTGAAAATGTTAAATACAACTTAACCCAACATTGGGATGAAACAGTAGAGAGTTTTTTATGGGCAGAGGACGGAAAATCTATTTATTTTTTAGCTTCAATTGATGGTACAGAACAATTATTTACTGTTGATTTTAACCCTAAAAGCAAAAAATTACCAACTGTAAAACAACTTACTTCTGGTATTTTTAACATCAATTCAATCGTTGGTCAAGTAGGAAACACACTGGTTGTTTCCAGAACCAGCATGAATCGTGCAGCAGAATTATATACTGTAGATTTAAAAACTGGAACCTTAAAACAGCTAACAACTGTTAACGATGAAAAATATGCAACTATAAACGAAAGTAGAACTGAAAGAAGATATGTTACGACAACTGACGGAAAAAAAATGTTGGTTTGGGTAATTTATCCACCTAATTTTGATGCTACTAAAAAGTATCCTACCCTATTGTATTGTCAAGGCGGACCACAATCGGCTTTAACACAGTTTTATTCGTTCCGTTGGAATTTCCAATTAATGGCTGCAAATGACTATATTATTGTGGCACCAAATCGTAGAGGGATGCCAGGGCACGGAGTTGCTTGGAATGCAGATATTAGTACTGATTATGGCGGACAAGTAATGGATGATTATTTAACCGCGATTGATGAACTAGCTAAAGAACCCTTTGTAGACAATACAAGATTAGCAGCTGTTGGCGCCAGTTTTGGTGGTTATTCAGTATTTCAATTAGCTGGTATTCATAACAACCGATTTAAAACCTTTATAAGCCACGACGGAATATTTAACTGGCAAAGTATGTATGGTACAACCGAAGAAATGTGGTTTGTAAACTGGGATTTAGGAGGAAATTATTGGGATAAAACAAATGCAAAAGCTCAAAAATCATACACAGATTTTAACCCCATAAATCATGTAGATAAATGGAATACACCAATTATGATTATACAAGGCGGTAAAGATTACAGAGTTCCAATTGGGCAATCATTAGAAGCTTTTCAAGCAGCTCAGCTTAAGGGCTTAAAAAGTAGATTAATTTACTTACCTAATGAAAACCATTGGGTTTTAGGTACTCAAAATGCCATGGTTTGGCATAGCGAGTTTTACAAGTGGTTAAAAGAAACTTTATAAAATCATCTAAGTAAAATCCACTTCGGTGGATTTTCTTTTTCACACTTTTTTAACTACTTTTTAGTCTATTATCAGTATTATTGTACATGCTTAGAAACTATTTATTCTTCGGATTTTTTCTGTCGTTTTTCATTTCGTTTTCTCAAAATGACAAGCCTTTTAAACTCTTAAGAGGTCAGATAATTCAAAGTGAGACTAAAAGTCCGCTTCAAAATGCGCATATCATTAACCTTAATAATGTTTTGGGTAGTGTAACAGATACCAAAGGTTATTTTGAAATTACTTCATCAACAAATGACACCTTATACATCTCACATCTTGGTTATCAATCTATTAAATTAAAAATCACCAACGATTTATTAAAAGGTAATGAATTGGTAATTACCTTACATGAACAATCGCAAGAGTTAAAAGAAGTTGTTGTAAAGACACATAAATTGATTGGCGTTTTAGAAATTGATGCAAAAAATGTTCCTAAGGATCGGTTTACAAGAATTCATATCGATGGCTTACCACAAACCTATGAAGTTGGTTCTCCAAGACAACCTAATTACAATTCTGCCGTAGCAGCTATATTTCAACCCATTGATTTTATGTACAATCAGTTTGGAAAAAAACCTGTACAGTTGAAAAAACTAAAAAAATTAAAAGAAGACGATCAGCTCAGGACAATAATGGATCAAAAATTTAACAGAGAAATCATGATGGAATATCTGGAATTAAATCCAACAGAATTAAATGAACTGCTAAATAATTGTAATTATTCCGAATATTTTATAAGTAAAGCGAGTGATTTACAAGTATTGGAAGCACTGCTCGAATGTTATGAAAATTACAAAGCTGTTAAAAAAGGATCTACTTTAAAGAATTAAAAAATCCCGCTTTCGCGGGATTTTTTACTTAGTTATTTCCTAAAATTAGTGGTAGTCCATCTTTACCAGACCCCACAACTATTACTTTAGAGTTTTGTGATTTTGCTAATTGTAAAGTAGCTTCAATTCCTTTGTCTTTTAAAATTTTATCGGTTAATGATTCACTTAAAATTCGGTTAGCATCTGATTTACCTCTAGCTTCAATTCGCTGACGCTCAGCTTCTTTAGAAGCTTTTTCCAATCTAAATTCATATTCCAACGCTTCTTGTTCCTGTCCTAATTTATTTTCGATGGCCGTTTTAATTGTTTGTGGCAAGGTGACATCACGAACTAAAACCTCATTAAGTTGAACATGCTGATTATCTAAAATTTTCTTGGTTTCTTCATAAATCTCATTCTGGATGGCATCGCGTTTAGATGAATAAATTTGCTCAGGTGTATATCGTCCCACTACACTTCTGGTTGCAGAACGAACAGAAGGTTGAATAACACGTTCTAAATAATTCTCTCCCCTGGTTTTATGTAAAAATCCTAATTCGCCCGGAATTGGTTGGTACCAAACAGAAGCATCTAATTTTATCTCCAATCCGTTTACAGACAGAACCGACATTTTTTCAAATAACTCTTGCTGGCGTACTTCATAAATAAAAACTTTATTCCATGGAGCAACAAAATGAAAACCTTCATCAAAATAAAAATCAGTATCTACTCCCCCTCCAAAAGTACGGTATAAAACTCCTGCTTTACCTGATTCAATTGTAATGGTTGAAATAAATACAACTATAATTAAAGCAAGTCCGGAAAATAGTATTAACAGAAATTGTTTTTGAGTTTGATTAATTCCTTGATTATTCATAAGTTATTTTTTAAATATTTTAATTATCTCTTTTTTCAAAATCTTCATTATCTCGTTCCTGTAATCTTCTTATTATCAAATAGATGATTACAACTATTACAACAGAAATTAATAATACATGAAACATATTAACGTAATTTTACGGCTGTACCATAAGCCATGATTTCTGCAGCACCCTGCATTACTTGAGAAGTTGTAAATCTTACGTTAACAACCGCATCTGCTCTTAATCGCTGCGCATCTTGCAACATTCGTTGAATAGCTTGCTCTCTGGCATCAGCCATTAATTTGGTGTACTCAGAGATTTCACCTCCAACGATATTTTTCAAACCGGCAAATAAATCAGAACCAATATTTCTAGCCCTAACAGTACTGCCTCTAACAGTACCTAAAGATTCTACAATTTCTTTACCTCCAATGGTTTCAGTTGTAACAAATAACATAATTATCTCGATTTAAATTGTTAAAATTTATGTCAACATTCCACCATCAACATGGATAGTTTGACCTGTTATATAAGCACTCATATCAGATGCTAAAAAAACACAGGTATTGGCGACATCTTCAGGAAATCCTCCTCTTTTTAATGGAATGGCATCGCGCCAAGCTTTTACTGTGTTTTCATCCAATTTATCGGTCATTTCAGTTTCAATAAAACCGGGTGCAATAGCATTGCAACGAATGTTTCTTGATCCGAGTTCCAATGCAACAGATTTGGTAAATCCTAAAATTCCTGCTTTTGATGCTGCATAATTGGTTTGACCAGCATTACCTTTTACGCCAACTACTGAACTCATATTTATAATTGAACCCGAACGTTGTTTCATCATCGGTTTAATGACGGCCTTAGTTAAATTAAACACCGATTTAAGGTTAACTTCTATTACTTTATCAAAATCTTCTTCAGATATACGCATTAAGAGGTTATCTTTTGTTATACCGGCATTGTTTATTAAGATATCAATAGTTCCAAATTCTTTTAGCACCTCATCCACTAATTGTTGGGCTTGATCAAATTGTGAAGCATCTGATTTATAACCTTTTGCTTTTCCTCCATACTGCTGTAACTCTTTTTCTAACTCTAAAGCTGCTGTTGCAGATGCATTATAAGTGAATGCAACATTTGCTCCTTGTTTAGCAAAAACTTCAGCAATACCCCTACCTATTCCTCTGGATGCGCCAGTAATTAACGCATTTTTATTTTCTAATAATTTCATTATGTAATTTAAATTTTATCAAATATACTGAATTGCCATAAAAAAACCACGCATTTAGCGTGGTTTAAATAATCAATTGATTTTATTTATTTTTTCAGTAATTCTGCAACTTTTACACCTATTTTAGCAGGCGATTCAACTACATGAATTCCATTGGCTTTTAAGATTTCCATCTTAGCCTGTGCAGTATCATCAGCTCCACCTACAATAGCGCCAGCATGTCCCATGGTTCTACCTTTAGGAGCGGTTTGACCAGCGATAAATCCAACTACAGGTTTTTTGTTACCGGTAGCTTTTATCCATCGCGCAGCATCCGCTTCCAATTGTCCGCCAATTTCACCAATCATAACAATGATATCTGTTTCATCATCATTCATAAATAATTCAACAGCATCTTTTGTAGTAGTTCCAATGATTGGGTCTCCGCCAATACCTATAGCTGTTGATATCCCATATCCTTGCTTAACAACCTGATCGGCAGCTTCATAGGTTAATGTTCCCGATTTTGAAACAATTCCAACTCTTCCTTTTTTGAAGATAAATCCTGGCATAATACCAACTTTAGCTTCGTCTGCAGTAATAACTCCAGGACAATTTGGACCAACCAAACGACAATCCTTATCTGCTATATAGTTTTTAACTTTAACCATATCTGCAACTGGAATACCTTCTGTTATACATATAATAACTTTGATACCTGCTTCAGCTGCTTCCATAATTGCATCTGCAGCAAATGCAGGCGGAACAAAAATAATTGATGTATCAGCAGCAACTGCTTTTACAGCATCTGCAACTGTGTTAAATACAGGTTTGTTTAAGTGTGTTTGACCTCCTTTTCCAGGTGTAATTCCACCAACAACATTGGTTCCGTAATCTATCATTTGCGAAGCATGAAACGTGCCTTCGCTGCCTGTAAATCCTTGAACTATAATTTTTGAATTTTTATTAACTAATACACTCATTGTTGTAATTTTAATATTAAAGTGATGCAAAATTACACTTTTAATATTGGTATTTAAAAGGATTTCTTTTTAATTTTTTTGCTTATTCGAATTTTCTCTGGAACGTATTATTTCTTTCATTTTATCTCTTGATTCTGAAATAGGCGACCCAAAATAAGACTTACCACCTGCGATGGATTTTGTTACTCCAGATTGTCCAAATACTACGGCGTTAGCACCAATGGTTATACCACTATTAGTTCCAACCTGACCCCATAAAGTAACTTGTTCTTCAATAATTACACAAGCAGCAATTCCGGTTTGAGCTGCAATTAAGCATCGTTCATGAATAACAGTATCATGACCTACATGCACTTGATTGTCTATTTTAGTTCCTTTTTTAATTGTTGTATTTCCTGTAACTCCTCTGTCAATAGTACAAGCAGCACCAATATCTACACCATCTTCAATTAATACTGAACCTCCAGAAGTTAACTTATCAAACCCATCGTTTCGTTTTTTATAATAAAAAGCATCAGCACCAATTATAGTTCCTGCATGAATAGTGACATTATTACCAATTATACATCCATCATAAATTACTACATTAGGATATATAATACAATTATTACCAATAGTTACATCATTTCCAATAAAAACATTGGGTTGGATTATAGTGTTTTTACCAATTACTGCAGAATCCGCAATAAGTTTTGAAGCGACTTTAAAAGGATTAAAATGATGAATTAATTTATTAAAATCTCTAAACGGATCATCGGTAAGTAATAAGGCTTTTCCTACAGGACATTCAACTTCTTTGTTAATCATAATAACAGAAGCTGCTGATTTTAATGCTTTAGCATAATATTTAGGATGGTCTACAAATACAATATCACCTTCTTTTACAACATGAATTTCATTCATACCTAAAATAGGAAAATCTGCCGGTCCAATGAAATTACAATTAATAATTTCGGCAATTTCTTTCAATGTAAATTTCTTATCGAATTTCATAACAATTTTTGGTTTAATTGAAAGAGTAAAGTATGTAAACTAATCTTTTACTCTTTCCAAATACGTCCCTTTAGTAGTTTCTATTTTGATACTGTCTCCTTCATTGATAAATAAAGGGACATTAATTCTTGCACCCGTTTCAACTATAGCTGGTTTGGTTGCATTAGTGGCGGTATTTCCTTTAACGCCAGGCTCGGTTTCTATTACTTTTAGCACTACGCTTGCAGGCATGTCTACAGATAGCGGAAATTCATCTTCTGCACGCATAATAATAGTTACCATTTCTCCTTCTTTCATTAATTCTGGAGCATCTAGTACTTCTTTTAATATTGTAATTTGATTGTAATCATCGGTATTCATAAAAAAATACATATCTCCTTCATTGTATAAAAATTGATAGGTACGTGTTTCAACTCTTACTTCATCAATTTTTGCGCCCCCAGAAAATGTATTATCTATTACTTTACCTGTTGTTAAACTTTTTAATTTTGTTCTTACAAAAGCAGGCCCTTTACCTGGTTTAACATGTAAAAACTCAATAATTTTAAACGTATCATTGTTATAATTAATACATAATCCGTTTCTAATATCTGATGTACTTGCCATTTAATTTATACTCTTTATATATACTTGTTTATACTTTTATTTTTAATTTCCTGAATACCCTTTCATAATACCTCTTTGTGAGTTTCTGATGAACATGATTATTTCATCACGCTCTGCAGTCGCCTCCATTTCGGCTTCAATTTTACCGAGTGCTTGACTTGTATTATAGTTTTTCTGATATAAAATTCGATAAATATCTTGAATTTCTCTAATTTTTTCGGTAGAAAATCCTCTTCGTCTTAATCCTATTGAGTTGATGCCTACATAAGATAGCGGTTCTTTAGCTGCTTTCGTATAAGGTGGTACATCTTTTCTTACTAAAGATCCACCTGATATCATAGCGTGATCACCAATATGGATAAATTGGTGAACAGCTGCTAATCCACCTATTATTGCATATTTACCAATAATAACATGTCCGGCTAAAGCAACACCGTTAACAACAATTGCATTATCTCCAATTATACAATCGTGAGCAATGTGTGCAGTTGCCAT
>JAGXRT010000029.1 GCA_018335575.1 Bacteroidota bacterium | reverse complement strand
TATATTAAAATAGATCATCAACAAGCTAAAAAACAATTTTTAGAAGTAGATAAAGAATTAATCTTGCTTCCTATCGGAGAAAGTATAACTTTGTAAAAACTCACAACCAATATTATATGGAAACAGTATTAATTATCCTTGGCACAGCTGTTATTGTTTTTATTTTACTTTATCTATTGGCACCCCTTAAATATGAGGTATCGAGCAACGTAGTAATTGAAAAACCATTACCTGAGGTTTTTGAATTTATATCTCATTTAAAAAATCAAGAATTTTGGTCGCCATGGGGTCTTGAAGATAAAAATTTGACACGTTCGTATAAAGGTGATGATGGTGTAGTTGGATTTATATCATCATGGAAAGGGAGCAAAAGATTAGGAGAAGGCGAACAAGAAATTATAAATATTGTACCTAACCGTTCGTTTGAAACAGAGTTAAGATTTATAAAACCATTCAAAGCCACATCAGAATCGTTTCTAAAAGTTTATGAAAATGGAAAAGATACGGAAGTAATATGGGGATTTAAAGGTATTTATAAACGTCCCATAAATATATTCGTCTTTTTTCTTGGATTGGATAAAAAATTAAGTCGTGATTTTGAAATAGGCTTGAGCCGATTAAAGCACTATTTAGAAGCATAAAAAAATAAATCCCATTGCTGATGGGATTTTTTATTAATTGAAACTTTAAATGAAAGCTAGATTTGTTAAATACACTTTGCAGTTTAAATTTGATGCTGGAACATCACGAGGAGTTCTTAAATCAAAATATACTTACTTTTTAATTCTAGAAAAAAATGAGAAAACCGGAATTGGAGAATGCAATTTATTTAAAGGTTTAAGTGCCGATGACCGCCCAGATTATGAAGAAAAATTACGTTGGGTCTGCGATGCGCTCTCCAATAATAATTTTATGGTATTAAATGAATTAAGAGAATTTCCTTCCATTGCTTTTGGTGTTGAACAAGCCATAATAGCATTGGGTGCAAAAAATGAATTTGAACTGTTTCCATCTTTATTTACACATGGGAAAAGTAATATTTTAATAAACGGTTTAGTTTGGATGGGGGATGAATCATTTATGAAACAACAAATTGTAGATAAAATTGAGGAAGGATTTACAACTATTAAATTAAAAATTGGAGCTTTAGAATTTAATACAGAGCTCAACCTAATTAAAAAAATCAGAAAGCAGTTTAATGAAGATGCCATCCAACTACGATTGGATGCTAATGGGGCATTTAATCCTGATGAGGCTTTAGAAAAATTGAAAATCTTGTCCGAATATAAAATTCATTCTATTGAACAGCCAATACCAGTTAAGCAATGGGACTCGATGGCGAGTCTATGTGAAAAATCACCTATAGGAATTGCCTTAGACGAAGAATTAATTGGGGTGTTTGAAACATCCAAAAAAATTGAACTTTTAGACACAATTAAACCGCAATACATCATACTAAAGCCAAGTTTAATAGGCGGAATTGCTGGAAGTAATGAATGGATTCAATGTGCAGCTAAATACAACACAGGTTGGTGGGTAACATCAGCACTTGAAAGTAATATTGGATTAAATGCACTTGCTCAATATACATTTAATCTGAGAAATTCTATGCCGCACGGTTTGGGTACCGGGGGGCTGTTTACCAATAATTTTGAATCGCCTTTAGAAGTTGTTAAAGGGCATTTGCACTACAATACTGCCAAAAAATGGAACGTTAATTTATAACTTATGTATCAGTTTTTTACACAAATATTGGATGGAAATAACCAATGGTGGAAATATATTTTAACCGTATTTATTGTTTTCTTTTTTATTCAGATTGGTTCTATACCACTTATTTTAGTTGCATTTATGCACTCATCCAACATGGATGAATTTATGTTGGCTGCAGAAACTAATTTTTTAGATTTACCCATAGATTCTAATCAATATTTTGGATGGATGCTCTTTTCATTTTTTGTTGGTTTAGTAACCTTGTTGATATGTGTGAAAGTAATCCATAACAGGTCAGTATTAAAAATTATAACTTCAAGAAACAACGTAGATTGGAACCGCGTATTTTTTGGCTTTTTAATTTGGGGATGTATAGCAGCTGGAACAATATTGGTGCAAACTAGTATTGCTCCAGAAAATTATGAATGGAATTTTAAATTAGAACCTTTTTTAGTATTGCTAGGAATTGCACTCTTGTTAATTCCATTTCAAACTTCTATGGAAGAGCTCTTGTTTAGAGGGTATTTGATGCAAGGTTTGGGGGTAATGTTCAGATCACCATGGATGCCTCTTTTAATAACATCTGTTTTCTTTGGATTATTACATGGTGCAAATCCAGAGGTAGCAAAATTAGGTCCGATTGTAATGATCTATTATATAGGAACTGGATTTTTATTTGGACTTACCACTATTTTAGATGATGGAACAGAATTAGCCATCGGAATGCATGCCGCCAACAATATTGTAGCTGCTGTATTGGTTACTTCAGATTGGATGGTGTTTCAAACAGAAGCCTTGTATCGAGATATTTCTGAACCTAATGTAAATTTTGAAACCTTGTTTCCGGTGCTAGTCATTTATCCCTTACTGTTGTTGATTTTTTCTAAAAAATATGGATGGAATCAATGGTCAGCGCGCATTTTTGGATTTTTTAAATAAAAAATAAGTGTATATGCATATTCATTCCAGCTTTAAGCTTAATGGTTTGGCATTTGAAAATTCAGAAGACTTGTTGGTTTATGCAAAGTCAAAGGATGATTGCATTTATAGATTTTTAAAAGATTGGTTTAATTGCGATGTTTTTTTAACAGTTCAAACATCGGGGTCAACGGGAATTCCAAAGTTAATCCAATTAAAAAAGGGTTCTATGGTTCAAAGCGCTCTTGCTACTGCCGATTATTTTCAACTACACGCGGGAACAAAAGCCTTGTTGTGTATGTCTGCAGATTATATCGCCGGAAAAATGATGCTGGTTAGAGCACTGACTTTAGGTTGGGAACTCGATGTGGTTGAACCGGTTGCCAATCCCTTACTTCAATTAAATAAACAATATGATTTTTGTGCTATGGTGCCTTTGCAGGTCCAAAGCTCATTGAACGAATTATATAAAGTTAAAAAAATCATCGTTGGAGGAGGGGAGTTATCACAGAAACTCATGGATAAAATTCAACAAAGTTCTACCCAAGTTTTTGCTACCTACGGAATGACGGAAACTATTACACATGTTGCCGTTCAAGCCCTTAATCAAGGGTCGACCAATTATTTTAAGTGTTTACCCGGTGTAAAAGTTGTAACAGATAGCAGGGGTTGTTTAAAAATTATGGCTCCTCGAATTTCAGAAAATGAAATTGTAACCAACGATTTGGCTGAACTAATTTCAGATACTAAATTCAGATGGTTGGGGCGCATAGATAATGTGATTAACAGTGGAGGTGTGAAATTGCTGCCTGAAACCATTGAATCGAAAATTATTAAGCTTTTAGAACATCCTTATTTTATTGCTGCAGAAAAAGATGTCAAATTTGGAGAAAAAGTGATATTGGTAATAGAATCGAAGCCGTATAATGAGTTACAAATAAACAAATTGAAACAAGAGTTGCAAACAGTATTGAGTAAATTTGAAATGCCAAAATCAATTTATTTTATTGATAAATTCTTGGAAACGGCCACAAAAAAAATCCAACGTCGTCAAACATTGGATTTAATTATCAATCAATCTAAAAATTAAGGATTGATAAATATAATTTTATAAATTACCATTACTTTAATGGCTATTAATCCGCCGTAAAACCAAATAGGTGTTTTAACGTGTTCCTTAAGTTCGTAATACGCCAGTTTTAAATCAGATTTCATGTCTTTGTGTGATAATACCTGCTTGCAGTTACTGCAATTTGATTCTCCCCTTTTACCTTTAGATATAAAAGGAATCAGTAATAAGTGTCCGTAATCACCAATTATATTAAGTGTTATGGTGTTTTTTTTATCGCACTTGGGACATGTTAAATTGGGAGTTTCGCTTTTTAAAATAGTCGATTTTTTTCCTGCTATCATTTTTTCATTGTTTAAATTAAGCCATGGTATGATAAACGTTTTGAACGTCATCATCTTCTTCAATTTTTTCTAGTAACTTTTCTACATCCGCCATTTGTTCTTCGGTTAAAGTAGTTGTGTTTTGCGGAATTCGTTCAAATCCCGATGAAAGTATTTCCATATTTTTTTCTTCCAGATATTTTTGAATGGCTCCATAACTTTCAAAGGGGGCATAAATCAAGATACCGTCTTCATCTTCAAATACTTCATCTACATTAAAATCAATTAATTCCAATTCCAATTCTTCCAAATCTAGGGCTAATCCTTCTTTTTGGATTCTGAAATTACATGTATGATCAAACATAAATGATACAGAACCTGAGGTTCCCAAGGTACCGTTACATTTGTTAAAATAACTGCGGATGTTGGCAACAGTTCTGTTGTTATTGTCGGAGGCTGTTTCAATTAAAATAGCAATGCCGTGTGGTGCATATCCCTCAAACAAAGCTTCTTTAAAATTGCCTGTATCTTTGTCTGCAGCCTTTTTAATAGCGCGTTCAACATTATCTTTCGGCATGTTAGCCGCTTTTGCATTCTGAATCACGGCTCTCAGTCGTGCGTTTGATTCCGGATTTGGTCCGCCTTCTTTTACGGCCATAACAATATCTTTCCCTATACGGGTAAACGTTTTAGACATCGCTGCCCAGCGTTTAAATTTTCGTGCTTTTCTAAATTCAAATGCTCTTCCCATAAGTCACTTGTAATAAATCTCTGTTGATATTAAACTTGAATAATTCCTAAATTAAATTTTTTCTCTATTGGTGCATGGTTAGCCGCTTCTATACCCATATTAATCCATTTTCGTGTATCCTGCGGATTAATAATAGCATCGGTCCATAAGCGGGCTGCCGCATAATAAGGCGAGGTTTGTTTATCGTACCGCAATTCAATGGTTTTTAATATTTCTTGCTCTTTTTCTGGAGTTATTTTTTCTCCTTTTTTCTTTAAAGAGGCCACTTCAATCTGTAGCAACACATTAGCCGCCTGTGCGCCACCCATAACCGCCAAGCGAGCTGAAGGCCATGAAACTATCAACCTTGGATCATAGGCTTTACCACACATGGCATAATTGCCGGCTCCGTATGAATTACCAATTATAACGGTAAACTTTGGTACTACCGAGTTGCTAACGGCATTTACCATTTTAGCACCATCTTTAATAATACCACCTTGTTCGCTTTTGCTGCCAACCATAAATCCGGTTACATCTTGTAAAAACACCAAAGGTATTTTTTTCTGATTGCAATTAGCAATAAATCGGGTGGCTTTATCGGCACTGTCTGAATAAATTACTCCGCCAAATTGCATTTCTCCTTTGGCATTTTTTACTACCTTACGCTGATTGGCAACGATGCCAACAGCCCATCCTTCAATGCGGGCATAGGCGCAAATAAGTGTTTTGCCGTAATCGGCTTTGTATTCATCTATCTCAGAATTGTCTACCAGTCGGTGGATGATTTCATACATATCGTATTGTTCAGTTCTGAGTTTTGGCAGGATTCCAAATATATCATCTTGGTTTTCTTTGGGTTGTTTGGCTTTTATTTTGTTAAATCCTGCTTTCTCATAATCGCCTATTTTAGAAACAATGCTTCTTATTTTATTTAGGGCATCTTGATCATCTTTAGCTTTATAATCGGTTACCCCAGAAATTTCACAATGGGTTGTAGCGCCGCCTAACGTTTCATTATCGATACTTTCTCCAATGGCTGCTTTTACCAAATAGCTTCCGGCTAAAAAAATACTTCCTGTTTTGTCAACAATCAGAGCTTCATCGCTCATGATGGGTAAATAAGCACCACCTGCAACACAACTACCCATTACTGCAGCAATTTGAGTAATACCCATACTGCTCATAATGGCGTTATTTCTAAAAATTCGACCAAAATGTTCTTTATCCGGAAAAATTTCATCTTGCATTGGCAAATAAACTCCGGCACTGTCTACTAAATAAATGATTGGCAATTTATTTTCAATAGCAATTTCTTGAGCTCTAAGATTTTTCTTACCCGATATTGGAAACCAAGCGCCGGCTTTTACAGTGGCATCGTTAGCAACCACAATACATTGTTTTTTGTGTATATATCCAATAACAACCACAACACCACCCGATGGACAGCCGCCGTGTTCCGCATACATATCCTCCCCAACTAAGGCACCAATTTCTATGGATTCTGAATTTTTATCTAACAAGAATTCAATGCGTTCACGGGCAGTCATTTTGCCTTTTTCATGATGTTTTTCAATGCTCTTAGTGCCACCGCCATTATACACCTTCAAGAGTCGCTTTTTAAGTTCGGCAACCTGAAGTTTATTAAAATCTTCGTTGATATTAAAAGATAAATCCATGGATAAAAAATTTGCGTTGCTAAAATACAAAATTGTGGTGTAATGGAAATAAATATATTACAAGGAAATATATACCAAGGTAAATAAAATAATAATTTGTATATTTGTCTTAATTAAATAACTTATTCATGAAAAAAGTATTGGTTTTTGGTGGTAGCAGTAGTAAATCATCAATTAATAAAAAATTGGCAACATATGCAGCTTCTAAGTTAACTGAAGCCGCAGTAAATAGTATTGATTTAAATGATTTTTTAATGCCTTTATTTTCTGTAGATCAACAATCAGAATTCGGAATACCTGAGCATGCGCATCAATTTCTGCAATTAATACAGGAAACAGATGGAATAATACTTTCGTTGTCCGAGCATAACGGGGCTTATACCGTTGCATTTAAAAATATTTTTGATTGGGTTTCCAGAATTAAGCCCAAATTGTGGTCAGACAAACCAATGTTATTATTGAGTACATCACCCGGTAGCAGAGGAGCACAAAGCGTATTAGGATTGGGAATAGCAAAATTTCCTTACATGGGTGCTAAAATTACAGGAACTTTTTCATTGCCATCATTTGATGAAAATTTTAAAGAAGGAAAGCTTGTAGATGAAAGTTACAAAAATAAATTGTTAGAGTTAGTCACTCAATTTGAAAATTCATTATAGTTTACTTTTTATGAAAGAACAGTTACTTATTTCGGATACTATTTCAGAAAAAATGAAAGCTATTTTTCTTTTAAAAATTACGGCGAATTGGCTTGAAAGTGTTGGAAATGAATTATTAAAAAAGTATCAAATAACCATACAGCAATATAATATACTTAGGATTTTAAGGGGGGCTGGTGAAGCCATAACAGTACAAACAGTTAAGGAAAGGATGATTGAACGCTCTCCAAATACTACTAGATTAATGGATAAGTTAATTGCAAAAAAATTGATAGATCGCACCCGATGCGAAAATGACAGAAGAGTTGTCTACGTTAAAATAAATAAGAACGGTTTGAGTTTACTTAATAAAATTCCTATTGAAAATTATGAGAAGCATTTAGATATTTTAAAGGAGGAAGAAATTCAAACTATCAATCAAATTCTTTTTAAACTAATTAAAAAACATGAAAACAACACTGTATAGCGCAACATCAAGAGGAACTGCAAAACACGGTTGGTTAACGGCCAACCACTACTTTAGCTTTGCAGGGTATTTCAATCCAGAACGCATAAATTTTGGTGCTTTAAGAGTTCTTAATGATGATGTAATAGTGGGGGGAAAGGGATTTGGAGAACACCCTCATGAAAATATGGAAATAATTACTATTCCGTTGCAAGGGATTTTGAAACATAAAGATTCCATGAGCAATCAATGGATAGAATTAGGAATAGGAGAAGTACAGGTAATGTCGGCCGGAACAGGATTGTATCATTCTGAAATAAACGGTAGTACTTCACAGCACCTTAAGTTGTTTCAAATTTGGATTTTTCCTAATAAGCAAGCTGTTGAACCAAGATATCATCAAAAGTATTTTCTACCTCAAGAACGCGAAAATACGTTACAAACCCTCGTTAGTTCATTTGATCATCCGGAGGAAAATTCATTAAAAATTCATCAGGATGCTAAAATATCAAGAATTCTATTGTCTTTAGACAATAAATTTGATTACCAATTAATGAGTAAGATGCATGGTGTTTTTGTTTTGGTAATTGATGGAACTATTGAAATTGATAAACATGTACTTAAAACCCGAGATGCTATAGGAATTGAAAATGTCGAAAATTTCAAAATCAAGGCTTTAGAAAGCTCGGATATTTTATTTATTGAAGTACCCATGGAACAGATTTAAAAAATCTCAAAAAATTACGATATTTGCACCCAAATTAAAAGAATATGTCAGACGATAAGAAAGTGATTTTCTCCATGTCGGGGGTAAACAAAACCTATGGAGCTAATAAACAAGTGTTAAAAGATATAT
This sequence comes from Bacteroidota bacterium, assembly GCA_018335575.1. GTDB lineage: Bacteria > Bacteroidota > Bacteroidia > Flavobacteriales > Flavobacteriaceae > JAGXRT01. The sequence goes on along the minus strand of JAGXRT010000029.1, from coordinate 9,130 downwards.
ACCTCAGTTTTTTCTACGGAGCCAAAATTGGGATCCTAGGTCTTAACGGTTCGGGAAAATCGACCTTGTTAAAAATTATTGCAGGTATTGAAAAAAATTATCAGGGTAATGTGGTGTTTGCACCAGGTTATACTGTAGGATATTTGTCTCAGGAGCCAGAATTGGACGAATCTAAGACAGTGATTGATGTGGTTAGAGAAGGCGTTGCAGAAACCATGATGATACTTGAAGAATACAACAAAATCAACGATATGTTTGGTTTGGAAGAAGTGTATTCTGATGCCGATAAGATGGATAAGCTCATGGCCCGACAAGCAGAATTGCAAGATAAAATAGATGCATCCAATGCATGGGAAATTGATACGAAGTTAGAAATTGCCATGGATGCCTTACGAACGCCTGAAGGGGATACTCCAATTAAAGTATTGTCAGGTGGTGAGCGTCGTCGCGTCGCTTTATGCCGATTGTTATTGCAACAACCCGATGTATTATTGTTAGATGAGCCAACAAACCATTTGGATGCCGAATCGGTACATTGGTTAGAACATCACTTGGCACAATATGCCGGAACGGTAATTGCTGTTACGCACGACCGTTATTTCTTGGATAATGTAGCAGGTTGGATATTGGAACTCGATAGAGGTGAAGGAATTCCATGGAAAGGAAATTATTCTTCTTGGCTTGATCAAAAATCAAATCGATTGGCACAGGAAGAAAAAACTGCATCCAAACGACGTAAAACACTTGAGCGTGAGTTAGAATGGGTGCGTATGGCGCCAAAAGGCCGTCAGGCAAAACAAAAAGCGCGTTTAAGCAACTACGATAAATTGTTGAGCCAGGATCAAAAACAAATGGAAGAAAAACTTGAATTATACATACCTAACGGACCGCGTTTGGGAACTAATGTAATAGAGGCTCAAGGTGTTGCTAAGGCTTATGGAGATAAATTATTGTACGAAGATTTGAATTTTAAACTTCCCCAAAATGGTATTGTAGGAGTTATTGGTCCTAATGGAGCTGGTAAAACAACCATTTTTAGAATGATAATGGGAGAGGAAAATGCAGATAAAGGAACTTTTGCTGTAGGAGATACGGTGAAAATTGCGTATGTAGACCAATCTCACTCGAACATCGATCCTGAAAAAACAATTTGGCAAAACTTCTGTGATGAGCAAGAACTTATTATGATGGGAGGAAAAATGGTAAATTCAAGAGCTTATCTAAGCCGATTTAACTTTAGCGGAGGCGATCAGAATAAAAAAGTAAACACCTTGTCTGGTGGTGAGCGCAATCGCCTTCATTTAGCAATGACTTTAAAAGAAGAGGGTAACGTACTGTTGTTAGATGAACCAACCAACGATTTGGATGTAAATACACTGCGTGCATTGGAAGAGGGATTAGATAATTTTGCCGGATGTGCAGTAATTATTAGTCACGACCGTTGGTTTTTAGACAGAATATGTACGCATATACTCGCATTTGAAGGTGATTCTCAAGTTTATTTCTTCGAAGGTTCTTTTACCGATTATGAAGAAAACAAAAAGAAACGATTGGGTGGAGACTTGATGCCTAAACGCATTAAGTATAAAAAGCTCATACGATAAAATTAAAAAAAATCCCTTAGTATAATTTATTAAGGGATTTTTCAACTATAAGGGGGGAATCAAGTTTATTTTATTTTTGAAAATAAGATATTGTTTTCTAAATGTATGTGCTGATACAAATCATTAATAAACTCATCAAGTTTAAAATAAAGAGCTTTAAATGTATTACAAGCCCAATCTGGTGTTTCAAAATTGTTACTTAGAAGCGTAATTTTTTTTACAATAGCTCCTGCATGTTCATGTTCATCTTCTAAAATACTAATGACTTCTTTATCGTATATATAGTTTTGATTTATTGCTTTCATTTTAATTGCTGGAAATAAAATAGTTTCTTCTTTCTCTATATGAGCAAATAATTCATCTCCTAATTTTGAAAATAATTCAGCAATTTCAATTGTTTCAGTAGCGTGATGGCCATGAACAGTAGCTACTTTGGTGGCAAATTCATGAATAATTTCTATGTTTTCTTTCACATAAGTGTGATGAACGTTCACAATATAATCAGTTAAAAATTCAGCAGACCAATCTTTAAAGTTTAAAATTGGAGTTTGGGTTTTAGGTTTGTTATTTATTAAATCATTTATAACAGCATTAACATTTACATTGGCTTTGTTGCAAGCATTTTCAAGTGTTTTTCCGCCACCACAGCAAAAATCAATATGGTATTTTTTAAATACAGAAGCCGTACTAATATCTTCACTAACAATCTCTGCAATAGTTCTATTTTTAAGTTCATTCATAATTTTTATTTTAGAGTACAAAGATACTTAAAAAAAGATAAAATAGTCTTTTATTATTAAATAATTTTTTAATTAATCATAACGTAAAGAAAATTAATAAGTTAAAATTGCGTTTTAAGATTATATAAGGTATTAAAAACGCTCGTTAAACAGTAAGCCTAGAATTCTTTATCAGGAGCAAAATTTAAAATTAGTTATAATAAGATGTGAAAATAAAACATATGTATTCTTGCAATATGTATTGAGTTAGATTGGTATATTTTTAAATTAAGTTAAACTAATTCTTAAATTCATATTCATAAATTAGTAGGAAGTAATCTTTGAAATATCCAAAATTTGATAACAAGTAATACCTTTTTAATACTATTATAATTTTTTTGTTAAAACTAATTGTCAGATAACGTATAGGTTATTTGCAAGGTTGTTGTAGTGCTCTTATCTGCCAACCAAAAATTATTGTATTGAGAGTTCTTTTGAACAGCATACACCACTTGATGTCCTTTATTAAAACCTGCACCGGTGTAGCCGCTTCCTATATTATCAATTATTTGTGTTGGCTGGTTTGATGAAATTGCAGCTGACTTTACAGGAATACCCATTTTCCCATTGCCAAGTCCTGCATCATTACTAATAGCCATTATCAAATCAAGACCGCTAGGCATGCTGCCTTCTGTAATTTGCATAAAAACACTTCTGCTAGGCTCTGTTTTAGACCCTATTATAGAAGTGTAATTTATCCATATTTCACTTTTTGATGTAGTAAATGAAATGTCTTCACCTGCTTCATTGATTATAGGAACAATATCTAAGGTGTGTTGATTTGTAGAGTTCTGTATGCTTAATAATGCAACTTCGGGTACAACGATGGATACGTTATGGTCAGTGTGTTGTGCATATATAATTGTTTGACATGCAATCATCAAGCAAAATATAATATTTCTACCAACCCTTTTCATAAACCTTGTAATTTATACTAAGTTAAATAAAAAAAATTACAAAATATTAAAAATTGTTTAAAAAATACCGAATAACGTGTAGAAAACGCTAAACAACGTGTGTATAATGCAGTTAAACTAGGCCGTATGACTTTCTTAAAATAAAAAAGGCCACTAAATGTGGCCTTTTTTTCATAGCAATGGTCTGTTTTATATGTCAGATAAGGTGTACGTTACTGTTAAAGTATTTGAATTATCAAAGTCTAAAGCTGCATAACTTCCTACTTGTGAAAGCGTATAAGTTAAATTGTGACCGTTACTTGGCCCGTTACCTGTGTAGGCACTTCCAATACCAGTTAAAAGGTTTTGAGCAGTTCCTGTTAAGGTAATTACACCTGCTGAAGTACCAAAGGTACCTACACCAGAACCTGAAAAGCTGCCAGCTTGAACCGTCAGTTGTAACCCTGCTGGTACAGTACCTGCAGTAATTTGCACAGAAACATTTCTTGACGGATTAGCCGTACTTTTAATTGAAGTGTAATTTAGCCATAGAGAACTGTTGGTAGCATTAAAGTTAACCATTTCTCCAGCTTCTGTAGGCGCAGTTCCTTGTAATGAGATGTTTTTACCAGTAGCAGATTCAATATCTAGTAATGCTACTTTTGGAATTCCAATTGAAATCGTGTGCGAATCAGTGTTAGTGTCCTGAGAATACGCAGACGAAAATGCCATTAACATTATAATTGCTAATAACACAAGTTTTGTTGTTTTCATGATCTTTTATTTGAGTGGTTAATATTTGTAATCAAAATTAAAAGAAATAGTATAAGATGTAAGAAAAATTAGATGAATGGTATGAAAAAGTAAATGAATGGTATAAAAAATACAATAAAATGTAATTAAAAAGTCATCAATGGTGTATTGATGACTTTAAATAGGTTGTTAATTTGTATTTATTTATGCTGATATTCTAATTGATAATGTTTAAATGCTCAATTAAGCCAGATTTATTACTTCTGCTTATTGGAATTACATCACGTCCAATAATTACAGTTGATTCTTCAATTTCCACAATTTTTTTCAAATTAATGATATACGATCGATGTACTTGTAAAAAGGTATTTTCGGGTAATTTGTCTTTAATGTTTTTTAAGGTAGAATACACAATTAAGTTTCCTAATTGTTGACATTTAATTAAGACGTAATCTCCTTTTGATTCTACTACATTAATATCTTCTAACTCAATTTTAATTAATTTTTTATTGACATTTACAAAAATATAGCCAGTATTTGTAAGTTGGGATTCTTGTTTAGAATAGCTAATATCTTTAGCATTAGCTTTTTCTTGAAATTCTGTCAATTTTTCCTGAACCCGTTTTATGGCTTTCAAAAAACGTTCATAAGTAAATGGTTTTTGTAGGTAGTCTGCTACGTTGTATTCAAATGCTTTAACAGCATTTAAATCATCAGCCGAACTGATTATTACCTGGCATGTTTTTATTTCTTTTAATATATCAAAACCAGAGATTGATGGCATATGAATATCTAAAAATACAACATCGGCCTTGTTTATTAAATCCAGTTCCTTAAAAGCTTTTACAGAATTCTGATAAATAGCAATAACTTCGATACCTACTTTTGTACAAAATTCTTCTAAGAATTCAATATAAAAAGGATCATCCTCAATAATTATACCCCTCATTTAAGTAAATTTTAATAATTAAAATTATTAATTATTTTCTTTTTCTATACCAAAAACAAATGCCATAAATTATGCTAATTGTTTGATTATAAAGATACAAAAAAATCAATTATCCAATAAGGTATAAAGTATAGTAGTACTATAATTATTAGCAGGAATCAAGAGGCTTAATCCACTTAACTGGTATTGAATTGGAATATTAAATTGTTCACCTACGGTATTAAAAAACAATAAAGAATTGTTGGTTATTTGCTGAAAATTGGTACCCAATGTAATATTAGGATTGGTAACAGTTATAGTCCGTTTACACCAAAGAGTTAAACCGACATTCCAAACATTATCCACTTTTTGAACTAAAACCCGCTGTGATTTATACTGTCTATTATAGGAATTTCGAGGTTGTACATCAACATCAATAATAGTAACATTTGTAGGACTTAAAACAGTTGTTGCTAGATTGACTCCAGCATCTGAAATATAAGAAGAATTTATACTCAGATTCCAGTTGCCAGTAACAGTTAACTTCTGTGCTTGTACAGGATAGTACATAAATAGAAGCGCTATGATAAAAATAGGTTTCATTTATATTTCAGATAAAATATAGCTTACTGATACGGTTTGCGAATTGTTAAAATCGAGTAATCTAAAATCACTGATTTCCAAAACATAACGTATCATATAGCCATTGTTAATTCCATTGCCGGTAAATCCTGCGCCTATATTATTTATTAAAGTTTGATAAGTACTAGAAATTGTAATTTCATTGGTTTGATTGCCAATTGAACCGTTTCCTGTTCCACTGTAGGGTGATGTTTGAATTTTTACCCTAACTCCTGCTGGTAAATTGCCACTTGCCACCCCAACAAGTATCGTTCTGTTGGGTGTTGAAGGAGCCAAAGAAGAACTGAAGTTTATCCACTTAATATTGTTTGACATTGATGTAGAATTCATTGTTCCGGCCTCTGTAACTGGACTTACATTGAGCACTACACTCGAATTATTAGGTTCAATATCCATTAAAGCTATCGGATTTAACTGAATGCTGGCCAAAGCACTGCCAGTGTTTTGCGCACTGCTAAATTGGTTTCCGATGAACAAAAATACCACCACTAAAAAGATTACAAGCTGTTTCATAGCTTAAATTGCTTTTGACTTCTGATAACTTCTTTTTGAAATTTAGTTACTTTAAAGTTAATAATATTATTAGTTTCTCCCTTAATTTCAAGTGTTTTTTGTGTAGTTTCAAATTGAAAATCATTTTTTAAATGCGGCACTATTAATTCAATTTTCCAAATACCATAATTAAGTTCTTTAAATTCAAAATTTCCCTTATCATCAGTTTTAGTTAAAAAGACCTTATTTTCATTACTGATTTTAACAACAATTGGAGGTAATTTAAGCTCTTGTTGACTTGATATTATATTTTTACTTTCGTTCAACTGAATCTTACCAGTTACCGTAAAACCATCTCCTATAGTATATTCCATTTCGGTTTTTTTGTTAGGTAAAATACTAATCTGCTGTGGTAAATTTTCATAAATAATCTTGCTTTTTGGTAAACTCGATTGCCTAACACTTAAATGGTATTCTGCAGGTACTAAATTGTAAAAGGAAAACGCTCCCACTTTATTGGTTATGGCTACTTTTTCATCGAGTTGTAAAATAATGCCTTCAACATTTTCTCCTTTATTTCCAATAATTTTCCCATGAAATTCACCCTTGGTTTTATCTTTATATAAAGGAGTATTTACCTTAAAATTGTATCCAACACTTAAAAGAAGCTCCTTTTTATGAATCACGGAAGGTATAATTGCTTCTGAAGCTGAGAATGTAAATTGATGATTTTGATGGGGTTTTATACTCAATTTACCTTCTAAATAACTTTGAGGTTCTGTAAGCTCATCCGTATTATAATCACTGCGGTAAAATACATTTAATTGCAGTAATTTGTTGTACTTGTAGCGAACAAAACCACCATAAAAAATAGAATTTGTAAGTTCATTGGTTAACGAAACTTTGTTCGTTCGTTGATAGTCACCGCTTAAACCAACTTCCAAATTTTTATAAAAAGTTTTGGTAATTTGTAAAGTACTAAAAAATACATCCTTTTCAGAATTATCTGTACTTAAAAAGTTTACAGACTTTCCATATCGTGAAAAACTGTTGATGTATAAATTGTTTTTAGGTTGATACGTATAGGTTAAGTTAATAAGCTGTTCTTTAAAATCAAATTTTTTAGGCAATAACTGATCTTCGGTTCGATTGTTCAATAACCCAAGTCTGATAGTGTTTTCAGCATTAATATTTAAATTGAAGAAGATTTGATTTCTTTTTATTTTAGGCGATGTACTGTAATTTATTGAGTCTTTTACAGGATTGATATAACTGTGATATAGGTGTCCGCCTAAACTGATTTGTTTGGAAAATTTATATTGAGTATTGAGATTTAACTGCTTGCTGTTTCTTAAATAACCTAAATAATTTTTGTCTGAATAGTTCCAGTTGGAATCAAAATTAAACTGATCTACTGCCAAAGATGCATTTAAAGCGTATGCAAAACCTTTAGATTTGTAGTTTTGTTCCATAGCAATTTCACCACCAACATTATAAAAAGTACCTACATAATTCGAGGATATGTTGTAAATAGTAGAGCTAAAATCTTCATTGTTTTCAAAAAGTATTCGGTTTAAGACACCTATTTCAGCTTCCAAATTATTAAAAGGAATCCAACTGATTTTTCCTCCTAAACTTTTTTTAATTTGATTTGTGAATCGTGGCTCTAAATAAAAAAATGAAGAAGTAACTTTACCTTTTGAATAATTAACAATTCCACCCTTCCCATTTCTCGAAAATTCAGTAATAGGAGAGAAGGTGTAATTGATGTCTCCAAAAGTAGCTTCCAGGTTTTTTGATTTATACAGAATATGGTACTTTTCATAAATACCAAATCGCAATAAATCACTATCCGAAGGACCGCTATAATTAAAGTTTAAGAAATGTTTTTGATGCTTGTCAAGATAACCATTTCCATCAACTAAATAGCGGTAATTTGTAGTTTTTTCGAAACCTTTTAACGAATTGTAAAAGCTAGAAACCTGAATAGGGAATCGATGGTACAAATCTGATTTTTCATTCACTTCCGGAAATAAATCTACCGTAGTTTGACTCGAAAAAAGGGTGTCTTGTTTAGTGATTCTTGCATAAATAGAATTTACGATAACGGTTTTATGTGTTATTTTGGGTACTTTTTGAAAAACTTTAACGGTCACAGTAGAATCAGGCATAAGACTTATAGTTGGAGGGATTATCTTATGGTGATTAAATGAATCAAATTCTAAATCAAGCATTTTGTTACCTTCATTAGTAAGGGCGTATTCACAGTAAAAAACATCTTCAAAACGTATATAATCTGGTACTTTTATGGGTGTTATTTTTAGGTTATTTGTTGCTTTAATGTTTATTTTTTCCGAAGCAGTAGTAAGTAGCACATTTTCAGCATATAACTTAATTAAAAAATCGTATTCATTAGCCAGTACATTTTTTCCAACTTTAAAGGTAAACAATACAATTTTTTTTTCATTTGCTTTAAAAGTCAGTTTTTTAGTTAACAGATGTGCTTGAAACTCTAAGGGTATCTCAAGTTGGCATTGGATACTGCTCTCTTTATCTTGATTGTTTTTAATTTCAACTACCAGCGTATAAATCTTATCGGGTGTTAAATTTTTTAAAGGTTGTGGAAAACTTACTTGATATGGATTGGTCTGAGCAACAATTGCTGAATTGCAAAAAACTATAAAAAAGAAAATAACATTCCTTATCCTTAAATTAAGTGCTGTACTATTGTAATTTGCTATATCTTTTAAAAAGAGAATCAATCAATAATTATTAAAAGTCAATCGTTATTTCTTTTCAAATTCAACATCAATTACCAAAATATTTTGATTGTTGTCGGCGGCTATTGTTGCAGTATAAGAGCCAGGGGGTATATCTGTTACATCAAAACTGAATAATTTACACGAATTGGGATATACCTTTTTAAGCCGTACTTCATCTCTTTTAATACGAACGCCCTCTTTGTTAAATAGTTCAATATACAAATCGGGTTGAGCCACAAAAACACCATTGTTTTGTACGTCAACTAAAATGAGT
>JAGXRT010000028.1 GCA_018335575.1 Bacteroidota bacterium | reverse complement strand
AAAAATAGATGCTGTATTTATTGATGACATGGAATCGCCACCTCAAGGTGGAGGAGAACCTGCCATTATTTGTGTTGGTGGTGCTATTGCCAATGCTGTTTTTCATGCATCAGGTGCGCGTGTAACTCAAATGCCGATTACACCAGAAAGAATTAAAATCGCATTGAAAAAAGGATAAGAGTTATTCTAATTTTTTATAAAATGAAAAGTCATAATGGCGCATCAGTTCTGGATGCGCTATTTTTATTAAATCTTTTAAAACTAAATCAGGTCGGGTAGGGGCCGTTTCAAAGTATTTATACCCACCTGTAACACCTCTTAAATGTGCATAACTGTATATCTGTTTATTTGTAAATGGCTTAAAATGCGTATAAATTTTATTGCTTTGACTTAAATCTGAATGACTGGTATAAATACCAGGATTTATCCAGAAATCTGCTTGTTGACCCTTTTCTATTACGGTTTCAACATTTAACAATAAACTACCTGTTCCATCCGTTTCACACCAAATATAATGGGTATTTGCATCTTTTAACAATGCTGCTTCAAAGCTATTACCTGCGGGCATATTCCAAACATCGTTAAAAATAATACCCGATAAAACTTTTGGTTTTTGAACAGCTTTTGCAGCTATCATTTTAGCTTTGTTGTAATTATTTTCAATTGAATTAAAAATCTGCAATGCCTTCATTTTTTGGTTAAATAAATATCCATATAGCAATAACCATTCAGCCCTTCCTAAAGGTGTTTCTTCTAACCAATCGTTATTAACAATTATAGAATAGCCTTTACGTTCGAGTTCTTTTAAAACTTTGTTAGTACCTGTTATTTCAAATGAAACTATAACATCAGGTTTTATTGTTAATAAGATTTCAGTATTCATTTGTTGAACATTCCCTAGTTCCTTTACAATACCTTTGGTTATGCGCTCTCTTGTTTTTTCAGATGAAATGAAATGTGTTTGTGGAAATGCTATTAAGTTATCTTGCAGATTGAGCAATTCGAGCATGGCTACATGTGTTGTGCTTGTTACAACAATATTGTTTATAGGAGTTTTTATAATTTTTTCGCCATTTAAAATTTTAGGAACTGGTTTATTTTTATCAACTAAAAAATAAGACTGATGTTGGTTGTTTAACTGGTTTTTAATCAATAGTTGTGTATACTCAAAATACTCATAAACCTCAATATTTTTAGCATATTTGATACTATTTTCTATTTCCTTAGCTCCTTCAATTTTATTAATACTTTTCTGATTGCAGCCTGCAAATAAAATCAATAATGGTAAATGTATTAGAATAAAATATTTCATAGACCCTATAATTTAAAATAGCCGTTGAAACGGCTACTTTTTATTCGGTATAGATTTGATTATGTTGTTCTTGCACCCTAATAAACGTTGTACGTTTTGTTAGCTCTTTTAGATGAGCAGCACCAACATAAGTACAAGTAGATCGAATACCACCCAATATATCTTGTACAGTATTTTCTACATGACCTTTAAACGGGACTTTTACGGTTTTTCCTTCCGATGCTCTATATTCTGCGATACTGCCCACGTGTTTTTTCATGGCAGTTTCAGAACTCATGCCATAAAATAATTTATATTTCATACCGTTTTCTTCTACAATTTGTCCACCACTTTCTTCATGTCCAGAAAACATTCCTCCTAACATTACAAAATCAGCTCCTCCTCCAAATGCTTTAGCTACATCGCCAGGAACTGTACATCCACCGTCTGAAATAATTTGTCCACCCAGTCCATGAGCAGCATCGGCACATTCAATAATTGCTGATAATTGTGGATATCCAACACCTGTTTTAACGCGTGTTGTACATACTGAACCTGGTCCAATTCCAACTTTTACTATATCTGCTCCTGATAATAAAAGCTCTTCAACCATTTCACCAGTAACAACATTTCCGGCAATGATGACTTTAGTAGGATATTTTTCTCTGGTACGTTTAACAAACTCCACAAAATGTTCAGAATATCCGTTGGCTACATCAATACAAATAAATTTTAACTCAGGAAATTCCCCTAACAACTGAGCAAGTTTGTCTTCATCTTTTTTACCAGTACCTGTACTTATAGAAACATTGTTTAATACTTTCTCATCTATAGAATTCATAAAAGATTTCCATTGACTAAGGGTATAGTGTTTATGAATTGCCGTAAACAGCTGGTATTCTGCCAACTTTTTTGCCATGGCAAACGTACCAACGGTATCCATATTTGCAGCCATTATAGGAATTCCCTCCCATACAGTTTGGGTATGCAAGAATTGAAATTTACGAATTAAGGAAACTTGTGATCGCGAGTTAAGTGTAGATCGTTTAGGGCGAATCATAACATCTTTAAATCCCAATTTTACATCTGATTCTATTCTCATTTTTATTTAATATAGTGCTGATAATTAATGTATTAACAATTTATAAATATAATAATTGTTTTTTACGAATATATTAAAAACTATTTTAAGTATTAAAAAAATTAAAGTATTATATTTGTATCGATTTTGGTTTCAACGCTTCAAAGCATGAATTAAAAGGGAATTTAGTGCAATACTAAAGCTGTTCCCGCAACTGTAAATCAATTAAAAAGTTGTTACATTCTTAAACCACTGTTTGTAAGAATGGGAAGGTAGTAACAACCTTGATAAGCCAGGAGACCTGCCACAATCAGAGTAGTTCAAACTTTCGGGAGAAAGGTTTGAGTACGGATTTTCTGTACTTCATTTCACCTGATTTAATTAGTAACATCAAAAAAAATATCAGTTTGATGAAAAATTTTATCACTTTAGTTATTATTAACGTAACAAGCATTTTTACCATGTCATTAGTTGCACAAGATGCAACAAATGATAAAATTAACGAATTAACAGAAGTAGTTGTGGTAGCCAGTAAATTTCCTGTTAAAATAGAGAATACTGGTCGTTCTGTTGTAAATATTGATCAGAGCACCTTAGAGAAGCTTCCTTTTCAAACAGTTGCAAGTTTATTAACTCAAATTACAGGTATCGAAATAAACGGCTCTCAAAATGCTGCAGGAAAAAACTTAGGATACTATGTTAGAGGTGGAAGGAGTCATCAATTATTAATTTTAATTGACGGAATTCCTGTTACTGATGCAAGCG
>JAGXRT010000027.1 GCA_018335575.1 Bacteroidota bacterium | reverse complement strand
AAGCCATTAAAAACGATAAATATTACAATGCGCTGCAAGTAAAGTTTTCGTACGCCGTAACTTGTCACAAATCGCAAGGAGGGCAGTGGAAAAGTGTTTTTGTTGAACAACCGTATCTGGCAAGCCTGGATCAACCCGAATTTGTTCGATGGTTATATACTGCAATCACCAGAGCAGAGGAGAAATTGTATTTAATTGGTTTTAATGATACTTTTTATACTTAATTCTTCAATGTAAATTCATACTTTTATATAAACTATTACTAATTTTAAAAAATAGAACCATGAAAAAAATGTCACTTTGTTTAGCAATTACCCTTATTTTTGGCATTTCATCGTGTAATCAAAAAAACAATATGGATACAACTATAGAACCACCCAAAGCTGCTAAAATTGAAAAGAAACTAGAAATCCATGGCGACATACGAATTGATAATTACTATTGGTTAAACGAGCGTGAAAATCAAGAAGTATTGGCCTATTTAACTGCAGAAAATGCTTATTACGATACCATAACTAAGCATACCAAGGCATTTCAACAATCGCTTTTTGAGGAATTAAAATCGCGTATTAAGGAGGATGATGAAAGTGTGCCATATTTTAAAAATGGCTATTATTATATTACACGGTTTGAAAAAGGTAATCAATACCCCATATTTTCACGTAAAAAAGGCGATTTAAAAGCTGCAGAAGAAATCCTTTTTAATGTGAATGAAATGGCCAAAGGATTTGAATACTATAAATTAGGCGGCATTTCTGTAAGTCCGAATAATAAACTAGCAGCATTTAGTGTTGATAAAGTTAGCAGACGCCAATACGATTTGCAATTTAAGAATTTAGAAACCGGCCAACTTTATCCTGAAAAAATTGAAAATACCAGTGGTGGCGCCACTTGGGCCAACGATAATAAAACGGTTTATTATACTAAAAATGATAAAAAAACCTTACGTAGTTTTCAAATTTACAAACATATACTCGGAACTGATGCTTCAAAAGATGTGCTCATTTACGAAGAAAAAGATGCTACATTTGGTACTACTGTAGGAAAAACAAAATCAGAAAAGTATATCATTATTGCTTCCTTTAGTACCTTATCAACAGAATATCAATACCTAGATGCCAATAATCCTAACGGAAAATTTAAATTAATTCAAAAACGTGAACGTGATTTAGAATACAGCGTAGAGCATTATAATGATGATTTTTACATACTTACCAATTATCAAGGTGCTAAAAACTTTAAGGTGATGAAAACACCAGAAACAGCAACTGCTAAAGAAAATTGGAAGGATGTTATTCCACATAGAGATGATGTGTTGCTTGAGGATATGTCACTATTTAAAAATTTCCTTGTATTGGAAGAACGCAGTAACGGATTAAATAAAATTAGGATTATAGGTTGGGAGGGGACAAGCGATTACTATTTGCCGTTTGAGGAAGAGACGTATTCGGCCAGTGTATACTACAATCCTGAGTTTGATACCAATGTTTTGAGATACAGCTACAATTCGCTTACTACACCTACTTCAGTAATTGATTTTGATATGATTTCAAAAGCTAAAGAAGTTAAAAAAGAACAGGAAGTGCTGGGTGGCAAATTTGATAAAGTTAATTACGTCAGTGAACGCTTGTGGGCTACTGCACGCGATGGTAAAAAAGTTGCCATATCTTTGGTACGTCATAAAGACACCAAATTATCAAGTAAAACGCCTTTATTGTTATACGGTTATGGTTCGTATGGATATACGGTAGATCCTAACTTTAGTACCAACAGGCTAAGTTTACTGGATCGAGGATTTATATATGCCATTGCTCACATCAGAGGAGGCGAGTACCTTGGACGTGCCTGGTATGAAGATGGTAAGTTGCTTAACAAAAAGAATACATTTACCGATTTTATCGATTGCGCCCAATACTTAATTGCAAAAAAATACACTTCAAGCAAGCATCTGTATGCTATGGGAGGTTCAGCAGGCGGTTTGTTAATGGGTGCTGTAGTAAACATGAATCCAGAATTATTTAACGGAGTTATAGCTGATGTTGCTTTTGTAGATGTCGTTACCACCATGTTGGATGATTCCATACCTTTAACAACGGCAGAATATGATGAATGGGGAAATCCGAATCAAAAAGTATATTATGAATATATGAAATCATATTCACCATACGACAATGTAAAGGCTCAGAATTATCCGCATATGTTGGTAACTACCGGTTTACATGATTCTCAAGTACAGTATTTTGAACCTGCCAAATGGGTAGCTAAATTGCGTGAATTTAAAACTGATAAAAATATATTGCTATTAAAAACCAATATGGAGGCTGGTCACGGAGGCGCTTCGGGAAGGTTTGATGCCTTAAAAGAAGTTGCAACTGATTACGCATTCTTGTTCGATTTAGAGAATATTAAAAAGTAGAATACCTAAAAAAATGCACACAAAAATTTATTCCAATTTATTAGCATTGATTGGAAATACACCTGTAGTTAAATTAAATAAAATAACAGAAAATTTACCTGGAACCTATTTAGCAAAGTTGGAGTCCTTTAATCCGGGAAACTCCATGAAAGATCGCATAGCCCTGCATATCATAGAAAACGCAGAACAAAAAGGGCTGTTAAAACCCGGTAGCACAATAGTTGAAACCACATCGGGAAATACCGGCTTTAGTATAGCTATGGCGGCTATTATTAAAGGTTACGATTGTATTTTGGCTGTAAGTTCAAAATCATCACCTGATAAGATTGACATTTTAAAAGCCATGGGTGCCAAGGTCTATGTGTGTCCTGCCAGTGTAGCAGCAGATGATCCACGTTCTTATTATGAAGTAGCTAAACGATTGCATAAAGAAACACCCAATTCCATTTACATAAATCAGTATTTTAATGCCTTAAATACGGAAGCGCATTACTCCACTACAGGTCCTGAAATCTGGGAGCAAACGGCTGGAGCAATTACGCATTTAGTGGCTGCGAGTGGAACCGGAGGTACCATATCCGGCACAGCTCGGTTTTTAAAGGAAAAGAATCCGGCTATTAAAATATTGGCCGTTGATGCCTATGGATCAGTCTTAAAAAAATACCATGAAACTGGTGAATTTGATGAAAACGAAATTTATTCATATCAAATTGAAGGATTGGGAAAAAATTTAATACCTACTGCCACTGATTTTAACATAATTGATGTATTTGAAAAAGTAACTGATGAAGACAGTGCGTTTACCACCCGCGAACTGGCTTTAACAGAGGGGATATTTGCTGGATATACGAGCGGAGCGGTTATACAGGCTATTAAACAATACGCCGCACAAGGTTATTTTGATATGCATAGTGTGGTGGTAGCCATTTTACCTGATCACGGATCGCGTTATATGAGTAAAGTATACAGTGATGCCTGGATGGAAAAGCAAGGTTTTTTAAAAGACCGAAAGCTTGCCTCAAAAGACGTAGTTTATATTGAATAGTATTAATATTTAACAAAAAAACAGTTAATTTGTACCACATAAAATTTAACGAATAATAGCACTTAACATGAAAGATTTATTTGAACGAATCTATACCGATAAAGGCCCGTTAGGTAAATGGGCAAAACAAGCAGAAGGGTATTTTATTTTTCCAAAACTAGAAGGTCCACTTGGAAACAGAATGCAGTTTAAAGGAAAAGAAATTATCAACTGGAGTATCAACGATTATTTAGGCTTAGCCAATCATCCCGAGGTAAGAAAAGTAGATGCCGATGCTGCTGCTGCATATGGAATGGCGTATCCAATGGGTGCCCGCATGATGTCGGGCCATACCAATCAGCATGAACAGCTAGAAAACGAGTTAGCTGCATTTGTTCAAAAAGAGGCTGCCTATCTGTTAAATTTTGGTTATCAAGGTATGGTATCAATAATAGACGCTTTGGTATCTAAAAACGATGTTATTGTTTATGATGTTGATTCACATGCCTGTATTATTGATGGTGTGCGCTTGCATCACGGTAAGCGTTTTACGTATATGCACAATGATGTTGAAAGTTGTGAAAAAAACTTACAACGCGCTGCAAAATTGGCTGAAGAAACCGGAGGTGGTATTTTATTAATTACAGAAGGTGTTTTTGGTATGCGTGGTGAGCAGGGGAAATTAAAAGAAATTCTAGCATTAAAGGAAAAATACAATTTCAGAATATTGGTAGATGATGCGCATGGATTTGGTACCTTAGGTAAAACCGGAGCCGGT
>JAGXRT010000026.1 GCA_018335575.1 Bacteroidota bacterium | reverse complement strand
ATTCAAACGTAAAAATACCGAGCAAAAAGTGACATGGGTAGCGCCCTCCGGTATAGAAAGTTGAGCAGCAGGAATAAAATCAGGAAGCGTTACGGCGCCGGTTTCGGTATCGAGTGTAGCTTGTTGCTTCAAAACGGCTCCTAAGGGAGCTTGTTGGTTGAAATCAAATCCCATCAATAAAGCTTTTCCAATAGGATGTTGCAGGCCCTGATGTACAGTGCGTAAACCACGTGTATTAATGGAATCACAATTTTTAATCAGATATAACCGTTGCAGCATACGGCTCGATAGTTTGGCATCTTTGGACTGATGCAATAACGGACCAAGTGCACGGCGAATAAACTGACCGCTGCTGGCACAGGACGTAAATTCGTTCATATTCTCACGGGTTCGGATAAATTGTGGATCACGAAGAATGCGTTCTTTGGCAATACCACCCTTGCTGCGTACCAGATATCCATCAGCACTTTTGTAAAAGCTTAATTCATCAAAGGTGCCTACAAACTTGATAAAACTTTTTAATTTTCCCATAAATCGATAAGGTTAAAAAATGAATAGGAAGTAAAAATAGAAGGTACTATCCTGAAATACTACTGTTGGGTGTGGCAGAAAAGAAATACGTTACATTTCGTGAAAAATTGCACTTTTTGTGAAAATCGGTATTTTTTCTGAAAAACGGCTCTTTATGTGAAAAAGCACAAAAATAAATGAAAACCAGCTTTTAGTACGAAGTTTACAGGGGTTAATTTTTTTGGGTATGCCCTGAATGTTCCAATTAGCGTAATCAAAGGGCAACATAAGAGCAACATAAGGGCAATACCGGTGTAATTTACACACAGTTGTCAAGGATAAATAAGTGCTGAATAGCAGTAAAAGAGGGAGTTAAATACTAAAAGGGGTCACTTAAAAAGTTATTAACAATGGTTAAAAATAGGTAAAACGCTGAAAAAAAGAAACATAGCTTAAAAATACATCAAAATGAGTGGTGAAGTTTGAATGATTTTGCATCATTTTGCAATTCAGGTTCAGGAGACGCCCGAACCGCTGTTAACAACTTTTAAAATTGCATTGTAAAAGATGTTTTATTTTTAATTTTTCAAATGTAAATACAAAAATACAATGAAACGATTGGTTATTTATCCGAGTGATATCAGGCTGCTCACCGATAAAAGCGATTCCTATGCACGTAGTGAAATTGAGAAACTAAAGAAAGTCTTAAATCGGGAGAAACACCAGAAAGTAACTATTAAGGAATATTGTGAATACTACGGATTTAAGTTGGAGGAAGTACTGGCGGTTTTAAACATTAAATAAAAAAAAATAGCGAGCACCTTAATTCAGTTTTGTAGCATTGAATCTTTTTAACTAACAGTTCTACACAATCTTCTAGTGCTACTTCCAAAACATTGCTCAGAATCTAAATCAATCTTCATGAACTCAATAAAATCCCTTAAATTAGCTACATGAAATCTAGTCTCATTATCTGTACATACCAACGCCCTCAAGCCTTAAAAAAATTACTGGATTCACTGGCACTTCAAACCCTGTTACCAAGCGAGACCCTAATAATCGATGGCTCATTAAACGACCTAACGAAACAATTGCTTGAACAGCAAACCTATGACTTTAAGATAACCTATGTAAAAGCAAACGATTCCCAACGAGGACTTACCAAACAACGCAATCTGGGGATTTCTATGATAGATCAATCGTCTGAAATCGTGTGTTTTTTAGACGATGATACTGTTTTACAACCCAATTATTTTGAAGAACTCATAAATACCTACCAAAAATATCCCAAGGCAATTGCAGTAGGAGGTTATATTAGGGATGGGGTGTGGAAACCCAGCAATGGAAAACTGACAAACCTACAAGAGTTTGAAATGGACGGATTCACCAGACACTTGGGAGCCCGTAACGTCCTCCGCAAACGATTAGGCTTGTTAAGTAACCTTCAACCGGGTTACATGCCTGAATTTGGAAACGGCTTGTCTATTGGGTTTTTACCGCCATCGAAGAAGATATACTCGGTGGAATTTTTTATGGGCGGTGTTTCATCCTACCGAAAAAAAGTTTTTGAAAAACATCATTTTTCAGAATATTTTGAAGGTTATGGACTCTACGAAGACATGGATTTTTGCTTGCGGATTGGAGCTGAAGGGGAGCTGTATGTAAACACTGCTGCACAATTGTACCATGAGCACGAAGAAAGTGGCAGACCCAATGCCTATCGCTACGGAAAAATGGTGGTGCGCAACGGTTGGTATGTGTGGAGGTTGCGATACCCAAATCCTACTTTTAATGCAAAATTAAAATGGCATTGTATTATGTTGCTCTTGCTGCTGATTCGCCTGACCAATGCATTCACTGGACCCAACCGCATACAGGCATTTAAAGAAACCATAGGAAGAAAAACCGGCTGGTTGAGTTTGTGGTTATCAAAACCTAAGATTCAATAAATACTATCCCTGATAAAAATGAAATTTTGAAGTAATAATTTAATAAATTCCATTTATTAGAGCTTCAATATTTTTTTTAATTGAGAAAAGGTATATTTACATTATCAAGTTTCAGTTAGTCATGAATGTTTTTCAATTAATTTATTCAGATTATAAAAAATATAAAAAATACGGCAGTAATTTTTTGTCTATTTTATTTTTAACCCAGGGATTTTGGGCCAGTATGCAGTACAGAATAGCCAATTTTATTTTTAGAAACGTTAATTTACCCGTTTTAAGGCAATTGCTATTAGTATTATGTTTGATTTGGCAAAAATTAATAGAATTGTCTACAGGAATAAGTATACCGGCTTCCGTACAGATTGGACATTCACTGTATATTGGACATTTTGGTAATATTATTATTAATGCCAATTCAAGTATTGGAAATAATTGCAATATTTCACAGGGAGTCACAATTGGAGTCTCTGGTCGCAATTCGAAAAGAGGAGTGCCAATTATCGGTGATAATGTTTATTTGGGAGTAAATGCAGTAATTATCGGTAAAATAAAGGTAGAAGACAATGTGTTGATTGCAGCAAATTCACTGATAATTAAGGATGTTGAAATGAATAGTGTTATGATGGGGGTGCCTGCAGTAAAAATTAGTGATAATGGATCAATAGGATACGTTTAATGAAAATCTTGATTATTTCATCAGCGCCCATAATCTTAATTAAAGGTAAAAGGTACGCATATGGACCGTATGTAGAAGAATTAGTTTTATGGGCTAAACAGGTAGATGATGTACAATTTGCATGTCCAATATGGAATTCCCCAAATGGATTACTGATTAGAGAATTACCATTTGAAAATAGTTTTATTGAGTTAACAGAATTAACTAAAAAGACCAAGTATTTTTTTCATTCGCTATCGTCTATAATTAATAATGTTGTGCTTTTATACAATGCCATGCGAGCATCCGATCACATCCACCTGCGCTGTCCTGGCAATATGGGCTTGTTGGGAGCAATAATACAAATACTGTTTCCACACAAACCAAAAACAGCCAAATACGCCGGTAACTGGGACCCTAAGTCAAAACAACCCTTTTCATACCGCATGCAAAAATGGATCCTCAGCAATACTTGGCTCACCAAAAACATGCAGGTATTGGTGTATGGCGAATGGCCAAACCAGTCCAAAAATGTAAAAGCCTTTTTTACAGCCACCTATAATGCCACTGAATTTGAAAATGTGAGAATAGATAAATCAATTGAAGATCAAATAAAGTGTATTTTTGTGGGGACCTTAACGGCCAACAAACGACCACTCTTAGCAGCAAAAGTGGTTCAAAAACTTTATGAACAAGGGTATAAGGTGCAACTGACCTATTACGGAGATGGTCCAGAACGGCATGCCATTGAAAACTTTGTGCTCGATTACAACCTGCAGCAAGTTATCAGTTTAAAAGGAAATGTAGCTAAAGATGTATTGATAAAAGCCTACCAAAAGGCGCATACGTTATTGTTTTTCTCCAAATCCGAAGGCTGGCCCAAAGCCATCGCCGAAGCCATGGCCTGGGGCTGTGTGCCGCTGGCTACTTCCGTTTCCTGCGTACCCATGATGCTGGATCAGGGAAACCGAGGAGTTTTGGTAAATACGGAAATAAACAGCATAGTTTCTGAAATCGAAAAACTGATAAACAATCCAACCACCTATAAACAAAAGAGCAAACAGGCAATAACTTGGTCCAGACAATTTACACTGGAAAAATTCGAGGAAGCGATAGGCCTATTGCTGAAAGCTACCGATAAAAACTAACATTTCAACGTGCGTTTCACTTTTCTATATTTTCCGTCATAGCGAGCGTAGCGTGGCTATCTGTGGCTTTATTGATTCATTCGAAAGCTTGCTTCGTCATGGCATTCCTCGCAATGACTACTTATGGTTTGGTTCAAATTTAGGTTAAACAATAAAACGCTTAATTATCATTGCCTAGTTTATTTTTTCGTTAAACTATTTATAACTGAAGACTGAGTTCTATTTCGTCATAGCGAGCGTAGCGTGGCTATCTGTGGCTT
>JAGXRT010000025.1 GCA_018335575.1 Bacteroidota bacterium | reverse complement strand
CGATTTATTAACAAAAACAGGCCATATCGACCCACTCACCCTTTTTTTGTCATTTTTCCTGGTGAAATTAGTCAACATCTAACAACTAATCTCATGGAACACTCAAAACCAACCTACCTAACAGCTAATCAGCTGGTCACTAAAGAAGATTTAAACCAGGCAACCGACCGTATCCTTCAGCACATTTTAGAAACACAACCTAAAGAGCCATTAGTATATAAATGGCTCAAAGCTTCAGAAGTACGAAAACTACTTAAAATCTCACCCAACACCTTTACCAAGCTCAAGGATAAAGGCTTATTAAAACCCATTAAAATTGGGGCAATAACCTATTTTAATGTAGATGAAATAGAACAATTAATGAAAACTAACCAACTAAAACGCTAACACATGAACTTCATCAATCATTTAAACGAGGCTTTTAAAATATTAGATCACACAGAAGAATTAAAACCGGTACACATCGCTTTATACATGGCCTTGTTTCGGCATTGGAATAAAAACAGATTTAAAAACCCCTTGGGTATCATCCGTGATGACCTCATGGAAAAAGCTAAAATCAATTCCATTACAACCTACTATAAAGTCATGAAAGACCTGCAACGTCACCGTTTACTAACATACTTACCTTCGTACAATCCCTATACTGGAACTTCCATCTTTATGCAGGTGTTAACATCCAACAAGAAAAAATCTGCAACCTCATCAATCAGAAAATCAAAAAATGATGAACAGAATGGTGAGGTATATATATATAATAAAAATAATAAAACATATAAACATAATAATATATCTATAGAAGATAATTTAAAAAAAAATGCTTCAAAAAAAGGGAAACCAGAAACCGCGCCGCGCAAAATTTTTGTGGCACCCACACTTGATGAAATCGCATTGTTTTTCATAGAAAAAAATAACTCCAAAGAAGAAGCCGAGCGCTTTTACAACTATTACAGCTCCAACGGTTGGCTGGTAGGGGGAAAAACTCAAATGAAAGACTGGCACGCTTCAGCAAGAAACTGGATCCTCAACTCGGTCGATTACCGTCCCAAAGACAACAAACCACGTGCCGGCCATTTACACGTCAAAACCGATAAAGACTACTCAGAACCCTTGTAAAATAAAAGAGAAATACAAAAAATGAAT
This sequence comes from Bacteroidota bacterium, assembly GCA_018335575.1. Lineage (GTDB taxonomy): Bacteria > Bacteroidota > Bacteroidia > Flavobacteriales > Flavobacteriaceae > JAGXRT01. Next base: position 4,636 of record JAGXRT010000025.1, on the reverse strand, counting down.
AATTACTAAATCATGAAATTAGAAAAACAACGACATCTTTTTAAAGTTGTAAAAATCGAGGAAGCAGGGCAAGTGCCTAACGATAAAAAGTTGTTTGAGCGTAGCGAGTTCTTTTTATCGGTGGTGGGTCATTCCGTAGATTTTCTAAACTTTCAAAAGGAGTCTTGAATTTTTGGTTCTTTTGTTTCAAGACAAAAGAATAGAAGAATACTTTTTGGACAAGCAAAAAATGAATAAAGAAAAAAACACACAACAGACAACACACAACAGCTTATAGCTTCCAACAATTCTAAATTCAAAAATCTAAATTCTACCTTATGAACTACAACTACCCACACCTCCTCAAATACCTCGAACACGAAGGCAAAAAGAAATTCGGACCACAGTTCCGGTTCCACCAAAAAGACTTCCATGTACTCAAAAAACTGATGTACTACTTTACTGCCAACCAAGAAAAAGCAAAAGAGCATAACATCGACCTCAAAAAAGGCATCATGCTATCCGGACCGGTGGGCTGTGGAAAAACCACCATCCTAACCTTGATGAAGCTCCTGTCCGATCATCATAAATTTTTGTTCATTCCAAGCCGCGAAGTCAGTTTGGAGTTCATCCAGGACGGCTATGAAGTCATCCACCGCTATACCAAAGGCATCCCCAACGCCTACACCAAAAGGCATATTGGTTTTGACGACCTCGGCACAGAACGCACCCTGAAGTACTTCGGTAACGAATGCAACGTCATGGCCGAAATCTTACTCTCAAGGTATGATATGTTTGTCAACAACGGCTTTATGACCCACATCACCACCAACCTCTCAGCCCACGAGCTCGAAGACTACTATGGCAACCGCGTCCGCTCTAGACTCCGTGCCATGTGCAACCTCATCGCGTTTGATAAGGATACAGAAGATAAAAGATGAAAGTTCAAATTAGTTAAACTTTATTTTTAATTTTATAAGTTAATAATTGTATATTTAAGCGGATTATTTAAAAAATTGCTAAAAACTTTTTCATAAGCCAAAAACAAGTAATGATTATATTTTGTATCATTGTAGTGAGTTTTTAGCTCACTTTAATACTATGAATAATAAAAATATTTCTTCGCAATCAAGCGATTTATTAAAACACTTTAATAATAAAGGTCAGCGGTGTTTTGAAATCACAGATGTAAAAGACATCTTTGAGGATACAAGTGATGATGCGGTTAAAAAGTTATTAAGTGATATGACTAAACGTGGTTTATTAATGCGGTTAAAAAAAGGTTTATATTATTTAATTCCATATGAACAAGATCCAAAAAAATTTATGCCAGACTGGCACTTGATAGCAGAGTATTTAGTAAATAATATTGATCACTACATCGGTTATTATTCTGCTTTACAAATCCATAATCTTATTACACAACCCTCTCTGAAAGAGCAAATTGTAGTATCAAAACAAATACGGCCATCGGAAATTAAAATAAAAGAAGTACCTTTTCAATTTATATATCACAACGAAAAGCATTTTTTTGGGTCAAAAAAAATTTGGATTGACAGTTTCAATAGAGTACGTTGCTCCGACTTGGAAAAAACGATTATTGACTGCTTGTTCAAACCTGATTATGCAGGCGGAATTGTTGAAGTGACAAAAGCAATTTACACTTCAAAAGACAAAATTAAATACGATACACTTCTTGATTATGCTAAGAAATTTGATTCACAAGCTGTGATAAAACGACTTGGTTTTTTACTCGAATTACTAGATATCAAAACGCATATAATTGATGACTTACAAAAACTAAAATCCACCTCTTACGTGTTACTCGATACCGAATTACCAAAAAGTGGAAAGCGATTAAGTCGCTGGAGTATACAGCAAAATTTAGAAACCAAAACCATTATAGCTGCAATTTATACATGATTAAACCGGGTGAAATACAGCAAAAGGCTAATGCCGTTGGGGTTCGTGACCAACAAATAGAAAAGGATTACATCCTTTCGTGGATTCTATTTGGCATTTCCAAACATTCGAAACTTTCAAAATCAATCGTATTTAAAGGCGGAACTGTATTGAAGAAAGTATATTTTAAAGATTATCGTTATTCAGAAGACCTTGATTTTACCTTACTAAACGATACAATTAGTAACGACCAAATTTTTTCATGGTTCAGGGAAGCCTTTGAATTTATTAAAGAGGAAGCGAATATTCCACTTGATTTCATCGATAATAATGAACACGAAGATGGAGGTGTCAATTTTTACATTAGTTACATTGGTCCACTTGGGGGTCAAGGTAATAACAAAAAAGTTAAAGTAGATATTTCTCGTAGTGAACAATTAGTATTTGATGCTGCTCTAAGTTATGTTATTATAAGCTATTCAGATTTAGAAAAGCACCAACTTTTGTGTTATGCTTTGGAAGAAGTATTGGTTGAGAAAATGCGATCAGTAATGCAACGGATGCAGGCAAGGGATTTTTACGATATTTGGTATTTATTGGAAGTTCATGAAATGGAAATTGAATTTTTTGAAAATGAATTGGCAGCTAAATGCAATAGTAAAAATTTATTATTTTCCGATTTTCCTAATAAACTGGCAGAACGAATTCCTCAATACAAAGGCAGATGGAAAAGCTCCATGAACGAACAAATAAAAGAACTGCCTAATTTTGATTAGGTGGAAAGAGAAGTACAACGAAGGCTTAAAAAATTGAATTATAAGTAATGAACAGCCCTCCCACAAAACTGCACATTTGTAAGCTCCAACACACAAGCCGATGCTTCAGCTTGCAAAAGTGCCATTTTTTGCCAATGAACGAATACCGTTCCGACCGAAAAACGTATCTTAACCAGCTGAAATAGAAAATATAATTTGTTTATGAAATCCGCTTGCGGATTCGTGAACACAAATAAAAAACAATAACGACTGTGAACAATTTAAAAGAATTGAAACCCCGAAAGGCACTAAACAAAGCCTTTTTGAAAGTAAAACCGAACAGGACTGAAATTGAAGGTTTCAAGACCAATCTCATTACGTTACTCGACAGAACAAACGACACAGAAAGCGAAGAGTTTCATAAAAACTTAGTTTCCGACTTTTTAAAGAAAACCTATTACGACCCAAATCATTTTATAAATACGAAAGGTAGAAACGACCTTGTTATTCATAACGGACAAAATGCAAACGCGACAGTTGGTGTAATTCTCGAAGCGAAAAAACCGACCAACAAATCTGAAATGCCGCAGGCATTCGCGAACACCAAAATAAATAAACAAACGGGTGAGCAAATGATTACAACAAAAAAACTGAACGTAAAAGCGATTCAGGAATTAGTGTTGTATTACCTACGAGAAAGAATTACACACAAAAATCTTGAAGTAAAACATTTGGTGGCAACCAACATAAACGAATGGTTCATATTTGACGCTACCCTATTCGACAGGCTTTTTGCCCAAAACAAAAACCTGGTAAAGCAATTCAATGACTTTGAAGCAGGACGTTTGGCAGACACCAAAACAGACTTTTTCTACAAGCAAGTTGCCGAGCCGTTTATTGACAGCATCACTTCTGAAATTGAATTTACCTACTTCAATATTCAGGACTTTCAAAAACCCTTACGCAATTCCGATAAAGCAGACGATAATTCGTTGATTGCTTTATTCAAAGTACTTTCGCCGGAACATCTTTTAAAACTTCCGTTTACCAATGACAGCAACAGCCTTGACAAACGCTTTTACAGCGAGTTGTTGCATATCATAGGCTTGACAGAAACCAAAGAAGGAAGCAAAAAACTGATTGAACGAAACAAATCAGGTGAACGCCACACAGGGACAATTCTTGAAGATGCGATTATTCAGCTTGACAGCTTAGATAAACTGAACCGATTGGAGAAGCCAAACCAATTCGGAAACACACAACAAGAACGACTTTTTAATGTTGCTCTTGAACTTTCCATCACTTGGATAAACCGCATTTTGTTTTTGAAGTTGTTGGAAGCCCAACTCATTACTTATCACAAAGGCGACAAATCATTTTCGTTTCTCAATCTTGACAAAATCAAGAACTATGACGACCTGAACAGCTTGTTTTTTCAGGTGTTGGCTCGTAAGTATGACGACCGAAACGAAGATGTGCAACAGATTTTTGAGAAAGTGCCTTACCTCAATTCTTCGCTTTTCGAGCCAACCGACATTGAGCAGCTTACGTTGTTTATCAGCAACCTGAAAGACGATAAAACCATTCCGATTTTTTCGCAAACAGTGCTGAAAGACCAGCAAGGCAAAAAACGGACAGGCAACCTTTCTACTCTTCAATATTTATTTGAGTTTTTAGATGCTTACGACTTTGGAGCAGAAGGCGGTTCAGCAATTCAGGAAGACAACAAAACCTTGATTAACGCTTCGGTTCTCGGATTGATTTTCGAGAAAATAAACGGTTACAAAGACGGTTCATTTTTTACTCCTGGTTTTATAACCATGTATATGTGCCGTGAAACAATTCGTAAAGCTGTGGTTCAAAAATTTAACGAGGCCAAGAAATGGAACTGCAACAACATTGAAGAACTTTACGACAAAATTGAAGACCGAAAAGAAGCCAACCAAATTGTAAACAGCATCAAAATTTGCGACCCTGCCGTTGGTTCAGGACACTTTTTG
>JAGXRT010000024.1 GCA_018335575.1 Bacteroidota bacterium | reverse complement strand
ATTTAAAAACCGCTCATAATGACCTAAATCCAAATCGGTTTCGGCACCATCGTCGGTAACAAAACATTCTCCATGCTCATACGGATTTAATGTGCCAGGGTCTATATTTATATAGGGATCTAATTTTTGAATGGTAACAGTGTAGCCTCGTTCTTGAAGAAGTTTTGCTAATGAAGCAGCAATAATTCCTTTTCCAAGAGAGGAACTAACACCACCTGTAACAAAAACATAATTAGGTTTTTTCATGTTGCTAGGTTTTGGCAAAAGTACAAACAATTGAGAAAGTCAACAAGCTCTTATTTTATTTTTTTAGTTTCTTAAAAATTAACATATTACAAATGTTATAGATTTTAAATAAAAAAATATTTGTATAATTAATTAAAAGTGAATTGATTACAAAAAACGCAATTTAATTTAAATATTTTATAAAATACTATTTGTTAAACATAAAAGTTTTGTATATTTGCCCACGCTTTTAGCAAAGAAATTCGCTTAAGAATTTAATAATCACGATAAGAAGATTTTAAAGATATTTTGAAATGAAAAGAACGTATCAACCATCGAAAAGAAAAAAAAGAAATAAACACGGTTTTAGAGAAAGAATGGCTACTGCCAATGGTAGAAAAGTATTAGCTAGAAGAAGAGCAAAAGGAAGAAAGAGATTAACGGTTTCATCTGATCCTCGACCTAAGAAATAATGAGAAATAATTGTGAAATATAAGAGGTGTTACTAATTTAGTAACACCTTTTTTTTAAAATATCATTTTTAAATTTAAACTGAAGAAATGCCAAAAAACAATCAAATTAAATCGGTTTTAATAATAGGTTCTGGGCCTATTGTGATTGGTCAAGCTTGTGAGTTTGATTATGCTGGATCACAATCTATTAGATCAATGAAAGAAGAAGGAATTGAAGTTGTTTTAATCAATTCAAATCCGGCTACAATTATGACAGATCCAGCCATGGCCGATGTTGTTTATTTGAAACCCTTAACTACAAAATCAATTATTGAAATTCTTGAGAAACATAAAATTGATGCTGTTTTACCAACAATGGGCGGACAAACGGCCTTAAATTTATGTATAGAAGCACAGGAAAAAGGCATTTGGGATGATTATAATGTAAAATTAATTGGTGTTGATATTGACGCTATTAATATTACAGAAGATAGAGAATTGTTCCGAAAATTGATGATTGAAATTGGCGTTCCAATGGCACCTTCTAAAATTGCAAATTCGTACTTAAAAGGAAAAGAAATAGCTCAGGAATTTGGATTTCCTTTAGTAATAAGACCTTCATTTACGTTGGGTGGTTCTGGTGCATCGGTTGTATACAAAAAAGAAGATTTTGATGAATTGCTTACTAGAGGATTAGAAGCATCACCAATTCATGAAGTATTAATTGACAAAGCTTTATTGGGTTGGAAAGAATTTGAATTAGAGTTGTTACGCGATAAAAATGATAATGTAATCATCATAGCATCTATTGAGAATATGGATCCAATGGGAATTCATACTGGAGATTCAATAACAGTGTGTCCCGCAATGACGTTAAGCGATACTACTTATCAAAAAATGCGTGATTTAGCAATTCATATGATGCGTTCTATCGGAAACTTTGCCGGAGGATGTAATGTGCAATTTGCGGTTAGTCCTGACGAAAATGAAGATATAGTTGCCATTGAAATTAATCCAAGAGTTTCGCGCTCTTCTGCGTTAGCATCTAAAGCAACGGGATATCCAATTGCAAAAGTTGCAACAAAGTTAGCATTGGGTTATCATTTAGATGAATTAAAAAACCAAATTACTAAAACAACATCAGCTTATTTTGAACCTACTTTAGATTATGTAATAGTAAAAATACCTCGTTGGAATTTTGACAAATTTGAAGGATCTGACAGAACAATCGGATTGCAAATGAAATCAGTTGGAGAGGTAATGGGAATTGGTAGATCGTTTCAAGAAGCACTGCAAAAAGCAACACAATCTTTAGAAATTAAACGAAATGGAATTGGGGCTGATGGAAAAAGCTACAACAATTATGAAGTAATTATTGATAAATTAAAAAATCCTAGTTGGGATAGGGTATTTATAATTTACAATGCAATTCAATTAGGAATTCCGTTAAGTAGAATACATGAAATCACTAAAATAGATATGTGGTTTTTAAAACAATATGAAGATTTATACTTATTAGAAAGTAAAATTGCTTCATATAATTTGAAAACACTTCCAAAAGAGCTGCTGTTAGAAGCTAAGCAAAAAGGATTTGCGGATCGACAAATTGCTCATATGTTAAATTGTTGGGAAAGTGAAGTTTTTAAAAGAAGAAATGATTTAGACATAAAACGAATTTACAAGTTGGTTGATACCTGTGCTGCAGAATTTAAAGCCCAAACACCTTATTATTATTCAACATTTGAAAATAATGTGTGTTATAATGATGTAGTTCAACCTAAAAATGATAGTGTTGTTTCTGATAAGAAAAAAATAGTTGTATTAGGCTCCGGACCAAACAGAATTGGACAAGGAATTGAATTTGATTACAGTTGTGTGCATGGGGTTTTAGCTGCAAAAGAATGTGGATTTGAAACCATAATGATTAATTGTAATCCGGAAACAGTTTCAACTGATTTCGATACAGCAGACAAACTTTATTTCGAACCAGTATTTTGGGAACATATTTATGACATCATTTTACATGAAAATCCAGAAGGTGTTATTGTTCAATTAGGAGGACAAACAGCTTTAAAACTGGCTGAAAAATTGAGTAAATACGGAATCAAAATAATAGGTACTGATTTTGAATCATTAGATTTAGCAGAAGACAGAGGTCGTTTTTCAGAGTTGTTAAAAAAATTAAATATACCGTATCCAGAATTCGATATTGCAACTTCTGCAGAAGAAGCAATTGCTGTAGCAGACAAATTACATTTTCCAATTCTTGTAAGACCTTCATATGTATTGGGAGGTCAAGGAATGAAAATTGTTATCAATAAACAAGAATTAGAAGAACATGTAGTTGATTTACTGCGTTCAATTCCGAATAATAAACTGTTATTAGATCATTACTTAGATGGAGCTATTGAAGCAGAAGCTGATGCAATTTGTGATGGAGAAAATGTCTATATCATTGGTATTATGGAACATATTGAGCCATGTGGTGTTCACTCAGGAGATTCAAACGCAACTTTACCTCCATTTAATTTAGGAGAATTTGTAATGCAGCAGATAAAAGATCATACTAAAAAAATTGCACTTGCATTAAAAACAGTTGGATTGATAAATATTCAATTTGCTATTAAAGATGATTCAGTTTATATTATAGAGGCAAACCCAAGAGCCTCAAGAACCGTTCCTTTTATATGTAAAGCATATAAAGAACCGTATGTAAATTACGCAACCAAAGTAATGTTAGGTATAAATAAAGTAACCGACTTTAATTTTAAACCTCAGTTAAAAGGTTTTGCTATAAAACAGCCCGTATTTTCATTCAATAAATTTCCAAATGTTAATAAGAAATTGGGTCCAGAAATGAAATCGACTGGTGAAAGTATTCTTTTTATTGATAGTCTAAAAGATGATCAATTTTACGAACTTTATTCCAGAAGAAAAATGTATTTAAGTAAATAATTTTTATAACGAATATTTAAAATAAAACGTCATAAATTTAATTTAACCTTAAATTTATTTTTAAAAAATTCAATAATTAATATCAATTTAACAGCTTTATTATTTTACGAAAATTATGAATTTTTATTTTCGTAGACTAATGACATATGTCATATAATTTTAAATATTTTATATTAATTTTGCATATTGAATGATGTACTCTTAAAAATTGTGAGTTTTGACATTCAAATATTCCTAATCTAGGAAAAAAACATTAATTAAAACTATAACTTGTAAGGAAAAAATTAAAGGTAAATTATGAAAAAAACGTTTCCAAAATTAATTTGTGATGCAAATGAGGCAGTAGGTCTAATTGCACACAAAACAAATGAGGTATGTGCTATTTATCCAATTACTCCCTCATCCCCTATGGGAGAGTATGCCGAATTATTAAGTTCAAAAGGCAAGAAAAATATTTGGGGTAATGTACCACGTATCGTTGAAATGCAAAGTGAGGGAGGTGCTGCTGGAGCAGTTCACGGTTCTTTACAAGCTGGAGCATTAACATCAACATTTACAGCATCTCAAGGATTATTATTAATGATACCCAATATGTATAAAATGGCTGGTGAATTACTGCCACATGTTATACATATATCCGCTAGAACATTAGCTACTCATGCTCTGTCAATTTTTGGTGATCATTCAGATGTAATGTCGGCTAGACAAACAGGTTATGCAATGTTGTTTGGTGGTTCTGTTCAAGAAGCGATGGATTTTGCATTAATTTCACAGGTAGCTACATTGCGTTCTAGAGTGCCGTTTATGAATATCTTTGACGGATTTAGAACCTCACATGAAATTTCTAAAATTGATTCAATTCCAGATGAAATCATTAAAGCGATGATGCCAGAGGATAAAATTTTAGAATTTAGAAAGAACTCATTAGATCCTGATGCTCCCGTATTAAGAGGAACAGCACAAAACCCTGACGTGTTTTTCCAAGCAAGAGAAGCGTCAAATCCATATTATGAAAAAGTACCTGGAATTGTTCAGGATGTAATGGATGAATTCTACCAACATACAGGACGTAGATACAGTTTAAACTATTATATCGGTCATCCAGAGGCAGAGAAAGTAATGGTTATTATGGGTTCTGGACAAGGAGCTGTTCGTGAAACTATTGATGCATTAGTAGCCAATGGCGAAAAAGTAGGTGCTTTATTTGTACGCTTATACCGTCCATTCTCTATTCAAGATTTTATCGATAAGTTACCTAAAACAGTTAATAAAGTTGTTGTTTTAGATAGAACAAAAGAACCTGGTAGTGTTGGAGATCCTTTATATCTTGATGTAGTTACTTCATTTGTTGAAAGTGCAGTTACAATGCCTAAAATATTTTCAGGCAGATATGGTCTGTCTTCAAAAGAATTTACTCCTGCCATGGTTAAAGGTGTATTTGATGAAATTGGAAAAGAAAAACCAATGAATCATTTTACTGTTGGAATTAACGATGATGTAACAAACAAAAGTATTTCATACGACCCAGAATTTAAAACAGATCAAACTACTAAAAACTGTATGTTCTACGGGTTAGGTTCTGATGGAACTGTTGGAGCTAATAAAAACTCAATTAAAATTATTGGAGAAACAACAGATAATCACGTACAAGGTTATTTTGTTTATGATTCTAAAAAAGCAGGTGCGATGACAATTTCTCACTTGCGCTTTGGACCTCAACCAATATATTCTACTTATTTAATAACTAGAGCTGATTTTATAGCTTGCCATCAATATAACTTTGTTGAAAAATTCAATTTAATTAAAAACCTGAAAAAAGGCGGAACATTTTTATTAAACTCTCCGTTTTCTAAAGATGAAGTTTGGGATTATTTACCAAAAGAATTCCAAGAGCAAATAATTGAAAAGGAAGTAGAATTTTATGTAGTTGACGCAACTAAAGTTGCACTTGATTCTAACTTAGGAAAAAGAACTAATACTGTTTTACAAACGTGTTTCTTTGCAATTTCTGGAGTACTACCTAAAGACGAAGCTATAGAGAAAATTAAAGGAGCTATTGTAAAATCGTATTCTCATAAAGGAGAGAAAGTAGTTCAGATGAACTTCCAAGCTGTAGATAACTCGTTGGCTAACTTACAAAAAGTAGATTATCCTAAACAAATTACAAATGAAAGAAGCTTTAAGTCTGTTATGACATCGGATGCTCCTGATTTTGTTGCAAATATTTTAGGAACTATCCTTGAAGGTAAAGGAGATAGTTTGCCAGTTAGTGTATTTAGGGCTGATGGAACATTCCCAACAGGAACTGCCAAATATGAAAAACGTGGAATCGCAGATTTCATTCCAACATGGGATGATACAAGTTTATGTACACAATGTAATAAGTGTGTGGCAATTTGTCCACACGCAGCTATTCGTTCAAAAGTGGTTTCAAATGAGTTACTAGCAGATGCTCCTGAATCATTATCAAGTGTAGGTGCTAAAGGTCGTCCATTCGATACTGTTAAAGAGTCATATGTTTTACAAGTATCTCCAGAAGATTGTACAGGTTGTGTGCTTTGTGTTGCTGTTTGTCCAGCTGAAAGCAAAGAAGTTGCTAACTTTAAAGCCATCAACATGACTGAAAAACGAAGTGTTGAAATAAACGAAAATAAAAACTGGGATTACTTTATTAAGTTGCCTGATTATGACAGAACTCAATTGTCAGTTGGTACTGTTAAAGGATCGCAATTCTTAGAACCATTATTTGAGTTCTCTGGCGCTTGTTCTGGTTGTGGTGAAACTCCGTATTTAAAATTACTTACTCAATTATACGGCGATAGCATGTTAATTGCTAACGCAACAGGATGTTCTTCAATTTATGGAGGTAACTTACCAACCACACCGTATACAACCAATAAAGAAGGTAAAGGACCAGCTTGGGCAAACTCTCTATTTGAAGATAACGCTGAGTTTGGTTTAGGTATGCGTTTTGCTTTATCTAAAAAACAAGAGTATGCTGTTAATTTATTGAAAGCTGTTGAAAATGAAGTTGGAGCTGAAATTGTTGCTGAAATTATAGATAACAATGAGGCTGATGAAACTCAGAGAGCTGCTAAAAGTACTTCAATTAAGAAACTAAAATCGATGTTAGCAACTTTAAATTCTAAAGATGCTAAAGAACTTCTTCAATATGCAGATAACTTAAGAAATAAATCTGTATGGATTGTAGGTGGAGACGGTTGGGCTTATGATATCGGATTTGGAGGTTTAGACCATGCCTTAGCTTCTGGAGAAAACATCAATATTTTAGTGTTGGATACAGAAGTGTACTCAAATACAGGAGGCCAAGCTTCAAAATCTACTCCAATAGGCGCAAGTGCTAAATTTGCAATTTCAGGTAAAGTAGCTCCAAAGAAAAGCTTAGCGTTACAAGCAGTTTCTTACGGAAATGTGTATGTTGCTCAAATTGCAATGGGAGCTAAAGATTTACAAACACTTAAAGCGTTTGAAGAAGCGGCTGCTTATCCAGGACCATCATTAATTATTGCTTATTCTCATTGTATAGAGCATGGTTATGATATGGGCGATGGAGCTACGCATCAAGAACTGGCTGTAGAAACGGGTTATTGGCCATTATTTAGATTTAATCCGATGAATCCGAAAGGAAAACGTTTCAAATTAGATTCCAAAACTCCTACGGCTCCAATTAGTGATTATATCTATAAAGAAGCACGTTTTACAAGAGTTGTGAAAGAAAATAAAGAGCTTGGTGATAAATTATTAAATAATGCACAAGAACTTGTTGATTTAACTTGGGAACGTTTAGAATTATATCAAAATATGTAATATTAATAAAGCGTTAGGTATTTACCTAACGCTTTATTTTTTGCGTTTAAAATCTGACGCATATGAAAAAAACTGCTGACTACTACTTTAAAATTGCCGCTAAAAAACTGCAAGAAGCAAATGAAGAATTGTTTAAAAACGGAAATTCTGTTGATAAAATTCTTGTGTGTAAAAATACTCATACCGCAATTGAAAATTATTTACTCGGATTTTTAACTTTTCACAATTCAACTGATTTTAAAAACGAAGACTCAATAGATCAATTGTATGATAAGTGTGTACTTATTGATATACATCTTCAAAAAATTGATATTAAAAACGTAATTTGTAGAAAAGTTGATTCGTTGTTTTTAAAATGCGATGATCAAGATACTATAACTGCTTGTTTTGAAACTGCAGATAATATTGATACGTATTTTAGAAGAATTAAAATCCTTAATTAACACCTAATTTTCTAAATATCCTTGATCTCTCCAAGCTAAAAATAAATTAATTGTAGCTTGTGACATCTTACCTGTAGGTGGCATTGGTGAAGTAGAACTCTGAATTCTAACAAACAAAGGTCTGTTCTGAGCTGCAGACTTAAGTAATGTATAAGTCTCTAATCCAAATCCTGCTGTGCCTGAGTTACCTAAATGACAACTAGCTGTTGCGCATGTAGTCATTACAATAGGCTGAATATCTTTTGCATAGGTTACTGTTCCAGTAACAGGTGGAGGATTGTTGTTTCCATTCATAGAATCATCGCTCCCGCCTCCACATGAATATAAAAAAGCAGCAAAAACTAATATCAAATACTTCGTTTTCATAATGATAAAAACATATTGTTATAATTAAGAAAAATACAAAAATATAAGCATAAAAATATTAAATACGTATTGAAATAGTTTATGACATTTATAATATTTATTTATAATGTCTTTTTGCTATTACTTTGTTAGGTTAATTTATATTTGTATAAAATCAATAGTTATGAATTATATTTTATATGATGGTCCGTACAGAAACAATCTGTTGCCATTTACTTTTACCCGTCCAGTAGCTGATATTAGAGTAGGAATTCTTAGTATACGCGAAAAGTGGGAAAATTTTTTAGGATATACAACCACAACATTGACTGAAGATTATTTGGAAGAAAAATATCCTATGGTTGAAGTTGAAGATAATATAATGATTCATGCAAGTTTTTTACCAACAAACAAATTAGTAGAACAACTAAAAGAACTAAAACCATTTCAGGCGTTAATGTTTAATGATGAAATTGTTGCATTTTATACCCATGATTCACAAGAAGAAATAAATTTTGACAATTTTGAAATAATTGATGTTAAAGATCAATTACACCAAATTAAAAACACATGGGATATTTTTAAACTGAATGGAATTGCCATAAATCTTGATTTTAGTTTATTAACAGAAGGCAGAACATCAGCTAAAATAAGTAAAACCAACAAGGTTATTAAGCCTGAAAATATTTTCTTAGAAGAGGGTGTTGTCATGGAATTTGCTATACTCAATGCAACAGATGGTCCAATTTATATTGGAAAGAATGCTGAAATAATGGAAGGGAGCTTAATCAGAGGTCCTTTTGCTTTAGGTGATTATTCTACAATTAAGATGGGAGCAAAAATTTATGGACCTACCACAGTTGGTCCACATTGCAAAGTTGGAGGAGAGGTGAATAACTCAGTTATTTTTGGGTACTCAAATAAAGCTCATGATGGTTTTTTAGGAAATTCTGTAATAGGAGAGTGGTGTAACTTAGGCGCAGATTCTAATAATTCAAACCTAAAAAATAATTATGCCACTGTTAAATTATGGAGTTATGAATCTGAACGGTTTGTTAATACTGGACTTCAGTTTTGTGGTTTAATGATGGGCGATCATTCTAAATGTGGAATTAATACCATGTTTAATACAGGTACCGTTGTAGGAGTAAGTGCTAATATTTATGGAAGTAATTTTCCGCGTAATTTTATACCATCTTTCAGTTGGGGCGGAGCAGCCGGTTTTACTACATTTCAAATGAATAAAGTAAATGAAGTTGCAGAAGTTGTAATGAGTAGACGTCAGTTACCTTATACTGATACAGATAAAAAAATACTTGAACATGTGTTTGAAATAACTAAAAAGTATCGCAATTTTTAACACCTTAGATTAAAACTAACCACTATTTTTACGCAATTATTACACTTGCTTGGATGAATTAAAGCAGTAATTTAAGCTATTTATAATATCTATTAAAGATATTAAAGCAATAGTAATAAAGTATGGAAATTAAATATTGAAATACTAATTGCAGCTACCTTTGATAAGGTATCAACTAGTTTAGTCGTACCTTTTTTTAAGCAAAAAATTAAAATCAAATTTATTTTCTATGAAAAAATCAGTTATTTTTTGTGGAATTATAAGCTTATTATTTTTCACTAATTACGGAATTGCTCAGGTTAAAAGCAACAGCGAAATTAAAACAGGGACCGTAAGTCCCAAAAACGATGCTGTAACAAAAACGAACAGTAAATTAAAAATTGATGGTGGTATGCCCAACCGTATTTCAATGAATGTTACTGTGCCTAAACAAACGCAAGGAGCAACATTTGGAGAAAAAGTAAATGCCGGTTTACAAGCAACCGGTGGCGCACTGTCTCAAGGAACTTCTGTTACCATTTCTGGAAATATTAGATGGGATAAAATCGAGTTTCCAAATACAGTAAACACCGTTTCAACTGTGGGTAATTTAGCTGGAGCAGGAGGAGGTGCTGCTGCTGCTTCCTACGCCGCAACAGGAAGAGTTGGAAATGACACCAATGACACTGCAAGTGGAATTTCAACAGAGTTTTATGCAAGAGAAGCAGGAAGTGGAATGGCAACTGGAAGAAGACAATATCAACCAATTTATATTTCCAGAATGAATGAGAATTGTGAAGATTGTTTAGTAATATTAAAAAAATCAGAAACAAGCTACAACTGGGATATTAAAAAGAATGAAAAAGCTAGAGCTGTAAATCCGATTTATCAGGAAAATGAACAAAAGGGAGAAAATCCAATTTACAATAAAAAAATAGCTGATAATAAGGATAATGATTGCGATGGACTTGCAGGTATTTACATAACTTTAATTAATACTGAAACTGGTGAAATTGTTTCCAAAGCAATTTCCGGAAAATGTGGTGAATTTACTTTTCCAAACATTACCATAGGTACTTATACGCTACAACTAAATGGTAATTTTATAGCTAAAAAAGGCTATGATTTTTATATGGCCAAGGAAACTGATTTTAAAGGAAACATTAAACAAAATAAAGAAAATGTAAAATTGGTATTAATGAAAAATGATGAGGTGACTGCAGAAAATAAAATTATTAAAACCAAAACAAAATCGAATCAATCAAATGATAAAGTTGGGCGTAACGAACCGGAAATAGTTATTGTAAATATGGATAATTCATATGGAGATGTTGATAATGATGGATCGGTAGATTTATTGATAGGAGGGGCTTTACCTGGTGGTTCTGTAATCTCATCAGCATTAAATGCACGGCCAGGAAATCCAATCGGTGGATTAAGTATAAAAGGAGGAAAAAATCCGGGGGGTCAATTGGTAAGTAAGCAAACAAATGAGCAAGGTGATTTTGAGTTTTTAAATCTAGAACCTGGAGATTATAAATTTATTTTAGAACAAACTGTTTTTATTAATAGCGAAGTTCAAATACAATTAATTTCAAAAACAAAGCACGATACTGTTAAAAACTCAATTAATAATATTCGTTAATTATTTTTGAATTTTAATGCAGACATGACTAACTTGTAACTTATTATAAGTTAGTCGTGTTTTTTATTGTATCAGATATTTTAGACTTGGCACAACAATTGCAAAATAGAAGTAACTACAAATATAAAATTGTATAAAAAATTAGTAATAAGCAATTTAAGAGCATAAAGGGTTGATTAGTTAATTCAATTTTTTATGACAAAATGACAAAAAGAAAAGATGAGTAAGTTGAAATTCATGAATATAGACAGTATGTCACTTCATCAGATGTTGGATGAGGATGCCGAGTTAATTCCTTTAATGACCCCAG
>JAGXRT010000023.1 GCA_018335575.1 Bacteroidota bacterium | reverse complement strand
GGCGTTCCACTTCGGACTGTAATAAAACAAATTACTGTGGGCTCTGTATTTGTCGGCATTTCCCTTTCCGGCTTCCACATCGCCAAAAGCAAATTCTTTTTTATCTTTTTTTAAGAGGATGTTCATCGCCATCTGATCAGAATCTGACAGGTTCTTTAAAAAAGATACCTCACTGTAATTATCCAGTACCTGAACTTTGTCTATGGCATCGGCCGGTATATTTTCTACCGCCAGTTTAGTACTCCCATCAAAAAACTTCCTACCTTCAACCAGCATGGTGGTCACATTTTTCCCTTGTACCGTTACCAATCCGTTTTTATCTACTTCTACGCCGGGTAGTTTTTGGAGCACATTTTTAAGTTTACGTTCTTCACCGGTAACAAACCTTTTGGTGTCATAAATAATGGTGTCCTGCTTTACTGTAACCGGCAATTCAATAACCACTTCTTTTAGATTGTTTGGGGCTTCTAACAAAGTGATGTTTTTAGTGATATTTTTATCGGCATTTAATTCAAAATTTGCAGACGAATACCCTAAATAACTTACTGTTATAGAATATTTATTATTCTTACTAAGCTCTAATTGGTAATAACCTGTGTCATCAGTAATAGCAAATTTTAAGTTTTTAGTAACATCATCTGATTTTGCAATAACATTTGCATAAGCTAATGGATTTTGCAAACTATCGTTAACCACCCCTTTAAGCGTATAATTTTGTGCATTTGAATATAAAATACAACTAAAGAATAAAAGCAAAAAAACGTTTCCTTTGTTACTCATTTAAAATCCATTTTTAAGACTTTTCATTGTCTTATTGCCAATTTGATCAAATTCTTCTTTAGTAACGACCATGCCTGCTGTTGGTTTTTTAATGGCATTTTTACTATCAGCTTTTAAATCTATTTTAGAAGCGGTATATCTTAAATTTCTATACTCCAATTCTACAATAAGACCAGGTAAACCGCTAAAACCTAAAGGACCGAAAGCGATATTGAGTTCGGGTGCGTACCAAGCCACTACTTCTGAATTAATAGCTCCTTTCGCGCCTTGAGTTACTTCAATGGCTGTTGCTTTATAACACTGATAATTTCCAATTTTCTTAGTCTCGGTTGTAAGCATCCAATCTATCTTAGGCGATTTTACTAAAAATAATTCCCCATAAGCGTCTACTTGCCTTAAATTTTCATCATTTTTAATATTAGTGTAATAAATATTACTTCCATCGGGGCCAATTGCTGCCCAAAAAAAGCGATTTTTTTCTAGTTCTAAGAATTCATCTGCCTTAAAAATACTTTCGTTTTTAGTGAAGGTCAATTTGAATCTTAAATCTTCTAATATCAATTTGGTGTTTTTATCCATTTCAATTAACGTTTTAATATATACAGGGTCTTTTTCATTCTTTTTTAACCAATCTTCATCTTCTGATAGATATCTTAAGGATTCTTTTTTATAAGTAACCTCTCCACTCAGATTTTGTGCTGTTGTTATATTTACTGTACATAATAGACTAAGGAATAGTACTGTTTTTTTCATTTAATTTGTCTTTGGTTTTTTCAAACAAAATTGGTTTATATTAATTGATTTTAATTTCTTGAAAAGTTAGATGTCTTTCGCTTTACAATATCCTCAAATTCTCCTTGTGTAACTTTCTTTCCTTTGGTAGGTTTATTAATTGTTAAAACTACATTGGGATTTAACTCAATTTTTGAGGCTACAAAACTAACTTCACCCTCATCTAGCTCTAATATCATTCCCGGTAAACCGTTAAATTCTTTTGGACCAAGGTTTAACGATATTTCCGGAGTATACCAAGCTATTATCGACTTATTAATGATTTCTCCTGTTTTATTTTTTATCTTTTTAATTGCAGTGGCTTTAAAACATTCATATTTTCCAATTTGTTTTTTTTCTTGACTTAGCTTCCACTCTACAGCTATTAAACTAATTATAAAAGGTTCGCCGCCAAACTCATGGTACCTCAATAATTCATTAGTCTTTAGGCTATAATAATAGGTTCCTTTACCGACTATAATTTCGGCTATTTTAATGTTTTTATCCCCTTCATTTACTAACTTATTTTCTTTTATAAATAGCGATTCATTGTTGTTAAAAGTCAACACATATTCTAAATCTTGTGTTTTGAGTGAATTCATAAGGTATTTAGTATCCGCAGAATTTTTTTTGTCATTTATGTTTTCATCTAATTTTGAATTGTTTATAATTGCTTTATAGATAATTTTTCCGTGAAATTGATTCTGAGAATAAATAATACTTTGACATAAGAACAATACAATTAATATTATTTTAATTGATTTCATTTTAAAATATTTTAATTTAAAAAATTTTTTAAAATATGAGTAGGCTAAAAAAGCCTACTCATACTGATATTTTTGCATTTATGATTTAATTAAGGATTATTTGCCATGCAATCGTCATATAAAAAAGCAAAAACTTCATACTCTTGTTCATAACTTAATCCATAAATATATCCAAGGGCAGAGGCTGCAGAATCGGCTGCTTCATAGCATGAAACAGGATTGTCTTCTAGTAATAAATCATTATTTATTGATAATTGATTTGCAATTGTATTTGCATTCATTGTAAATGCCATCATAACTAACAGCATACTTAAAACTAATTTTTTCATAAAATTTAAATTTAATTTGTTTTTACTATGCACTAAACGTGCGTTTTTATTTTGTTAAGCTGTGAGAAGTTGTAACTTTGTACTCCTATCCTCTGTTTATTTGTTGGTTATTTCATAGGCAACTAGTTAAATTAAACAATCTATTAAGCGTAATTGTACTTTAAATTATATAAACAGAGGATTTTGTGTAAAATCTAATCTTATTTATAATTTTTCAAATCATTTTGCTATGTATACTATCTGTTAAAAAAAACTCTAGTTTTTATACGAATAGAAATGATTAACTGATTAATAATTTTAGAATTCATTTTAATTTTTAATAAGCATTTTTTGATGACCAAACTAAAGTATTTAAATTAAATATTGGTAGTATTTTCCCATAAAAAAAGTAAGGGAAAACCGTACTTTTTTTAATTTTAATAGATTTAAATAAACCCTTTTGTTCGTGCAATTTGTATAAGCAACCTGTCATCTTTATCGGGGATATCAAAGATTTCTTTTAGTTTCCTTTTTCTTTTTTCTAATCCATTCAATGACAAAGGTATGATAGAGGGTAATTCATTCATCTTAGTGCCATTTGATAACTCATACAGCAATTGCCTGTCAATTTTATCCAATGTATAATCACTGGAAATTAGTTTTTGCATAAGCTTTAATACCGTTTTACTGTAATAAGGCGGATTGCTTAACACCGTTTTAATGGCAGTAATTAATTCTTCTTTGTTAATGTCGTTTTTTATCAATAAACCATCAGGTTTCACACTTTGCAAAAAACACTGAATTCGGTAATTGTCATTGTAAGTAGTAGCTATAATAATTTGTGTATTTGGCATTAATTGTCTGATTTGTACACCTAAATCTTCTCCGGATAAAATAGTCCCATCACTTGAAGGTGGTAAAGAGATATCTAAAAATACTAAATCAATAGCTTCAGAAGATGGCTCTAAAGTCTTATTAATTTGTTGAATAGCTTCATCACTAGTGCTAACTGCAGTTATGTTAAAAGCAATTTTACTATCAGAATCATTTATATGCTTAAAAGCACTTGTATAGGCATCAGAAATGATGGGATGATCGTCTATGATCAATACATTATACAGCATATTCATCAATATTTAGTAATTATAGGACAAGATACGAATATAGTAGTTCCCTTATTAATTGCGGTATCAATAGTTAGTTTTCCTTGAAGCTTTTTAATTCTCGACTGCATATTTTTTAATCCAATACCTTTGTGCTTGGTTTTAGGGTCAAATCCGGTACCATTATCACTAATAGAAAAGTAGAGTGATCCATGTTCTGAATTAAAAGTTAGTACTACCTTAGTTGCAGTTGCATATTTAATGATATTTTGTAAAGCTTCTTGTAAAATTCTATAAAAATGAATTTTTATAATATCATCTATAGCTTCCCATTCAGGTGGGTTATTATACTCAATGGTGTATTCAAATTTTCCTATGGTGCTTTTATTTTTTAATAAATCTTCAATTATTAATTGGTAATCTAAATTGGCTGATAAAAATTCGGTTTTAAGTTCATGAGAAATAGCCCTGATTTCTTTCTCAATAAGTTGTAATTCTTCAATAAAATTGGTGTGTTTTTCTAGTGTTTCATTATCTCCCTGTATAGAAAGAAATCCAAGTCCTAATCGTGTTCCAAAAATTTTACTCAACACACCGTCATGTAATTCTTCAGCTATTCTTTGGCGTTCTTTCAACCGTTCCTCCTCTAACTTGGATTGCTGTTTCAAAAGCAATGAGTAAATTTCTTCATTGGCTTTTTGTTGTTCACTTTCAAGAATTAACGCTTTGTTTTTGCTGCGTTGAATTCTGATAAAAAACAATAATGAAAAAAATAGTAACCCAGTAATACTGCCTCCAATAATCAACTTTTTTTGTTCTGATAGTTTTTCTGTTTCTGTAATATATTCATCAGTTTCAAAACGAATTTTAGCAAATTTATTACGTATTTTTCGATCTTGGAACTCCAGTTTATTACTTAAAATAATATAATTGTTTAAATGGTTTTCAGACTTGTTTTTGTCTAGTTTTGAAAGTAATAATAATATCGAAAGCACATCTCTGTTATTTATTATTTGAGATGACAATTGGTAGGCCTGTTGTGCATAGGTAAGTGCAGTGGCAGTATCGGCTTGTGTTGCAAAATATTCAGCCAAATGGATTTTGCTAATAACAACTCCCGACTTATTTTTAATACTGTCTCTTAAATGTAGTGCTTTTAAAAATGATGCTTTTATGTTAATTGTATCTGCATTCTTAAATTTTGAGTAAGCTATATTGTCAATGAGGCGCGCATAGAGTTCAATATTTTTATTTTTAAGATTAATATTTAATGCAGTATTAAAAAAATCAATAGCTTTTGTATGATTTCCTTGTTTTTGATAAACAAGTCCTATATTGTTCAAGGAGCCTCCTTCATGGTCATCTTTATTTTCAACCTGCCTCAAGTATTCTAACGCCTTATTGTGGTAATAGATAGCACTGTCAAATTCTTCCATTTCAGTATAAATGAGGCCTAAATAATTATAACATTGGTACAGGTTTCTATATTTTTTTAACTTTTTAAATTTCGTAATGGCCTGAAAAAGGGAAATTTCACTGCCAGTATAGTCTCTTAAACGACCTTGAATAAAGGCCATATTATAGAGCATTATTCC
Organism: Bacteroidota bacterium; assembly: GCA_018335575.1. Classification (GTDB taxonomy): domain Bacteria; phylum Bacteroidota; class Bacteroidia; order Flavobacteriales; family Flavobacteriaceae; genus JAGXRT01. The sequence continues at coordinate 14,440 of JAGXRT010000023.1, read as the reverse complement.
GGAGTGATAATCTTTTTTTATGAATAAGAAATTTTTATAGGCCTGATGATAATGATAATAAGCACTATCCATGACTTCTATATCTGTTAAATAGTTTCCATAGTTCCAGTGCGTATCTGCAATGCCAAAAGTATCCCTAATTTTAACGGAGAGTTTTTGTGCTTCCGTATTTAACTTTTTAAAGAAAAGAGTATCGTTAAGGTTATAAGCTTCATAGGTAATTTTTAATAAATTTCTATTTTTTAGGGTATCATTAGGTTGCTTAGTGTTAAAATAATAAGCCTTTAAAAGATATTCTTTTCTCTTTTTTAAATCTGAGTTTTCAAGTTTATATTGGCTTAATAAAATAGCTACACTATCAGTTTTAACGAGTTCACTATTTTCAAATTGTGTGCTATTGAAATTGCATCCTGTAATTGTCACCATTGAAACAATGACAAAAAGAGATTGAAGTATGACTTTATATAATGCTAGCGTTGATTTCAATGAGTTGTATATTTCAAACAAATCTAATAAAAAAAGTCTTAAACCAGCGTTTAAGACTTTTTCATAAAAATAAATAGATTTAAGGTTTAATTTTAACAACCCCTCCGGTTCCATCATCACCGGTAGCTTGTACATCTTGTTGTATGGTTGTTAATTGTGTGTTGTCTTCTTGGTCATCTACAGTACAAGAAGTGAATACGTTTAAAAATAAAAGTAGGGCAAAAAAATAGTTAATTAATTTCATAGTGTTTGGTTTTAAATTATACAATAGTTTATAAGTAATCTTGAACTTATTTTGTATGCACTAAAATTTTAAACACAAGTGTTTAAGCTAAATACAATGATTAAAAAATGCATAACTAGGTCGAAAATATGAAGGATAAATATGCCCTGCTAGTAACTAAACTATACTTTAGTGAAAGACTTAGTTGTGTGAGTGAAACTATAGAATACGATAGGGAAATTAACTTACGGTAAGACAAGAATAGGGGGTGAGTGTGTTTTTCATAAGTTCTACATTGTCCAGATAGGTTTTTGTAAACGGTATTGTATGATGATTTTTTCTAATGGTACAGGTTGATTTGCTAAATTGAATCCTTGTAACATAGTCTTTATTGATGATGTAACTTTTATGAATCCTTAAAAAATTAGATGGAAGCAAAGTTTCAAATGTTTTGAGGGTTTTAAAGGCGCATAATTTTGTCCCATCATTCATATAAAAGTCTGTGGTATTATTGTCAGCTTTTAAAAAAAGAATAGCATCCGTTTCAAGGTATTGGAAATCATTATAAGATCGGATACAAATGCTGTTAGTTGTTTTTTTAACAGTATTATTTTTTTGAAATCTTAATATGGATTTCCGTAGTTCAAGTTCTGATACTGGTGTAATTAAATAATCAAAAAATCCATATTTTATAGCTTGATACGACTTGTCTTTGGTAGCAGATAGCGCTATTAATATAGGTTTGTTTTCGCTAAATAAGGTCAATTCATCCACAAATTGAAAGGGATTTTCAAAAATGGTATCAATATTGAAAAATACCAAATCAGGAATTTCTTTAAGTACGGTATTCAGGGTGTTTGGATATTGGGTAAAATTCCCTATATAACGAAAACTGGTAAAGTCTCCCATTACTTGGGTAATTAAATTAATTATTACCTGATCTTTTTCAATAACTAAATACGATCTCAATTTTTATTTATTTTTTCAAACTAAAATAACCAAGCAATTGCATAAAAGAGTACGGTTTTACCTTACTTTTTTTACGGTTTTACCGTACTTAACTTCTTGTTTTCTTTGTTATATTTGGCTAAAATAGCGTATTGATTTTCAGTTAAGTATTTAATTTTTAAATTAAATAATAACTAGCTCCTTTACCTTTAAAATTTTACTAAAAATACAACAACCAAAAACTCACACAGATCACAACTATATAAAAAATAAAAATTATGGGAATAAAAACAGGTCCAAAAAGAATCGCTATATCAACAGGTAAGCCTGACAGACGTCAACGAGACAATAAACAAACACCTGGTAATACACCATCGCTTAAACCACATAAGCATAAAAAAGGAGATTAGCCATGTTTACATGTAAAAATAAGATGTTTTGTGCACTTTAAAAGTACTGTTTAAAGCAAAATAAAATTCAAATTCAACAGCATATTTAAGGTCCGTGCACTGATTCATTTTGCCAATGTTTAAGCTCATTTATTAATTAATGCTATTTGCAGGAGAAAATCATTAAAGAATCCATGAATTAAGCTGTAATAAAAACGGGAAAAACCATTTTTTATCCATAATACCACGTTGTGTAAATGTAGATTTTATAAATAAATAATAAAGTAGTACCAAATTTAAAAAAGTAAACATAATTAAAATTAAATATTATGAGTAAAGAAGATGCCTACGGGCAAAACAAAGAATTCAAAATAACGGTGAATGGTAGAGATTATTCTTGGAACGAAAAAAGAATTTCATTCGAACAGGTTTTGAATTTGATTGGTGTATGTGAAAATGACAATGTTTATTACATGATAACTTATTCCAAAAGTGATGACAAGGAACCTAAAGGAGAAATTACAAAGACCAATTATGCTAATGTAAAAGATGGAATGATTATTAATGCGAAACCAAATAATAAATCATAGTCCAGATTTAAAAAGGCTTAGAGATGAAGGATTTGATATTAGAATCGAACATGGTCATCTATTTGTGCATAGTATTCCATATCTCAATGAAAAAAAGCAGATTCTGTATGGAACCTTAATAACTGTTTTGAATAATTCTCAAAAAGTTATTGAAGGCGTTACGTTGGAAGTTGCAGGTAATCCAGTTACTCACGTAGCATATTTTACAGGAGAACTCCCTTGTTATTCGGATGGTAGATTTATAGAGCCTTTGAGAAGAGAATCAAGAACTAAAATTGCTAACGGTACCGACGTAAATTGGGAATTTTCAATAAAACCTAATGGTCAAATTCCTTCAGATTACTATCAGTTAGTTACGAACTATGTACAAATGATGGAAATTCATGCTCAAGAAATAGATCCAAATGTAAGAGCTCGCAATTTTACTGTTGTAGAAACCGAAGAGGATGAGACAATATTTAAATATTTTGATACAAATTCAAGTAGAGCTGAGATAATTCCAATTAGTAACAAACTAAAAAGTCATAAGATTGGTATTATCGGACTTGGTGGTACTGGTTCCTATATACTAGACTTGGTTGCTAAGACAGAAGTAGCTGAAATACATCTTTTTGACGGAGATATATTTCTTCAACATAATGCATTCAGAGCACCTGGAGCTCCATCAAAAGAAGAACTAAGTTTGAAAAATAAAAAGACAACATATTTCCAAACTATCTATTCTAAGATGAGAACTGGAATAATTGATCATCCCAATTATTTCACAAACGATTCATTGGACTTGCTAAATGAATTGGACTTTGTGTTCATGTGTTTTGATAAAGGTTCTATAAAGAAAGTTATTGTAGAAAGGCTTGAACAAATAGATAAGCCTTTTATTGATGTTGGAATTAGCATTGAATCAATCGACAATGAATATTTAATAGGATCATTAAAAGTAGTTTCTAGTAAACCAGGATGTCGTGAATTTTTAAGAAGAAATAATCGTGTAAACTTTGCCGATGATAATGATGATGACCTATATAATGAAAACATCCAAATTGCTGAATTAAATGCTTTAAACGCATGTTTAGCGGTTATAAAATGGAAGAAATATTTGGGGTTCTATCAAGATAAAAACAACGAAAATTTTACTCTCTATTCTACTAACGATCATAATTTTTTGGATAATGACCATTGTACCTGAATTTGTTGAAAGAATTCCTCAAATAATTGAGGAAGGTAAAATTTATATTTCTACAAGTGTTAATACAGCTATACATCTATGTCCTTGCGGGTGTAAAACGGAAATTGTAACTCCAATCGATCCTTCTGAGTGGTATTTTACCTACAATGGAGAAACTATATCGTTATATCCCTCAGTTGGTGTTTGGGGTGCAGTTTGCAAATCACATTATTGGATAAAAAAAAATCAAATTGAATGGTCAAGAACTTACTCAAAACAAGAAATTGAAGAGGTGCGAACACAAGAAACCATAGAGAACCAAAAATATTATGATTATTTGAAAAGCGAAAAAAATAATAAAAAAAGAATTAGCTGGTTTAGAAGATTGTTAAAATTATTTGATATATATTGAAGTCAAACACAGTTCCCTCCAACCGCGTGTAATGAAATTCGTCATAGTAATCTTTCGTTTCCATATAGAATTCCAAATTAGTATCCTAAATAATCATCCAATCCCATTAAACGCAATTTCCCCAAAAAAATAACGCCATGAACAAAGAAGAAAATGAACAATTAGAAGAAATTGAAGACCCAATACAAACTGTATATGGTTATTTGGTAAATGGAGAGCATAAGAAAGAAGCACTTTTTTTGGTGCAATCATTGGAACAGGCTTTTGACCGTTCCGAAATACAATTCGAACCAGCTGTTTTAATAGCAGTGCATCATATTTTTGCAACGGTATATATTTGGAATGACGAATTGGAAATGGCAGCAAAATTACAACATACCTTTTTAGTTAATAAAGAATGGTGTGTGCAAAACAAACCTGCTACGGGTAGTTATTTAGCAATTGTTTTTGCTAAAAATCAGCAAGCATTTATTGATAAAACACTTCAGAAATATAACTTCCTAACTACAGAATTTAATGAGCTGTATAAAGCCTATTTAAGCAGTATCGTAAATCCAAACAGCGAAGAACATTTTAGTTTAGATCTTTTGCCTTTTTACCAACAGCTAAAAAATGCTCAACAACTGTATTGCCATTAATGCCTTGTCATTACATAGCTAAAATGGTTTATAAAAAGGTATTTATTAGAGTATAACTAAATCTGAATAACGTATTTAACAAAAATGGATAAAACAGTTAACCAATTCACCAAATTATTTCTCACTTTTAGTTGTTAGTTTTTAGTCCATTACTTAAATTAGTGCCGCTTACGAGAGAAAATTGCTAAAGAATCCATGAAATAAGCACCAATAAAGGAATAAAGCTTCCCATATACATATTGAAAATATAGTATAAAAGGGATAAATACAGAGATATAAAAAAGTTGGTTGCAAATAGGAAAACCGAATGAAAAACAAAGAGTTATCAGATAAAGAAATTGAGTTTATTGATTCATTAAGCATAGAAGAAGCAAGAGGTTTTACAATTGAGCGTCTTTAGGAAATTGAATTGATTATTGACGATCTAATAACAAACCATTTTAAACCGGAAGACAAATGGGATTTCAAACTCTATTTGCTAAATGGAAATATTATAGATTTAGGAAAAAAAATTAAAATTCTGAATGGACTTGAAATTATCAGTAACAAATTATCAGACAAATTAAGACGAATAAGTTCAATAAGGAATAGTTGTGCTCACGCTGGAATTGATATCGTGCATAATTTGGAAATCATTTCTGACAAAAAGAGAGAGAAAGAAATTAAACCTAAAAAAAGACTTAATGTTATGAAATCAAGTGGAAAAATTGAATCCAAATATTTGTCTGAATTATTAATTGAGTTTTCTAGATTGTATATTGATTTAAAAAATGAATTATTTGAACTTAAATATAAATGACTGCTGCCAATAATGGTTGTTAATCATTTTGTCTCTAAACAAAAATTAACAGTGATTAGAAATTAATTGTATCTTTGGAATGTGGAAAAAATAGGAGAAATAGAAATTCGAGTTGTAGGTAAGTCTGGGAACCAAGATTTAAGCCCTGACAATTATGACATCAAACATATTGCATTAATTTTGCAGAATGTTGAGGATTTATTATTTCCAACCAATAAAAAAGATAGACCAATTATTACCTACGATATTCAAGAGGGTTCTGTCCGACATCTATTCAAGACAACAATTCAAACCGTAATTGGATTTAGTGCAGTTTTATCTCAAGTACAAGCAAATGAATCGATTGATTTTCTTGAGTTAAAAACTGCCAGAGCTATAGAAAATATTCAAAACCTATCACGCCAAAAAAATTATGAATTTCAAATAAAAACATCATTAAAAGATACTTACGAGTTAACTATAAATCCTAATACAAAATTTATTAGAACAGAAAATGTTTGGGTTGATGCAGAGTTTTATTTTTATGGTATCTTAAAAGATGCTGGTGGTAAAAGCAAAGCCAATATACACGTAGACACAGTTGATTTTGGGTACTTATCTATAGAGACTGGTGAAGAATTCCTAAAAGAGAGAGAAGAAAATGTACTATATAAAGAATATGGAGTTCGAGCCAAAGGTAAACAAAATATAGAAACTGGAGAAATTGACACTAAATCACTTCATTTGATTGAACTTATCGATTATCAACCGAAATTTGATAATGATTACTTAAATTCACTTATCAAAAAAGCTAAGGAAAGCTGGAAAAATGTTAATGCTGACGAATGGTTGTTTAACTTAAGAGGTGGTTATGAAGCATAGTGTCTTATTAGATACAAGTTTTTTCATAAGACTTCTAAATGATAAAGACCCACTTCATTCAAATGCAGTTGGTTATTTCAGATATTTTTTAGAAAACGACATCATTTTAAAAGTTTCTACCATTTCAATTGCAGAATACTGTGTGCTAGGAAATCTGAATGAATTACCATTAAAGAATATTCAGATTGTACCTTTCAATTTAAAAGATGCTCAGAAAACTGGACAATTTGCTAACATTATCTTTGAAGAAAATAAAATTAGCCAAGAAAAATTAATGCCGCGCGCAATAATTCCGAATGATTCCAAACTCTTTGCCCAAGCTGATTTGGATAAATCAGTTACACATTTTGTGACATCTGATATTCGCTCAAAAAATTCTCTTGCATTGTTAAAAAGAGGAATAAATCTAAAATTTGATATTATTTCTATTGACATTCCTTTTACTGAAACTTTTGGTGTTTTGGACCTTTAAAAATATACTGCCTTTGCTCCTGCGCGTAATGAAATTCAAAGGTGTCAAACCCATCGCGATATTGTGTTTTTAACCAATTAACCACTTTTAATTTTTAATTATCCCCACCGTTGCCACGCGAAATGAAATTCGAAGGAGTCAATCTTTCGAGTGCTAATAGTTCCCCACCTACGGCCGTACTATGCAACCCTTACCAAAACAACATAAACCAACACCGTACCTCCTCCGTTCCCTTCGGTAGCATCTTGCTCCTTTCCGCTACCGCTTCATTCCACAAGCACCTACCTGGTGCCTCCCTTTTTGAATTCCGTATACCATCAAACATCCTAACAAACCTACCACGTTTTCGCAGGTTAAAAGGTGTTCGGTATACCCGCCATTTTGTTCCGTCCACTACAATACAAAAGCAAGTAATCATCCTCACCCTGAACTCGTTTCAGGGTCTTTTTTAATAGGTGAAATCAGCTAAATAATAACACTTTTGTCTTGCCGTTCGTTGCACTGTAATTGGCGCTCCAGTTGGTGCTCATTACAGTCCACTCACTTAGCGGCACTTCACACATTTCGGCTATACCTCACGCATAGTTCTCTTTTGCCCCTAAAACCCAAATTTGTAGTTGAGGTTTTTCATTAGGGGCAAAACCACTATTAATCTAATTTGGCTCGCCTGCGGGGCATTTCGGGCTGATCAGGGTGTCACAGTTTTTAAGGCTCCTCTTTGCATATAATATAAGCGCTTCAAGTACCAACCGTCATTGCGAACGCAGTGAAGCAATCTCATCCAATAACCCCAGAACTAGCAACAACAAACCGCTTATCCCATAATGCAAACGCTTGCAAGAGCAACGCATTCGTTCATCCATTTACAGCCACCACCTAAAGTTTCAGCATTAAAGTTTTTCGCTATTTCAACTTACATTAAACTATTCCGTCAAAACCTCAATTACCAAATCCATTCCCAACTGCAACAACCTCAACTCAAAACTTCTCAATGCTAAACTTTTCCTAACGGTAAATGGCTTCACTCATTTCTTGCACTTGCTTATTCCCTCTAGCTTCAAAAACATGCGCCACCCTTGCGTTACACGTAGTTGTGGCACGTACTTATTCCTTCGTCACCGTACTTTCGCCACAACACCCTTATGCCACTCGCTTGGCGGCTCGCTTAAATGCTGCCGCATTTCGCTGCGCTAAAAACCTGCTCAACGTACCATTTGTTAACTGATTTTTTTATTAAATCATTCTGTCTAAAATAAATTTCATACATTTATAGTGTAGGGTCTTTCCTATACTCTTTCTTAGAAACTTTTCTCCACCTTTAATAATCAAAATAAGGTGGTTTTTTATTTACCATACATAAATTGTAACAAACTAAAGAATGCCAACCAACTCCGTTGTCAACTTATAAAAAACCAAAAAAGGAAAGAATTTTACAGGCTCCCATCATCCTAGCAATGTTGCTGTAAAGGTCGTGCACTTCGTGTTTTGCAAAAAATCTCCACCCTAAATTCTGTAAACTGCTACTGAGTACTGACTACTTAAAGAACGGGTAGTATTTTTCACAAAAACCATTGACAGCAACCCCTCGCCCCAAGTATGCTACCACTTTCTTTTTTGCTTTTTTTTCTTTGTGGTAATAAGTTGATTTATTTCTGTATGGAGATCCACAACCTTGGTTATGTAAAATAGGTTGTTTTCTATTGTTGCAGACCATAGGTAAAATTGCTAGCCTAATTTGGTATAAATATAAGTACCAGAGTACATAACCGCGCCCTTATATGTTTTAGGGAGCCACTTCTCTTGATATTCTTTCGAATATCGACATACATGCGTTTAATTTAGTCGGGGTTAGCTGCCAAAGATTATTAAACAAATGTATATCACATTTTAATACGTATCCATAGGAAATTTAGGGTATAAAAAAGGCTATAGGTAGTGGCCATTGGTATTTTAAAAGATTACACAATTAGGTTAACTCGTCGCTACCTTTTGTTGGTTTTATCGCTCTTCTTAATTATATTGATGTAAAAGTACTTGATCTTTTTATTTATCCAATTTTATTAAAAGTTTGCACATCAATTTGTAAAATAGTAAGTTTGATTGTATAAATCAGATTTAAACTTCCTTACTATGAAAGAGATAATTATAGCTTATATAAACTGGGACTTAGTATTAAGCCTTATTATAGGAATAATAGCTGGTCTTACCGCATCCTATCTTTTTTTAATGAACTTTTTAAATAATAAAAGACCTAAAATAGAAATTTCCGGTTATATCAGTAAGGTAAAAGTTAAAGGAGAGGACAGCTACTTATTTAAATTTGTAAATAGAACTGATTCTGAAATATTTGATGTGCATTATGAGGCTACCTTTTATAAACCTTTTGGCGACCATAATGGCCATAATTTATTAGGTGAAGATATTAATCTAAAGGATGACTTTAGCGCCTATATTCCACCAGATAGTTCCGATGATAAACATAATTTACATTGTATGCGAATTAGAACCACCGATGACTTAGAAATAATTTGGATAGATGAATCATCCTTTATTAGGCTAACAATTATTGCTAAACATTCACTCTCTGGCCTTAACAAAGTATTTTATAAAGACTATTTAACTAAAGACCTAATTACTACTAAAAAATTTCTTTCGGGTAATAGCCTAGATGTTAAATAACTTAAATTTAATAGGTTTTTATATAATATTTTTTATATTTGGCATTAATATTGAATCACGACACTACAATCACAAAGCTATATACCATGAAAAAAGATGTAATTTTAGGATAGTTATCCTTTTAAAAAAACTGAATCATTAACTTTTTAATTAGAAGTCTGTAATTCTACTGGCTTTTTTTAATCTTTAATTAGTATTTAACCTTTCTTTAAACCTCTCGGAATTTACCTCTTTTAAAAGCTCAATGGGTAATTGTGTACATTTTGGTTTTCCTTTTCTTCTCTAATACATTACCCTCTTGTATTCCATTTGATAATTCAAAATAATTACTATATTAGTACTCCCTCAAAATCGAATCGATTAATTTCACAAACTTTTGTTTTAATAATGCTATTTGTACAACTGTAATGGGCGTAATAATAATAAAAATAATTTATAAACATTTTTAAATATGTATATTATGGAATCAATTCAAGCGATTAAACCGGGTCCAAAGCCTCAAAAAACAGATGGAACACCTGATAGAAGAAGACGTGTTACGCCAGAAACTAAGCCAAAACATCCAGGTTTAAAACCACATAAACATAAAACTGGCGATTAAACAAAAGCTAAAATTAATTAAATTGAATCTATTAACTTCATATGCTTTTAGTGATAAAATTTAGCGTTTACAACCTTAATGGTTGTATAAATCCAGAAGAGCAAAGTTTATAAATAAGTTGTGCGCAATATCAACTAACTCTGTCTATGAAAAAAATATTAAATAAAATTTTATTCCCTTTTAATGTTTTAATGACTGCAATAGGTTTAATTAATTTGGGTAAAGATATTTATCCAGCATTAGTAAAATGGAACGAGTTTATTCATTATTCTCTTGAAGTGGTAAAACAGATTAGAAATATTGTTTTATTGCCTTTCAGCTTACCTCTTGGATGGTTTGATATTGTAATGTTGGACTGGTTCAAAAGTTATTTGTTTTTAGGCTTGTTGACATATAATACATATAATATTTCACATCGTGTAATATGTGGAGTCAGAAGTCATGCATCGTTTATTAATTTGGTAATAGAAAAAGAACGAATTAGAGTTTTTTTACATATTCTAGTTTCAATATTTTTATGGCCAATTTTGACTTTTGATTTAATCAAGCATTATTATGAAGGTAATTATACTAAAAAGAAAAATGTATATACACTTTGGGGTAAATATATTTTTTGGGTTCTAATTACAGCGCTTTTACTAATTTTTTCAAACTGGATTTTAAATCAAATTAGTATGAATTAATATTGCGAACCGCGACATACTAAACGCAGTTAAGTTTGAGATTTTAAACATATGAGTTTACTAGAGTTGTTTAAAAGATTGGAAGAACGTTATTAAATTTCCTTTTGTCGCCGTTAGAGTAAATTTTACCTAGATGGTCAGATAAAAACTGTAGAATAACTATATATCAATCAAAGATAATTTGCTAAAAATCCGTTCATTTTTCAATATCCTCCAACAAAAAAAGCTCCCAAATTTTCGGGAGCTTTCAACTTTACATCTTCACAACTTTACACCTCATCACTTCCTAAAAACCTCCTGCAGATATTTCAACAACACCGACACTAAAAAACTGGTTATTGCTCCAACCATCGCCAGAACTACCGTCACCAAAATATCCTGGGAATTCAGCTGAGGTAAAATACTGAGCACAGTACCGCTCAACGTACCTATGGTTAAATTAGGAGTCGGTTCCATCGTCATCAGGTTCTTTAGGCAGGGTTACTTGGCTCACCGCAGAAATCACTCCACCCGCTACCGCTAAATAACCTGCTACAGCCACTAGGGCAGTAGGTAGAGCTATCGGAGCAGCTAAAACACTTCCGCTAATTGCTAACATTGTCAATCCAACAGTTCGCAAGATTCTAAAAAATTTGGGGGTGGGAGCTTTAGCTCTATCAACTATATTCATAATCAAACTAATTTTTTTAATTTTATTTTTTAACTCTTTTTAGGCAGAATAGGCTGAGCAAAGCTTTAAATTCCAAATATTTAAACTTTTAACCAATTAACCAATTAACCAATTAACCATTTTCACTTCCAAAGCTTTCAATAAAAAAAGGGATCCTTTCCTGCGTCTCCAAAACACCATTCAACTTCATTAACAACAAATCTAAAGACTTGCGAGAATAGACCCCTTTTCCAATACCAGTGTGATACAGCACCGGAGCAATACAACCCAATAATTCTTTCTTCGCATCATTCGCAGGGTGGATCAATATTCCACTTCTTCCTTTCACAGCTTCCAAAGCCAAATGCCATTTGAATTTCTGATTGTAACGCTTCCGTAACATATAACTACCTTCCGGAATACATGAGACTTGCCTTTTATTATTTAACCAGGGCAATTCGATGGTATGACAAACCTCTTCGCCATTTACGAATATAGTCCCATGTGTTCCATTCTGATAATATGTTCGCTGTAACACTACTATCATACTACATACCGCTTACGTTCACAATCGCTAACGGATTGTAAGATCCATTTTTAAGCGGATACATCGCTCCGTTTACCTCTTGGTAAAACTCAACACCTAATACTAAAAATAAAGGCTTAGTGCTATTCGGAGTAACACTATTACTCTGAGATATCAGCGCAGTATCAGTAACCGTCCAAGGAAGTATTCCTGTAGCTGAGGTTCCAATCACAAAAGATTCCGCTTCAAAATCAACCTCAGCACCTGCAGAGACAATTTTAAAGTGAGTCGTTCCGTTAGGAGCTGCTAACATTGCCAAAGGACTAAAAGATGGGATATTCACATCAAGAGTTCCTGCAGCTCTATCAATAGAACTATCAAAAGGAGCATACAAGGAATTTCCTAATTTACCATTGATGTTAAACTCAAATCCTTTTAGCAATTCCGTTTCACCGTCTAACACATTGCGAAATCCACGTTCACTCACCATGTCTGCATGAATAACTTCCATCATCAGCTGCGTCAATCTGCTTGCTACTCTACTATCTGAAGCATTTATTGATAAGGATCTAAAAGCAGTTCTTAGAATTTTTCCTGCTTTTCCTGCTCTTCCAAATTCAGCACCGTTTTCACGAGTTCTTTGGAAGTTTGGATCATTTTTAATTCGGTCACCATCCACACCACCTTTTTCGCGTGCTAGATGCCCATCCTGGGTTTTGTAAAAGGTAATATCCCCGATAGTACCTTTCAATTTGATAATGCCTTTCTGTCTGGCCATAATCTTAAAAAATTAAATTAAACTTCATTCATTTTCTTCGGTCCCTGAGCGGGAGTCGAAGGGTCAATCATCATTCGTTGCAACTTTATTTTAATTGTTCATTACAAAGTTCAGAAGGAATCCATTCAGAACAAAGACCTGGTGTTCCAGATGTCATCAGATGTCACCATATGGTACTAAATGTCACAATTTGGTAGATTGCATTCAAAACCACCAAATGTGTCTAAAACCGCAGAAAGTGTCGAATTTCGTTAAAAGTGTTGAAATTCACTAAAAGTGTTGAAATTCGTTAAAAGTGCATTTTTCGGTAAAAAGTGGCAAAAATCACACAATGTTGTAGTATAACTAAAATTGACTAACTTTATAATGTCAATAGATATAACTAATTTAAAATGTATAGCTATTTCAGGATTAAAAATGAAAAAATCAAGTGTATATCAACCCCCAGTCAAAGGTATACCAAAGGTATAGATAGTGTATTAAAACCATACTTTTAACCGTAGCCATGACCATAGGTTAAACCGTAATCCCAAGTTTATGAAAAACACCCTAAAAAGAGCCTGCATTTATCCCAAAGACATTCAGTGCATCACAGGTAAAAGTTACCGTCAATCACTTCGCATGTTGCAACAAATCAAAAGGGACCTCCACAAAGAAAAAGAGCAATTGTTAAGTATAGAAGAGTTTTGTGATTATACTGGTTTAAAACATGAACATGTTGAACCGCATATAAATGGTTAAATTATAACTTCAAATAGTATTATTGTAAGTGTGAATAAACTTCTATTTATTCCTTAAAGTAAGAAAATTATCACTAAATTAGTGTTGTTAACGCAAGTACTAAATTGAATCAAATTTAAAGGTGCACAATTCGGTGCATATGTTTTGAAACAACTCGTAAAGCCTTGTAAATAAAGGTCATAAGAAAGAAAAACAAAACCCTCTTTCTCCGCTGAAAAAATCGTAAAACATTTCAAACCCTACTAAATTCACATATTTGGTAGGGTTTTTTCTTTTAGCAATTCACATAATTATTCATCTAATTTCATTAGTCGAGGAGTCACTTGAGGGGTCAGTTAAAAAATAGTTCGCTAAGTGACACCTCGAAAATAGACACCTAAACAATCAGCTATACAGCAACCTGTTTAAAATTTAAACATCTTGTTTGGTGTGCTCTTTAAAAGTAAATTTAAGTAACGCTTAAAACTATATAAGATGAATAACCTGGTTTCTTTTTTGTTTTACATTAAGCGCGCCAAGGCCAATAAAGACGGCTTGGCACCAATTTACGTCCGCGTAACGGTCGAAACAAAACGTTTTGAATTTAGTACTAACAAGTTTGTACACGTCGAAAAATGGTCATCAGAGAGTTCCAGAGTCAAGGGTTTTTCCGAAGAAGCCCGTTTAATTAATAACTATCTGGACGATACTTTTGCAAAGTTGATTATAGTCGAAAAGTCCCTATTAAAGAAAGATATTCCTGTAACCAGTGAATCTTTCAAAAATGAATTGTTTGGAAATAATCAATTATTACGTTCACG
>JAGXRT010000022.1 GCA_018335575.1 Bacteroidota bacterium | reverse complement strand
TGATGCGCATGGATTTGGTACCTTAGGTAAAACCGGAGCCGGTGCAGGTGAGGAGCAAGGTATACAAGATCTAATTGATGTTTACTTTTCCACTTTTGCAAAATCGATGGCAGGAATTGGAGCATTTGTTGCTGGTGATAAAGAGATAATTCAATACCTACAGTACAATTTACGTTCACAAATTTTTGCAAAATCATTACCTATGCCAATGGTACTAGGTGCTTTAAAACGATTGGATATGCTACGCAGTATGCCAGAGTTAAAAGACAAGCTTTGGGAAAACGTACATACTTTACAAAACGGCTTAAAAGAAAATGGTTTTAATATTGGCACTACCAATACCTGTGTAACTCCGGTTTATTTAGAAGGTGAAATTCCTGAAGCCATGGCCATGGTTCATGATTTAAGAGAAAACTACAGTATTTTTTGTTCTATAGTGGTGTATCCTGTAATACCAAAAGGAATGATTTTGTTACGTTTAATTCCAACAGCTTCTCATACCATGGAAGATATCAAACATACCATCGAATCATTTTCAGCGATACGCGAAAAATTAACCAAGGGAATTTATAAAAGAATGGCCGCTGCCATGATGAAGTAAATTATTACTAATCACCTATAAAAAAATCCCGAAGCAAAATTCGGGATTTTTTTATATTAATAGCCATCAGAAATGTTATTTAATTCTTGCTTGTTGAGAATTAAAATGCGTTTTCCTTTTAACTTAATTATATTTTCAGCTTTAAAACTAGACAATAAGCGAATGACAGATTCTGTAGCTGTACCAAGAGTATTAGCAATTTCTTCGCGGGTTAACGAAACATTGATATACTCATTTTTATCAACACCAAAAAGATCTTCCAGATTTATCAAGGTTTGAGCTAAACGTTGTTTTACCGATTTTTGTGCCATGTTTGCAATACTGCAATTAGCCTCATTTAACTGATGCGATATGTTTTTTAGCAACTCTAACGCAAAGGATGGATTGTTTTTAATAGAACACAGTAAATCATCTTTAGGTACAAAACAGGTAAATGAATCTTCTATAGCGGTTACGGTTAAACCTGCAGGTTCTTCGCACAACAACGAACGATGCCCTACAATGTAGCCTTCTTTTATGTAGCTAATAATCTGGTCTTTACCGTTAGAATTTAGTTTAGTAAGTTTAAATTTACCGTTCTTAATGCAGTAAAATCCATTTACAGGATCACCTTCATTCATTAAAGTTTCTCCTTTTTTTATTAAAATTGTAGATTTATGTCTTGAAAAGCATTCTAATTCTTCATAAGTTAGCATCTTCAATGCATTCTTATCTTTGATAAGGCAGTGCTCACATTTATTCATAGTGAAGTTTCAATTATTGAACACAAAAATATAAAAAATATGACTTTTATCATAAAAAATAATAAAAATAATAATTAATTTAATAAGTTTTTTTGGAAAGAAATGTAGGATGTTTTCACTGTGGATTGGAAACAAATGAAACTCAATATACAGTAGCAGATAAAATTTTCTGTTGCAATGGTTGTAAAACGGTGTTTGAAATTTTAAATCAACACGAATTAGGATGTTATTACGATTATGAACGTTCTCCGGGTACTATACCAAAAGAAGTCAAAAATAAGTATAATTATTTAGATTCTGAGGATATCGTAGCTAAAATTCTTGAATTTGATGACGGAACCACTTGTGTAGTAGAACTATACATTCCAACTATCCATTGCAGTTCGTGTATCTGGGTGCTTGAAAATTTAGATCGTTTTAATCAGGGTATAAAAAAATCGACTGTTAATTTTCCGTTAAAAAAAGTACGAATTACTTTTAAAAAAGCTACCATTAGTTTAAAAGAACTGGTTGAGTTTATTACTTCTATTGGATATGAGCCTCAAATTTCATACGATGACGTGGTAAGTGCTAAAAAACCGGTTTCCAATACCTTAATTTACAAAGTTTCTATAGCGGCATTTGCCTTTGGGAACATAATGCTCTTATCATTTCCAGAATATTTTGAAATAGAAGAGTTTTGGCTAGAAGAATACAAAAATGTCTTTAGGTATTTAAACTTTGTGATGATTTTACCTGTAGTGTTTTACGCTGCTACCGATTATTACATATCGGCTTATAATGGCTTAAAAAGTAAATTGTTAAATATTGATGTACCCATTTCATTGGGCATTGTAGCGCTTTACTTAAGAAGCGTATATGAAGTATTGTTTGATGTGGGTGCCGGTTATTTTGATTCGTTGGCCGGACTCCTTTTTTTCTTATTGCTTGGCAAAGTTTTTCAGCAGAAAACGTATAATTATTTGTCCTTTGAGCGCGATTTTAAATCGTATTTTCCAATTGCTGTTACCTTGCTCCATAAAAACGGTCATGAAGAAAGTAAGCAAATACAAGACATTAAAATTGGCGATCGTATATTGATTCGAAACGAAGAATTGGTTCCGGTGGATGGAATTATGATTCAAGGTGATGCCATGTTGGATTATAGTTTTGTTACGGGTGAGTCAAATCCGATAGAAAAAAAATCGGGTGATAAAATATTTGCCGGGGGTAAACAGCTTTCGGGTATATTTGAGATGGAAGTAATACATGAGGTATCACAAAGTTATTTAACACAATTATGGAGCAATGATGTTTTTCAAAAAAACATACACAAGAGTATAAAAATGCATGTTGATACTATCAGTAAGTACTTCACCGCAGTTGTTCTTTCTATTGCTGTTATAGCGGCTACTTATTGGTTTTTTGTTGATAGTTCCAAAGCGGTATTTGTTTTTACAGCAGTTTTAATTATTACCTGTCCATGCGCTCTTGCCTTGGTTACTCCTTTTGCTTTAGGTAATGTATTGCGAATTTTTGGGAACAATCGTTTTTATTTAAAAAATGCATCGGTAATTGAGGCATTGACCAAGATAGATACCATAATTTTTGATAAAACAGGAACCATTACCACCAACCATCAAAAAGAAATAAACGATGCTGGGATTGCATTAACTCAGGATGAAATACAATTGGTAAAAACAGTATTACGAAATTCTAATCATCCGTTGAGCAGGGCTGTATATGAATCAATTTCTGAACCCATTTCTACACATGCAATACAAAATTATATAGAACATGTTGGATTGGGTATTGAAGGGAGCATTGAAAACAATTTCATTAAAATTGGGTCGGCTAAGTTTTTAAATACACAACAGAATAAATTAAACGAAACCCGTGTTTATGTTGCCATAAATAATGATTTAAAAGGCTATTTTTCCATTAAAAACAACTATAGAAACGGAATTGAACGCTTGTTTAAGCAACTTTCACCAAAGTATGATTTAGTTATTTTATCGGGCGATAATGAAGGGGAAAAAGAACGATTATTACAAATGGTACCTTTAAATACTGCGTTAATATTTAACAAAAAACCGATTGATAAATTAAATTTTGTCAAATCGTATCAAGAGCAAGGTAAAAATGTTTTAATGATAGGTGATGGATTAAATGATGCCGGAGCTTTGGCACAAAGCAATGTTGGGATAGCTGTTTCGGATGATGTAAATGTATTTACCCCTGCATCTGATGGTATTGTAGATGCCAGTATTATTAACAAATTACCTAATTTTTTAAACATTTCTAATAAAACATTAACGATAATTAAGTTTAGTTTTGTATTTTCATTCCTTTACAATGTAATCGGTTTATATTTTGCAGTAAGCGGACAGTTAACTCCGCTAATAGCTGCCATTTTAATGCCGCTAAGCTCAATATCAATAGTAATTTACGTAACCGTAGCTACTAATTTTATTTGGAATAAATATCATAATAAACAGTTATAATAGGTATTAGTTTTTTTTATGGAAGTTGTTTACATAACCATAGGGGTAAGTGTTATTATTGCAATCATTTTTTTTGTAGTTTTTTTGATGAATATCAAGAAAGGACAATATGATGATACGTATACACCATCCATTCGCATGTTGTTTGATGATGAAGCTAAAAAGGATACTAAAAACAAAGAAAAATCTAACAAATAATCATATAACCAAATTTTAAAACAATGGAAAAAGAACAATTTTATTACGACAACAAAATTGTAAAAATGTTTCTCTGGGCCACTGTATTGTGGGGAATTGTAGGTATGACCGTAGGGCTTTTAGTGGCATTATTATTTATTTTTCCCAACCTTACCGAAGGTATTTCGTGGTTAAGTTTTGGAAGACTCAGACCCTTACATACCAATGCCGCAATTTTTGCTTTTGTGGGTAATGGTATTTTCTTAGGGATGTATTACTCACTTCAGCGTTTGTTAAAAGCACGTATGTTTAGTGATGCGTTGAGTAAGATTCATTTCTGGGGCTGGCAATTAATCATAGTAGCTGCAGCCATTACCTTACCACTTGGATTTACATCGTCTAAAGAATATGCTGAACTGGAGTGGCCAATTGATTTAGCTGTTGTTTTAATTTGGGTGGTTTTTGCCATCAATATGTTTGGTACTATTTTAAAACGTCGTGTACAACATATCTATGTAGCCATTTGGTTTTATATAGCAACAGTAGTAACCGTTGCAATACTGTACATTTTTAATAATTTGGCCATTCCTGTTTCAGCTGTGAAAAGTTACTCAATTTATGCGGGCGTACAGGATGCCTTACTGCAATGGTGGTATGGGCACAATGCCGTGGCATTTTTCTTAACCACACCAGTTTTAGGATTGATGTATTATTTTATCCCTAAGGTAGCCAACAGACCTATTTATTCATACCGATTATCCATAATACATTTTTGGTCGTTGATATTTATTTATATATGGGCAGGACCACACCATTTATTATACACTGCATTACCTGAATGGACACAAAATTTAGGAACTGTTTTTTCGGTAATGTTAATTTTTCCATCATGGGGAGGTATGATAAACGGATTGCTCACTTTACGCGGTGTTTGGGATAAAGTACGTGAAAGTGCGGTTCTTAAATTCTTTGTGGTAGCTATAACCGGTTATGGTATGGCTACTTTTGAAGGTCCTATGCTTTCATTTAAAAACGTCAATGCCATCGCACATTATACCGATTGGGTAGTTGGGCACGTTCACATTGGTACTTTAGCATGGAATGGGTTTATGCTTGCTGGTATCTTGTATTGGTTGATAGAAAAAATTTACAAAACCGAGCTTTATTCCAAAAAACTGGCCAATATTCATTTTTGGATTGGAACACTGGGGGTATTGTTTTATGCCATTCCGTTATATATAGCCGGATTTACTCAAGCCTTAATGTGGAAAGATTTTAATCCGGATGGCACCTTAGTTTACGGTAATTTCCTTGAAACAGTTACTGAAATTTTACCAATGTACTTGATGCGCGCCATCGGTGGTACTATGTATGTTACTGGTTTTATCTTATTGGCATATAACTTATTAAAAACTGCGGCCAAAGGTCAAGTTGTTGATGATGAGCTGGTAGAAGCAGCTCCTTTAAAAGAGGTAGCTACCTTTAAAGTAGCCGGTGAATCGCTGCATTCTTGGTTAGAACGCAAAACGGTTTTATTTACAATACTTACAACTATTGCTGTTGCAATTGGTGGATTGGTAGAAATTGTTCCGCTCTTTTTAGTTAAATCAAACATACCAACCATCGAAAATGTAAAACCGTATACGCCACTGCAGTTAGAGGGAAGAGATATTTATATCAGAGAAGGGTGTAATAATTGTCATTCCCAGATGATCAGACCGTTTAGGTCGGAAGTGGAGCGTTATGGAGATTATTCAAAAGCGGGCGAGTTTGTATACGATTATCCTTTTTTATGGGGATCTCGAAGAACCGGTCCAGACATTCATCGTCTTGGAAAAAAATACAATGACAACTGGCATTTCAGCCATATGATAGATCCGAGATCTACCTCACCTGGATCCATTATGCCAAGTTATCCTTGGTTGGTTGACAATCAATTAGATTATAGTGCTATTGAAACTAAAATGACCAATTTAAGAAAGCTTGGTGTGCCGTATACGGATGAAGAAATTGCAAAGGCAAGGATTACCTTAGAAGAAGAAGCTGCTATGGTAGAACATAATTTACGTCAGGATCCAGAATTTATCAAAAATTATGACAACCGACTGGTACATCAAAAAGAGATTGTAGCATTAATAGCCTATTTACAACGATTAGGTACCGATATAAAGAAATAAGATGTTAAAATTTATCAAACATAATTTAGAACAAATTGATGGGGTTGATATCTATCCTATCATATCGTTTTTGATATTTTTCTCTATTTTTATAGGAATGTTAATTTATACGTTTATCATACCTAAGAAAAAAATTGAAGAATTGAGTAATTTACCATTAGATACAACCGAATTAAAAAATAACAACAATGAGCAATAACAGTTCTTTTTGGAAACGATTTTTACATTTTGCAACCAAAGCAAAAGAAATTGAAAAAGAAGATGAAATTTTACTTGATCATGATTATGATGGGATTCAAGAATTAGACAATGTATTACCACCATGGTGGTTATGGGGCTTTTACATAACTGTCATTATCGCTGTAATTTATATATTTCAGGCATGGTATTTTGATTCGTATAACCAACAAAAAGAGTTGGAAGCTGAATTAAAGATAGCTGCAGAAGAGGTAGAGGCTTATAAGAAAGCCAATCCAGAATTATATGATACATCCAATTTAATAGCCTTAACAGACGAAGCTAGTTTAGCAGAAGGTAAGGTGTTGTTTGAAACAAAAACCTGTGTTGCTTGTCATTTAGGTGATGGAGGTGGAAGTATAGGGCCCAATTTAACTGATGAATACTGGATTTTAGGAGGCGGTTTTGAAAACGTGTTTAATACCATTTCAAAAGGAGGCAGACCAGGTAAAGGTATGATTGCTTGGGAAACGGTACTTTCTACAAAGGAACGGCAGTTACTGGCCAGTTACGTATTATCCTTGAAAGGAACTACACCTGCAGCACCTAAGGCAGCTGAAGGTGATATTTGGACAGAATAAAGTACTAAGAACTAAAAGATTTTTAAGAATTGTCACTTTTATAGCTTAATAGTTACACTATTAAAAGTAACTTGGGTGGCAGTTTTTAAAAGTCTTTTTTAACTAATATGGAAACCAATCACAACGAATCATTTAGAGATACTATTGCTACTATAAACGAGCAAGGAAAGCGCAACGTTATTTACCCTAAAAAACCATCGGGTAAATTATACAACTACAGAACCTTTGTATCTTGGATTCTTATTGCGTTTTTATTTGCAGCACCCTTTGTTAAGATCAATGGAAATCAATTGCTGTTATTTAATGTTTTGGAACGAAAATTTAATATTTTCGGATTTCCATTTTGGCCACAAGACTTTTATTTACTGGTAATATCCTTATTGGTTTCTGTTGTATTTATTATATTATTTACGGTAATATTTGGAAGAATATTTTGTGGTTGGATTTGTCCGCAAACTATTTTTATGGAAATGGTTTTTAGAAAAATTGAGTACGCCATTGAAGGAGACCGAAACAAACAACTTAAACTTGACAAACAAGCGTGGAATGCGGATAAAATTGCTAAAAAATCATTAAAATGGAGCGTATTTTTTGCAGTTTCATTTTTAATTTCAAATGTATTTCTCGCATATTTAATTGGTGGTGACACCTTGCTACAACATATAAAAGATGGCCCTTCATTGCATTTATCCACCTTTGTTTACTTATTAATATTCACAGCTGTTTTCTTTTTTGTTTTTGCCTGGTTTAGAGAGCAGGCTTGTATTATCGTTTGTCCGTATGGCAGGTTACAAGGGGTATTACTCGATAATAAATCGATAAATGTTGCCTATGATTACAAACGTGGAGAAGGTTTAAATGGGCACAGTAAACTACGAAAAACAGAAAACAGAGCAGCCAAAGGATATGGTGATTGTATAGATTGTAAGCAATGTGTATTGGTTTGTCCAACTGGAATTGACATAAGAAACGGTACCCAAATGGAATGTGTAAATTGTACTGCCTGTATAGATGAATGTAATGATATAATGGATCTAGTGGGATTTGAAAGAGGTTTAATTAGATACACCACAGAAGAACATATAGCCAATAAAGAGCCTTTTAAATACACTATTAGGTTAAAATTTTATACGGTGGTATTAAGTTTGCTGTTAAGTGTATTAGTGCTGTTGTTAGTGTTACGCAACGATATTGAATCAACGTTTTTAAGGTTGCCTGGGCAAACCTATCAGCTTTTGGATACGAATGAAATTAATAATATTTACACATTTAATTTAATCAATAAAACAACTAATAAGTTCGATGATTTATCGTTTAAATTATTATCTCATAAAGGTAGTATTGAAGTTATTGGTGAAAAAATAAGCCTTGAAAAGCAGAGCTTATCTAAAGGAACCATTTTTATCAAAATAAACAAAGCCGACTTGGCCTCTTCCAAAGAAAAAATAAGGATAGGAGTTTTTAGCGGTGATGAATTAATAGATATATATACAACCAATTTTTTAGGACCTAAATAGCCATGAAGATAAAAATTAACTGGGGATGGGCAATTGTAATTGCATTAGCAAGTTTTATGATTTTTATAAGCGTACTTGTTGTGCAACTTATGTTTAAGAAAGAATATGATCACGAATTGGTTTCAAAGAATTACTATAAAGATGAATTGCTGTATCAGTTAGAGCTGAATAAATTAAAAAATGCTGAAAAATTACCTCAAGATATTACAATTAAGATTCAGGAAGACCAATTATTCATTATTTTTCCAGATTATATGAATTATGCTGCCATAAAAGGTTCTGTTAGAATGCAGTATGTGATTGAAGAACAGTACGATTTTGAATTACCCATTGTTTTAACGCATCAAAAATTTATAATTGATGGAGACAAGATGAAGAAAGGTTTGTGGTATATTTCAGTTGATTGGGAGTACGAAAGTGAATCCTATTTATATAAAAATAAAATACGGTATTAAATGTTAGTATCTGCTTTTTTGTTGGGTTTAGCCGGTAGTTTGCATTGCGTAGGAATGTGCGGACCAATTGCATTGGTATTGCCAGTTGACAGGAGTTCAAAGCCAACAATGGCTATTCAAACTATTTTATATCATTTTGGTAGGTTACTTACGTATTCCTTTTTTGGATTATTGTTTGGGTTGTTGGGTAAAGGACTTTTTATTGCTGGTTTGCAACAACAACTTTCCATTGTTATAGGAGCACTCATGATAGTTGTATTCTTTATACCGTTTAATAAACTATTAAATTTAAACGTAGCATCACCCATAACAAAACTTGTTGGTAAACTCAAAATGAACTTGGGTACATACTTGGGTAAGAAAACAAATTCATCTGTACTTATGATAGGTATTTTAAACGGATTTCTACCTTGCGGATTGGTTTATATAGCTGTTATGGGTTCTGTAGCCCTTGCTTCTACCTATTTGGGTGCATTTTATATGTTTTTATTCGGATTGGGTACAATACCACTTATGACAGCTACTGTTTATTTAGGAAATTTTATTAATATAGCAGTTAGAAATAAAATTCAAAAAATGATACCCGTTTTTGTCGTTATTATTGGAGTTTTATTTATTTTAAGAGGATTAGGACTAGGAATACCCTTGATTTCTCCACCGACTGACAGCTTAAAAGTAGAAACTACGGTTAAGTGTCATCATTAATTAGATTGAACATGAAAAACAACATAACCAATGACGATTTAAATGCAGTAACTACCAATCAAGAATTAATTGATTTGATGTATCAAAAGAAAATTGATTTTTCGGCAGTTACCGATAAAATTAATTATTACAACGACTTGCAAAAGCTTCAAATAGAGATGGTAAAATTTCAAAAATGGGTGCATAAACACAAAAAACGTGTATGCATTATTTTTGAAGGTCGTGATGCCGCCGGAAAAGGTGGAACTATCAGAAGGTTTACCGAGCATCTGAATCCTCGAAGTATGCGCGTAATGGCATTATCTATTCCAACTGAAGTAGAAAAAGGTCAATGGTATTTTAGACGGTATATTAAGCATTTTCCCAATCCAGGAGAGATTGTATTTTGCGATCGAAGTTGGTACAACAGAGCAGTTGTAGAACCTGTTATGGGTTTTTGCAATGAATCGCAGTACGAAAAGTTTATGGCTCAAGTTCCAGAATTTGAGCATATGTTGTATGAAGACGGTATTATTATCATAAAATTTTGGTTGTCTATATCTAAAGAAGAACAGCTAAAACGCTTTAATTCAAGGATATTGAATCCGTTAAAACGATGGAAATTTAGTCCGGTTGATCAAAAGGGTCAAGAGTATTGGGATCGGTATACTTGGTATAAAAACCAAATGTTTACCAGAACCCACACCAGTTATAGCCCATGGATAATCGTTAAAACTAATGACAAGCATACTGCTAAATTGGAAAGTATGCGTTATGTATTATCGTTGTTTGATTATGATGGAAAGGATGAATCAGAAACCAAATTATTTCCAGATCCCAATGTAGTCATGCGTTTTTACCGTTCATCCAATCAAATAGATTAGTATGGCAAAGATTCAATTATCCGAAAATGATTTAAAAAAATTAAACTCTAAACGTGGTTTGATGGCCCTGTTAACCGAAGAAACGTTTAACATTAAAAAAGCCTTGCGTTATTACAACTACGAGAAAAAGCTTCGAAAATTGCAGGTAGAATTAATTAAATTGCAGTTTTGGGCTCATGACCATAATGAGCGCATTGTTATCGTATTTGAGGGTAGGGATGCTGCCGGAAAAGGAGGTGCCATAAGACGCATTACCGAGCGTTTGAACCCACGGCATTTTAGTATAGTAGCGCTGCCAAGACCAACGGATGAAGAACGCACTCAATGGTATTTTCAACGGTATTTGTTGCAATTTCCAAAAGCAGGTGATATTACTTTTTTTGACAGAAGCTGGTATAATAGGGCGGTAGTAGAACCTGTAAATGGTTTTTGCACCGAAGAGGAATATAAAATTTTTATGAATCAGGTTAATGATTTTGAACGTATGATTACTGAATCGGGTATTCGCTTAGTAAAAATTTATATGTCTATTTCCAAGGAAGAACAAAAACTGCGTTTTGAAGAAATTAAAAGCGATCCGTTAAAACAATGGAAAATGTCTCCGGTTGATGAAAAAGCACAAGAATTATGGGATGTGTACTCCTTGTATAAAACCAAGATGTTTGAAAAAACCAATACTAAAATTGCTCCTTGGCGCATTATCAATGCAGATAAAAAAATAAATGCCCGATTGCAAGCTATCGAGCACATTTTAAAATCAATACCGTACGATAAAAATAGAAAAGTTTAATTATCCCACTAAGGTTTTTACGGTTTTAAAAACAAAGCTCAATTCGCCGGCAATTGTTTTACTGGTATTTTTATAAACTTCCATCGTATTTGGTTCATTGTCTGATGCTTTAGGATCTACAAAGGGTAAATGAAATCGTTTAACGGTATCAGGTATAAACGGACAGTTTTCATCGGCATTATTACACGTTGTAATAGCAATAAATGGTTTTTGATTAATAGTATGGTCATACAATTTTGAAAATCCAATTAAGGGAGCTTTAAATAAATCAGCATGTATTTCATAAACCGGATTCTGATGCGAAAATTTCTGTACATGAAATTCAAAGCCTACTTCTTGTAAGGTTTTAACTGTATTTGAAAAAAATGCAGTTTCTTCTGTGCCTCCAGAAAAACTATGGATATTACTGAGTTTGTAATATTCTATTGCATACTGAGCCCATACTTGCGACAATTGACTTCTTCGGGAATTGTGGGTACAAATAAAGTTTAGGTTTACAGTTCTTTTTTCTTTAAGTTCATCCGCAATAAAAGTAGCTATTGACGTTAATAGAGTCTTTCTCATTGCAGTTAATTCAAGTTCATTTAAAGCAGTTTTAAAGAAATTACTAGTTTTTATTGAATTTGTATTAAACATAGGTTTATTTTTGTGTAAAAATACAACCGTTCTATAAACTGAATGCTATATTTAGGTTATCAAATTGTTAATAATGAAAGAATTTAAAATTGGAGATAGAGTTGCTGTCTTGGACGATACCCTTAAAGGATTGGTTGCAAATGTATTGCCAAACACTATTACTATAATTACTGATGATGGATTCAACATGCATTTTAATCCAAAGGAATTGGTTTTGATTGCGCAGGAGCAAAAGGAATTATCAAAATACAGTGATATTCAATTGAATCAGCTGTTAAATGAAAAAAAAGTATTGCTAAAAAAACAAGCGAACAATAAAAAAGCTCCAACAGCTAAGTTGCCCATGATGGAAGTTGATTTACACATACATCACTTAATTCCGAGCACTCGTGGTATGAGTAATTATGAAATACTATCCTTACAGTTGGATGAAGCTGAGCGTAAAATTCAATTTGCAAAATCAAAAAAAATACAGCGCATCGTATTTATTCACGGTGTAGGTGAAGGTGTTTTACAACAAGAATTAAATCATCTGTTTGAAAAATATCAGGTAGCCTATTATGCAGCTTCATATCAAAAATACGGTATGGGTGCTACAGAAATTTATATCTATCAAAATTCAAAAGAATAGCGTATGAACAGAATTTATTTGGATAATGCAGCTACTACTGCTTTACGACCTGAAGTTATTGAAGAAATTACAAATTCAATGAAAAACACAATAGGGAATCCTTCTTCTGTTCATAAATTTGGAAGGGAAGCTAAGTCTGCCATAGAACTTGCACGTAAAAATATAGCTAAGCACTTTAAGGTTACAGCAGCTGAAATTTATTTCACTTCAGGTGGGAGTGAAGCGAACAACCTTGTTTTGTGGAATGCTGTTGCTAATTTAGATGTTAAAAGAATTATTACCTCTAAGATTGAACATCATGCAGTTTTGCATAAAATTTTAGATTTAAAAAGAACATTTAATTTCGAACTTGTTTTTATTGATTTAGATGAACATGGCAGCGTAGATTACCATCAGTTAGAGTTACTTTTAAAAGAAAGTATTGATAAAACCTTGGTTTCCTTAATGTATGTTAACAATGAAATTGGTAATATATTAGATATCAAAACTGTAGGTTCGTTATGTCATCAATATAAAGCACTTTTTCATTCAGATACCGTTCAGGGAGTCGGACATTTTATTATCGATTTACAACAAACACCAATAGATTTTATTACTGCCAGTGCACATAAATTTAACGGTCCAAAGGGTGTAGGATTTCTATATGCAAAAAAAGGTTTTGCTTTAAAACCACTGTTAATAGGAGGCGAGCAAGAAAAAGGTTTACGAGCCGGAACTGAAAATGTTCACAGTATAGTTGGTATGGACAAAGCACTTTCGATAGCGCTATTACAGTTAGAAACAGAAAAAACTTATATAACAGCCTTGAAAACGTATTTTATTAATGAATTAACTAAGATACCCGGAATAGCATTTAATGGTTTATCGGATGATCTAAGCAAAAGCAGTTATACTATTTTAAATGTAAGATTTCCTATAGAAACTGACTTGTTTGTATTTAATCTTGATTTAAAAGGAGTTGCTGTTTCAGGCGGAAGTGCCTGTCAAAGTGGTGCACAAAAAGGATCGCACGTACTTGGTGCTATTTTACCTGAAAATGAGCGCAACAAAGCATCTGTTAGATTCTCATTTTCGTATCAAAATACCAAAGAAGAGATAACGACAGTTATTAAACTGTTAAAGTCGATGTTGTTACTATAAAATTACATACAGATTTATTTAATTTAACATACATTTGCTGCAAAAAATATAATTAATGCGCACTTTTTCAACTCTTATTTTGGCTGCACTCTTTTTGCAGCTTGTACTTTCATGTGGTTCATCTTCAGTGATTAAAACATTAAAGCCTGAAGCCGATTTAACAGCTCCAATTCACTACAATAAAGAGGTTTCTCAATTAAATATCCCAATTTCCATTAAAATAAAGGATATTGAGCAACAGGTTAATAAAGCAATTAATGGTTTGGTATACGAAGACACTAATCTTGAAGATGATAATGTTATTTTAAAGATCTGGAAAGATTCGCCCATACAACTGCTTGAAGAACAAGGGAAGGTAAAAATTGTACTTCCGTTAAAAGTTTGGACTACGGTTAGGTACGGAACCAATGTGCTGGGTATGAATTTATACGACACCCGTGAACTAAATTTTAATGGCACTATTACGTTAATAAGTGATGTAACTATTAATAATTGGCAAATACAAACCAAAACAGCTATAAAATCAATTGATTGGAAAGAAAGTCCTTCAGTTACTATTGCCGGAAAAGTTGTTCCTATAACTTTTTTAGTCAATCCGGCATTAAAATATTTTAGATCTAGTATTGAAAAAAATATTGATGAAGGTATCAAAAAATCTGTTTCTATCAAACCCTATGTAGTAGATGCCTTAGAAAAAATTAGTCAACCTTTATTAATAAGTGAACAGTATCAAACCTGGTTTAGTATCAACCCTGTAGGCCTAAACATCGCAGAAATAAAATTACGCAAAGACGCTTTGACATTTGACCTGGGTCTGGACTGTTATATGGAAACCTATATTGGAAAAGAAATGACCAAATCTTTTCAGAAAGAAGCATTGGTGTTAAAACAAACTCACAAATTAAACAACAATGTAAAAGCTTCTTTAATGGTTGTTTCACCATATTTACAAGCATCAACTTTAATTACACAAAATTTTAAAGATCAGGTTTTTACTTCTGGTAATAAAAAAGTGATGGTAAATAAAGTAGACCTTTGGCATAAAAACAACAAAATGGTAATTGCTCTAGAATTGTTAGGCTCTATAAATGGAACGGTTTATTTAACCGGAATTCCAACGTATCGTAAAGAAACACAAGAAATTTACTTTGAAGAGTTGGAGTATGTGTTAGACTCTAAAAATGCCTTATTAAAAACTGCTAACTGGCTGGCACAGGGGTATATTTTAAACAGCATAAAGCAGCATGCCCGTTATTCTATCAAAAGCGAATTAGAGGAGGCCAATAAGCAATTGAATTATTATACCAACAATTACTCGCCTGCTGCAGGTATTGTTATCGCCGGAAATTTAATAGGGATTGAAATTGGAAATATTCAGTTTACAAACCAAGCATTGGTAGTTTCATTAACATCGGTAGGAAAAATAAACGTAACTATAGATGGCTTAAAATAAATTTCCTTAAATTGTTACGTTTTAATTAAACTGTTAATGATTACCATTAAAAAACTTAGACAAGTTACCCTTAAAATAAAACAACTTACAAAAAAAGATTTAATAAAATTCTTTAAATACAGTGCTTTAGGAGGTTTTGTTATTTTTATTCTCTTTTTTTTAGCTATTTATTTTGGATTGTTTGGAAGGGTTCCAACATATAAAGAAGTGAAGCTTTTTAGAAATATGGAGGCTTCTGAAGTATATTCTGCTGATAATGTGTTACTATTTCGATTTGATAAGGAAAACAGAATCAATATCCTGTATGATTCCATACCGACCCATTTAATAAACGCATTAGTAGCTACAGAAGATGCACGTTTTTATGAGCATAACGGTGTAGATGTAAAGAGTTTATTTCGTGTCTTGGTAAAAACTATAATTATGGGTGATAAAAGCTCAGGTGGCGGAAGTACAATAACCCAACAATTGGTTAAAAATTACTTTCCTAGGAAGTCGTACTGGTTTTTATCAACGCCCATCAATAAGTTAGAAGAAATGGTAGCTGCTTATAAGTTAGAGCAACACTTTACGAAAGAACAACTTATAGAATTTTACTTTAATACCGTTCCCTTTGGCGATTCGGCTTTTGGATTGGAAAGTGCATCACAGCGATTTTTTAGTACCCACGCTTCAAAACTAAGCATCGAACAAGGGGCTGTATTAATTGGAATGTTAAAAGCCACATATACCTACAATCCACTTAAAAACCCAGAAAAATCGAGGAGCAGACGTAATGTAGTGTTGTTGCTGATGAAGGAAAATAATTTTATCAGTCAGCAACAATTAGATTCCATCTCAAATATTCCGTTGGTAACTGAAAAAAAACAATTGGTCAGACATGTTGGAAAAGCCCGTTATTTTACAGAATATGTTCGGTTACAGATGCAAGAATGGCAGTTAACCAATAAAAAGCCCAGTGGTAAAAGTTATGATTTATATAAAGATGGTTTAAAAATATATACTACATTAAATTATGAAATGCAACAATATGCAGAACAAGCTGTTGCCAAGCGATTAAAACATTTACAACGTGAATTTGAGTATCAGTGGCGGTATGAAGAACCCTGGAGTGATGTGCCCGTAGTCTTAGAAAATGCCATTAAAAGTTCTCGGAGGTATCGTTTAATGAAAGAACAAGGAGCTTCAGAAGCCACCATAAAAGAAGTTTTTGATACTAAAAAACCTATGAAAATATTTAGCTGGAATGGTGAAAAGCGAGTTATGATGAGCCCGTTAGATTCAGTAAAACATTATTTAATGCATTTGCATGCCAGCTTTATTGCACTTGAGCCTAAATCCGGACATATAAAAGCTTATGTTGGTGGTATTAATGATCGCTATTTTCACTATGACCATGTAACTACCAAACGGCAAGTTGGAAGTACTTTTAAACCCTTTGTTTTTGCTGCAGCAATAGAGAAAGGAGTTCAGCCCTGCGATATGTATCCCAATACTTTAATAAAATATCCACAATACGAAGATTGGGAGCCTAAAAACTCTGATCATATCTATGGTGGTGAGTTTAGTGTATGGGGAGCCCTTGCAGCTTCTGTGAATACAGTAACAGTACAACTAATGGAAAAAGCAGGATTGGACAATATTATAAACCTGGCTAAGTCGATGGGAATTACAACCGATTTACCAAAGGTAGCTTCTTTATCATTGGGTACTGCTGAGCTTTCTTTACTTGAAATGGCGAGAGCCTATGCTACATTTCCGAATTATGGAATTCCAACAACTGAAAAATCAGTTTTAAAAATTGTAGACAGAGAAGGCAATGCTTTACCAACATTTCCAGAAAAAATACATAAAGAAGTTTATTCGCAGCGAACAGCAGAAATAATGATTGAGATGCTAAAAAAGGTCGTGGTAAATGGGATATCTGCTCCTCTGCGCTATGATTTTAAGCTGTTTTATGATTTAGGAGGTAAAACCGGTACCTCACAATCGCATGCAGATGGATGGTTTATCGGTTTTTCTTCCAATCTAGTAACAGCAGCCTGGGTGGGTGCAGAAAATCCTTCCATTCATTTTAAAGACATGCAGTACGGACAAGCATCGTATACAACCTTACCTATCAATGGTGAATTTTTACGATTGTTAAAAAACAACCCATCGTTTAAGTATTATTTGGAGGGTACTTTTAGAGCACCATCAAAAGAAGTACAGATCTTGTACAATTGTTTATCCAGAAAAAATGTACCCAGAAAGCAACTAGATACCGTTCAAGTAGTTCAGAAAGACAGTTTAATTGTCGATGTTAAAAAAGATAGCTTACAATAACTTAAATTAACGTATAATGAATCCAAAATATATATTGATTGTACTTTTAGTAATCCTTACATCAACTTTAAATGCACAAAATAATGTTAAAGTTGATTTGAAAAAGGTTGATACGTATTTATCTCAAATGGCAAAGGATTGGGATATACCAAGTATGTCTGTAGGTGTTGTTAAAGATGGTAAGCTCGTATATACCAAAAGTTACGGTGTTTTAGAAGTGGGAAAAACAGAAAAACCCGATGCTAATACCTTATATGCTATAGCCTCAAATTCAAAGGCTTTTACTGCTTCAATAATTGGAATGTTAGTGCAGGAAGGTAAAATATCTTGGGATGATAAGGTAAAAGATTATCTGCCTTATTTTGAAGTCTATGATCCTTGGGTAAGTAAGGAAGTTACAATTAGAGATTTGTTAAGCCACAGAGTTGGGTTGGGTACTTTTAGCGGAGATGTCATATGGTATAAATCAACTTTATCATCAGAAGAAATAGTAAAAGGCGCTAAATTTATTCCTAAGTCATTTGATTTTAGAGCCGGTTATGGTTATTCTAACGTAATGTACATTGCTGCAGGTGAAGTAATTAAAAAAGTGACAGGAAAACCGTGGCATGTAGTTGTAAAAGAACGTATTTTAACTCCTTTAGCCATGGATAGAACCCTAACTTCACCCGAAAAATTAGCTGAAGTTGGAAATTTCGCCATGCCACATGGTAGAAAAGACGGTGTAAATTTTCCGATAGCATGGGAAAACTGGGAAGAAATTGGTGCGTTAGGTGGATTGATATCAAGTGTCAATGATGTGTCTAAATGGATGATTTTTACCATGAATAAAGGTATACATGGAAAAGACACTTTACTGAGCTCAAAAACATTTAATATGTTATTGACACCTCACAATAATTTTACGGTAGATCATACCAAGAAAAATGATTTTAATCGCCATTTTAGTGCTTACGGATTAGGGTGGAGTCTAAGTGATTATCATGGAAATTTAAGAATAGGCCATACCGGCGGGTATGATGGTATGATTACAGCAGTTACTATGGTTCCTGACCAACAGTTAGGAGTTGTGATTCTTACCAACGGTATGAAGAGTCCGATTACAGCGGCAACCAATTACCTATTAGATCTTTATACAGGTGTTAAATTTAAAGATTGGAATAAAGAATTGTTACAAAGAACCAATGCTTTTGAACAAAAAGACACTAGAGTAGCTGAAAGAATTAGCAAAAGAATTTTAAACACGCTGCCATCTTTTTCCAATGACAGGTATGTAGGTACGTATGCATCAGCTATTTATGGTAATATTTATATTACGAATGAAAATCAGCAATTGTATTTGCGTTTTGAGCATTCACCTAATTTATCAGCTAAATTATCGCATTGGCATTTTGATGTATTCAAAATTGAGTGGGATACGCCGCATGCCTGGCTAGATTTTGGAACGCTTAAATTTAATTTTGACAATAATTTGGAAATTTTAGGAATGGACTTTGATGTTCCAAACGATGATATTTTCTTTGAAGAGTTACAACCGATTAAAGTAAAATAAAAGTTACAGGGTTTTTAAAAATAATAGTTGCTAATTAAGTTAATTGTTAGCTTAAATTTTAGATAATTTTTGGTTACAATAAATACGTTTATCATGTATTTATTTAAGTACATTTGCATTCTGAAAATTAATACATACAATTAATGCTTGCTACACACTTGGGCGAACTTATCGCTTTATTAACAGCAGTTTTTTGGACCATCACCAGTTTAGCCTTTCAACAAGCCACACGTAGAGCCGGATCCATTTCTGTCAATGTTATACGATTGGTCTTAGCGCTTTTAGTTTATGCTCTTATTTCTCAGATTACCAGAGGTTTGTATTTGCCATTTGATGCCAGTACTCATCAATGGATATGGATGTCTGTATCAGGTTTGGTTGGATTTGTTTTTGGCGATTATTTTCTACTTAAGTCGTATGAGTTTATCAGTGCGCGTATTACGATGTTAATTATGTCGTTAAGTGCTCCCTTAGCCTCGGTTATCAGTTTTTTTGTATTAGGTGAAACCTTAAGTGCCTTATCGCTTTTAGCCATGTTTATAACCTTATTTGGTATTGTTTTGGTCATTACAGAAAAGAAAAAACTGGACGATGAAAAGTTGGGTAAAAAGTCGAGGAAGCTTCAATTATCGTTCTCACCCCGTGGTTTGGTATTTGCTTTTTTGGGAACAGTAGGTCAGGCCAGTGGTTTGGTGTTAAGTAAGTACGGAATGCAAGACTACAATGTTTTTGCAGCTACGCAAATAAGAATTATTGCCGGAACTTTTGGCTTCATTATTTTGGTAACTGCTATTAAGCGATGGTCTAAGGTTAAACAAGCCGTTATTGATAAAGGAGCTATGAAATACATAATAATTGGTTCTGTTTTTGGACCGTTTTTAGGCGTTTATGCATCCTTACTGGCTATCAAATATACCACTATAGGAATTGCATCTACTATTATGGCCATTATACCTGTTTTAATAATTCCACCTGCTATCCTGTTGTACAAAGAAAAAGTAACCGTAAAAGAAATAATTGGAGCTGTAATAGCCTTGATAGGTATCGTATTATTCTTTATTTAATTTAATTTCACCTTTAGTGTTTTTTACTGAAGCATTTGTATGTAAAGTGCTGTATTTGTGCTTTTTTAATTGAAATGTTACAGAATTTTCTTTGATTATTTAGATGACTTACCCATTGCTTCAATCTATGGTTTTTAACAGCTCTCTTGTAAATATATAAATACTACCATTTTGTTTGGTAATTTTAATTTCACCTTTCAAATATGGATAATTGTCAAAATAAATAAAAGAGTTTATTTCTTAATATATTTTTAAACCTTTCTAGAAATTAGAGAATTGATTTTAAGTTTCTTCTTAGTATTAATAAAATATACGCCACTTAATAGTACAACAGCCGCAATAACGGATTGAAGGGTGATGGTTTCATTTAAAAAA
>JAGXRT010000021.1 GCA_018335575.1 Bacteroidota bacterium | reverse complement strand
TACTTCAATAAATGCACCGTAATCTGCTATAACAACAACTTTACCTTTTACTTTATCACCTATAGCGATGTTTGCATCTAATGCATCCCAAGGATGTGCTTGTAATTGTTTTAAACCTAATTGAATTCTTGTTTTTTCATCATCGAAATCAAGAATTACAACATTTAATTTTTGATCTAATTCTAACACTTCACTTGGATGATTGATACGGCTCCATGAAAGATCGGTTATGTGAATTAATCCGTCTACACCACCTAAGTCGATAAACACTCCGTATGAAGTGATATTTTTAACCACTCCTTCTAATACTTGACCTTTTTCTAACTGACCAATAATTTCTTTCTTTTGCGATTCGATATCGGCCTCAATAAGTGCTTTGTGCGATACAACAACATTTTTAAATTCGTGGTTAATTTTAACAACTTTAAATTCCATTGTTTTTTCAACATATTGATCGTAATCTCTAATTGGTTTAACATCAATTTGAGAACCTGGTAAGAATGCTTCAATTCCGAATACGTCTACAATCATACCGCCACGAGTTCTGCATTTTACAAAACCGTTAACAATTTCACCGTTGTCGTGTGCATGAATTACTCTGTCCCAAGCTTTAATTACGCGTGCTTTTTTGTGTGAAAGTACTAACTGACCGTACGAATCTTCGCGTTTGTCAACTAAAACTTCTACTTTATCTCCTACTTTTAAGTGTGGATTGTAGCGGAATTCGTTTAAGGAAATTACTCCTTCCGATTTTGAATTGATGTCAATTATTGCTTCACGGTCTGTCATTCTCATAACTACCCCTTCAATTACTTCATTTTCATTTACGAAGCCAATTGTACCAACTAATGCATCTTCAAATTCTTTTAATTTTTTCTCGTCAACTGCCTCGATACCTTGTTCGTATTTGTGCCAGTCAAAGTTTTGCAAAAATTCTTGTGGATTTACTTTTTTTACTTCCGGAGTAACTTGTGGAGTTGTTACTTCTGTTGTTTGAGCATCTACTTGCTCGTTTGTGTTTGTTGTTTCTTCAGACATGTGCTGATGATAAAATTTTGTATCTGACGGTTATTAAGATTTTTATGCGATTAAACCGATCAGAGTTGTTATAAATACATATTTTTTTCCTTTTAAATCTATTATCGCTAAAAGGCGTGCAAATTTACAAAATAAATTATAATATAACAAAAAGATATTGAATGATTTAGAATTAATTTTAATAAACAAGTAAGTAATCTAAAATAATTGTTGATTTAATATAACTTGCTGTTAGTTATTGCTTTAAATTCCTAGCACCAATACTTCTTTTGTTATTTTAACCAATTTTTAAAATCCGTTACCTTTTCTCTACTTACAATAAGATCATTTTCATTGTAATTTTTAACAAAAACCTGTAACCTACTGTTGGAATACGAAATAATATCCTTGATAAAGTTTATGTGTACAATGTGTTTTCTACTTATTCTAAAAAAATTAACGGGATTCAAGCTCACTTCTAACTGATCTAATGAGAACTCTACAGGATACGACCTGTTATCTCTTGTGTGTAAAAAAGTATTTTTATCTTGACTATAAAAACAAGTTATATCATCAATTAATATCGGTTTAAAGTGTTGTCCTATCTTAACTACAAACCTTTTTTTATAATTCTCCTGATTTGGATTTATGATGTAATTCTTTAACTCATTAAAATCTATATATGTAGCAGAATAATGCCCAACAAATTGCTTATATTTTGCAATTGCTTGTTCTAATGCTTCTATTTCAATAGGTTTAAGTAAATAATCAATACTGTTTAATTTAAATGCTTTTAAGGCAAACTCGTCAAAAGCAGTAGTAAAGATTACAAAGCTTTTTGTAGGAACTTGTTCAAAGATTTCAAAGGCAAGTCCGTCTGAAAGTTGTATATCAAGGAAAAACAAATCGGGATGCTTATTTTCTTTGAGCCATTTTACCGATGAATCAACAGAATGCAAGGTTGTTAAAATTTCAAGTTCAAAGGTTTCCAATAACCTTGTTAACCTTCGGGCTGCCGGTTTTTCATCCTCAATAATTACAACTTTCATAATTACTTAATTATTGTATTTATCATTATCCATTAATTCTTTAATTTTTTGCTCTTCCCATTTTTTTCCCAAGATAAAATTAAATCCAAATACATTAATAAAATGAATTGCTAAACCGATTCCCCAAAAGAAAACAACATTAAAAGTTTCCCATCTCCAAAAATTATCATTAAAGTCATAATCTTTAAAGTATTTAAGCACCAGTAAAAAAATATTAATTATGATATAAATAGCTAGATGTTTATAAAAGCCTTTAATGCGGTCTACCCGTTTCTTTGCTCTGAAATAACTATCTTTTCTGTTTTGATCAAATATTGACTCATTCATAACACAACGTTTTATTCCCAGTTTCTTTTATTTTCTTCTTCCATAAATTCTTTAATTTTTCGTTCTTCCCAATCGCGACCAAAAATAAGGTTGTAACCAAACACCGAAAAACCATGAATAGTTAGTCCTACTCCCCATCCAAACAATGGAAACCAAAACCAATGGTAATGTGGAGAAGTATACAGGTTGATAAAAATTAAAAAAGGGATAACAATAATGTAGGATAATAAATTTCCGTAAAATCCTTTAATGTCCTCTACCCTTTTTTTAGCTTTGTAATAGCGGTCTTGTTCGTTAAAATCTGTTTTCATTTGTATTATTTTTTTAGTTAATAATGGTATTTTTACTTCAAATAAATTTGTTGTTGTTAGTACTTCTACTTGTTTGTTAGTTAATAGTGCATAACGGTTAACAATGTTGCTTAAACCTACTTTAGTTCCTTTAGATGTTGAACTTTTTAAGTTTAATGAATTTGAAACAATTAAAAAACCGTTTTCTGTATATACATTTACTGTTAACGGATACTCGCTAGAAACTATATTATGTTTTATGGCATTTTCCAACAATAACTGCAATGATAAGGGCACAATTTTGTAATCATCATTATCGATTTTGTCTTGAATATCAACAATAATTGCATCTTCAAAGCGTATTTTAAGCAAATCCATATAGGTTTTTGCAAAGTTTAATTCCTCTTCCAAGGGCGCAAGTTCTTTATCCTTTTGTTCTAATACATAGCGGTAAACTTTGGATAGTTTAGTGGTAAATTTTTCTGCTAAGGTTTGATTTTCTCCTATTAATGATGCCAACACATTTAAGCTGTTAAATAAAAAATGCGGATCAATTTGATTTTTCAACGTTTCGAATTTAGCACTTTCTGTATGAGCAATTAATTTGTGATGAGCCGTTTTAGACTCATTATAATATTTGTAAAAATATATAAGGTGGAAGTTTACACTTAAAACAATGGTTAAAACGATAGCACTTATTAATATATCCTGATGATTGCTTTGCCCCAAATTGGTCAAAGAACTACCATAAATTTCGATTTGATTTATTGATAACAACAAATAAAAGACCAATATTGTAACAAAAACCGAGGTAATAAAGCCTACAACAATTCTTTTTATAGGTTCAGTATTCCATGAAATTTTTGTATTCCAGTATTTAAATAAAAAGTAATTTGAATATACTAAACAAAGCATGTATAATACATGAACAATAAATACATTAATTAATGCTTCAGGCGAATTAGTAAAACCACCAACAACACGCAGTCTATCCAACAAAAAGAGTATTAATCCTCCAATCAAAGCAATTACTAAAATCTTAAATATTTCTTTCATCTGCTGTTATATTCGTTATTTTTTAGAGTGAATTGAACCATTTAATTTTATACTTCGAAATTCTGCAATTATCATCATTTAAAAAAAATTAAACCGATGAATTGTAGAATAAAGCTCCTGAATTGATTAATTTTGAAAAAATTTACGAACCTATATTTAATTAACATGGATTTTGATTTATTTCTATCAAACATATCAAAATTAAAAGAATTACCATTGGGAGGAATAAATTCTCAATTTAAAATGGCACCTGCATTACGTAAACTTTATGATGAAAAAAAGATAAGTGAACTAAATCCTAAAATTGCAGCGGTTTTGGTATTATTTTATCCAAGTGAAAACAATGAAACCATGCTTTTATTAACCAAAAGAGCTTTTTATAACGGCACCCATTCATCACAAATAAGTTTTCCCGGTGGCAAGCATGAATATGCAGACGTATTAATGAAAAATACCGCCTTAAGAGAAACCAATGAAGAAGTTGGTATAAATAAAGATGATATTACCTTAATTAGAACATTAACCAATGTTTTTATACCGCCTAGCAATTTTATGGTAACTCCCTTTTTAGGTTTTATCAAATATGCTCCGTTCTTTTATACAAATGACGAAGTTGAATCTGTTTTAGAAGTAAAACTATCAGACATATTGGATGCATCTAATCTAAAATCAACACAATTAAATACTTCTTATGCTAAAAACATCGATGTACCGTGTTATGAATTAAATGAAGAAATAGTTTGGGGAGCTACCGCAATGATTTTAAGTGAACTTCATGATTTAATAAAATTATTGTAATTCAATTTTCTTATTAACTTTGCAACTTAAAACTAACTTATGCCGTTTTTAAAACGAAATCCATTTGGACAAATATTATTTTTAAAAAAATGGTTAATCCGCGTTTTCGGACTTATTTCGCATCAACGTTATCACGGGTTTAACAAGTTACAAATTGAGGGCTCTGAGTTTATTCGTGATTTACCTGCTCAAAACGTATTGTTTATATCCAACCATCAAACCTACTTTGCTGATGTTGCCGCTATGATGCACGTATTTAACGCATCTTTAAAAGGAAGAGTTGATACTATTAAAAATATTGGATATATCTGGAATCCTAAATTAAATATCTATTTTGTTGCAGCCTCTGAAACTATGAAGTCTGGAATCTTACCTAAAATTTTTGCTTACGCAGGTTCTGTTTCTATTGAAAGAACCTGGCGAAGTGCCGGTGAAGAGGTAAACAGACAAGTAAAAATGTCGGATATAACCAATATAGGCACTGCATTGAATGATGGATGGGTTATCACTTTTCCACAAGGCACAACCAAACCTTTTAAACCCATTAGAAAAGGAACAGCACATATTATTAAAAAGTACAAACCAATTGTTGTACCTATAGTTATCGATGGATTCAGAAGATCATTTGACAAAAAAGGATTATTTCTTAAAAAAAGAGGTATTTTACAATCTATGGTAATTAAAGAACCTCTCAAAATTGATTATGACAATGAATCTATTGAAAGTATCGTAGAAAAAATAGAGTTTGCCATAGAACAACACCCTTCGTTCTTGAAGGTAATTCCAATTGAAGAGTATGTTAAGAGCGAAGATGAACTCAATAAAAAGCGAACTTTCTGGAAATCATACTAGTTTTATTTTTACTTTAAAATCTTCTGATTATTTCTGCTATAAGCAATAACTATTATCAATAGTTTTTATATCTTTATCGCAAAAATTTATAACAATGACCATTACTCAACTTAAGTATGTTCTGGCAGTAGCAGAACATCAGAATTTCACTGTAGCAGCAGACCATTCGTATGTTACCCAACCTACGTTAAGTATGCAAATTCAAAAACTTGAAGAGGAGTTAGAAATTCAAATTTTTAACAGAAACAAAAAGCCGATAGAGTTGACAGAAATCGGTAAAAAAGTTGTAGAGCAAGCCAAAACAATAGTTAACGAAAGCAACAGACTCACTGATATTGTTGATCAGCAAAAAGGTTTTATTGGTGGTGATTTTAAAATTGGTATCATTCCTACCATTACGCCTACTTTATTACCTATGTTTTTGAAAACATTTCTTAAGAAGTACAACAAGGTTAATTTAATTGTTGAAGAATTAACTACTGAAGAAATAATCAAAAAACTAAACGATGGTCATTTAGATGCTGCTATAGCAGCAACACCATTAGAAAATGAATCGATAAAGGAAAAAATACTTTATTACGAACCCTTTGTAAACTTCATCCCAGAAAATCACCGTTTATATCACAAGCAACGCATAGATCCTACAGAATTGGATTTAAGTGATATTTTATTGCTTCGCGATGGACATTGTTTTAAAGACAGTATTATTAATTTATGCAATATTCATCCTAACAAAACATCAGGTCAGGGGTTTCAGTTTCAAAGTGGAAATTTTGAAACACTAATTAAATTATCTAAAGAAAATATGGGAATGACCTTATTGCCATATTTAACCACTGTTGATTTAAGTGAAAACGACAAAAAATACCTAAGAGAGTTTAATACACCTGTTCCTGCACGTGCAGTTAGTATTATTCACCATAAATCGCAATTAAAAATGCAATTGATTGAAGCGCTTAAAAATACCATAGACGGTATTGTAAGAGGAGCTATTGCATTTCACGATGTCAAAATCATCAGTCCGATACAAAAAACAAAAGGAGTTTAATAAACTCCTTTTGTTATTTTAATTACTTATTATTGCTATACATGAGACTAAATGTGGTTTGTCTTTGGTAAAATCGTATAACCAAATTCTCAGTTCATTTAACTCAAAGGGTAATAATCGTTGTGCGGCTTTTGATAATTCTCTACAAAATAACTCAACATCAAAACTAACTCGCTCCAGTATCGTTTTTGTGTAATCGTATATTGCTCTTGACATAAATTATAGAAAAATTTAACGAACTTAAAACTAAAATTATTAACGAAAAAATTAGTTATTTATTATAAGCTATTAATTTTTCTTACTAAGGATGTAGCAATTTGCTCCAATTCTTGACGAACAGCTTTAAAATGTGCTTTTTTATTCTCTACATTTTTTTTATTAATTTTTGCAATTAAGGTATCATACGACGCAAAAGCCTCATCTACAATTACTTGCGCAGCATCATTTTTTACGGTTGGATTAAACATTTCCCATAAATAAACTGCATCAACAATATCACCTAAAACATAATTAACGTCTTTCTTTAAATTTTTTACGCTTGCCATAATTTTTTTAATTTATGGTGCAAATTTAGTATTTTAAAGTAAATATTTATAGTATTTTTTCAACAAATATTCTATTTTAAAACGTTAAAAAATAACACATTAAACGAATTCAATTTTTTCTTTAATTAAATATATAACATACTTTTACAATAAGAGCACTAATAAAATACATCGATTTATAGTATTTTTGAATTCAAATCAAAAAGTCATGAAAAAATTTATTCAGTTATTACCCAAAGCAGAATTACATTTACATATTGAAGGCACTTTTGAACCTGAATTAATGTTTACAATTGCACAACGCAACAATATAAAATTACCCTATAACTCTGTTGAAGAGTTGGCAAATGCTTATAATTTTAGTTGCTTACAAGACTTTCTAGATATTTATTATCAAGGAGCCAGTGTGTTGTTAACAGCGGAAGATTTTTACGATTTAACTTATAGTTACCTCACTAAATGTTATGCACAAAATGTACGACATACAGAAATAATGTTTGACCCACAAACACATACCGATCGCGGTGTTTCTTTTGAAACAGTGATTAATGGAATTTCAAAGGCTACTGAAGATGCCTTTAAAAATTATGGTATAACTTCATTTCTTATCATGAGTTATCTGCGGCATTTAGATGAAGAAAGTGCCTTCAAAACCTTAGAGCAATCGCTCCCATTTAAACACAAAATTAAAGCAGTTGGATTGGATTCATCCGAAAAAGGAAATCCTCCCTCTAAATTTAAACATGTTTTTAAGGCTTCTGTTGACGCAGGCTATATTCCACTTGCACATGCTGGCGAAGAAGGCAATGCTGACTATGTATGGGAGGCAATCGATTTATTAGATATAAAACGTATCGACCACGGTAATAATTCTTTACAAGATGAACGCTTAGTTACCGAAATAGTTAAGCGTAATTTAGCTTTGACTGTTTGTCCGCTTTCTAATTTAGCTTTAAAAGTAGTATCGAATTTAAAAGAACATCCGCTTAAAAAAATGATGAATTTAGGACTAAAAGTAACTATTAATTCTGATGATCCAGCCTATTTTGGTGGGCAAGTCAACAAAAACTATGAAGCCATACAGGAAGCTTTGAATCTAAGTAAAGAAGATATTTACCAATTAGCCCAAAATTCATTTCAATATTCATTATTGGATGATAATACTAAAAGCAAATACCTATCTGAACTGGATTCTTTTTATAATCAAAACTAAAAAAGAACCCTGTTGGGTTCTTTTTTTAATCTAATCTTCTTTTTTCTGCTTGTTTAGCTTTCTTTTCAGCCCTTTTTTCTTTAAGCGATTTTTCTGCTACTTTTTTAGGACTATTTTTTGCTGGCGATTTTTCTTTTGACATAATTAATCCTTTTAAATTTAACTAAAGATACAAAAATTATTCACCCGAAAAAATAACAAAATTTCGTGGTGTTTCATACAATGTTACTGTTAATTCAAGCTTTTTGTCAATCAAGGGACGTAATTTATTCCAAATTACCACTGATATATTTTCGGCTGTTGGATTTAAATTTTCAAACTCGGCTACTTCTTCATTTAAATTTTTGTGATCAAAAACATCAATTATTTCTTCGTTCATAATTTTTTTTAATTCCTTCATATCCATCACAAATCCCGTTTCAGGATGTATCGGTCCTTTAACACTCACAATCAATTCGTAATTATGACCGTGGAAATTAGGATTGCTGCATTTACCAAAAACCAAGGTATTGCGTGCGTCTGTCCAATCGCTGTTGTATAATTTATGGGCTGCATTAAAATGCGCTTTTCTGCAAACAGTTACCTTATTCATAATTATTCTCTTATATGATGATAAAAATTCTCAAAAATTATTTTAAACCAAGCCGTATAATTTGATGGATTAACTTCCATATCTTTTTTTACATCTTCAACCCTCATCCATTTAAAGTTTTCTACTTCTTCTTTATTAATAACCGGATTATCATTGTAATAACCAATCATAATATGATCTAATTCATGTTCGGTTAACCCGTTGTCAAAAGGGGCTTTGTAAATAAACGAGGTCACTTCTTTTAAATCACACTCAAAACCCATTTCTTCCATCAACCTTCGTTTACCAGCTTGTATATTAGTTTCTCCATTTCGTTGATGGCTACAACACGTATTTGTCCATAAAAGGGGCGAATGGTACTTTGTAGCTGCACGTTGTTGCAACATTAATTCTCCATTTTTATTAAAGACAAAAACTGAAAAAGCCCTATGTAAAACAGCTTTTTCATGAGCTTCCATTTTAGGCATTAATCCAATTTGCTCATCTTTTTCATTGACTAAAATCACAAGTTCTTCGGTCATAAATTTGATTTTTAACAAAGTTACACTTTTTTAAGATTAAGCAATTTCATTATTATTTGATTTAAAGAATCAAAATAAACAGCTAGAATTTTAGAAGTTAGAAGATTGATGTATCTTTGCACCTCAATAAAAAATAAATGAGTTTTTTAAAAGAAATACAACGAAGAAGAACGTTTGGAATTATATCTCATCCCGATGCCGGTAAAACTACCTTAACAGAAAAATTACTACTATTTGGAGGAGCTATTCAAGAAGCTGGAGCAGTAAAAAGCAATAAAATAAAAAAAGGAGCTACTTCCGATTTTATGGAAATTGAGCGTCAACGTGGAATATCGGTTGCGACTTCAGTTCTTGCTTTTGAATATAAAAATAAGAAAATCAACATTTTAGACACTCCTGGTCACAAAGATTTTGCTGAAGACACGTTTAGAACCTTAACAGCAGTAGACAGTGTTATTGTAGTTATTGACGTTGCAAAAGGTGTTGAGGAACAAACAGAAAAGTTGGTAGAAGTTTGCAGAATGCGCAATATACCTATGATTGTTTTTATCAATAAATTGGACAGGGAAGGAAAAGATGCCTTTG
Source organism: Bacteroidota bacterium (assembly GCA_018335575.1). GTDB lineage: Bacteria > Bacteroidota > Bacteroidia > Flavobacteriales > Flavobacteriaceae > JAGXRT01. The sequence continues at coordinate 11,418 of JAGXRT010000021.1, read as the reverse complement.
ATTTGATGGATGAAGTTGAGCAGAAACTTAATTTAAGAGTTACGCCCTTAAGTTTCCCTATCGGAATGGGTTATGATTTTAAAGGAATTTATAATATATGGGATAAAAAACTCAATTTATTTTCTCCAGATCAAAAACAAAAAGTTTCATCGGGTGTTGAATTCACCGATTTAAACAGTGCCGAATTAGAGAAATATGTTGGTGAAAAATCAGCTAAACGGTTACGCGATGAATTAGAATTGTGCTATGAAGTATATCCAGATTTTAATAGGGATGAATATTTAAACGGTGATTTGCAACCCGTTTTCTTTGGATCGGCATTAAATAATTTTGGTGTAAAAGAATTGTTAGAGTGTTTTATTGAAATTGCTCCTACTCCACTTCCTAAAAAAGCAGAAGAACGAAATATTCATCCTGAAGAAAAAGAGTTTACTGGTTTTGTTTTTAAAATCCATGCCAACATGGATCCCAACCACCGTGATCGACTGGCATTTATAAAAATAGTTTCGGGTGTTTTTAAACGTAATGCTCCCTATTTACATGTTCGACTTAATAAAAAGTTAAAATTTTCGAGTCCAAATACTTTTTTTGCTGAGAAAAAAGAAATTATTGATGAGTCGTATCCAGGCGATATTGTAGGATTACACGATACCGGAAACTTTAAAATTGGAGATACTTTAACACAAGGTGAACAGATTAATTTTAAAGGAATTCCAAGTTTTTCACCTGAACATTTCAGGTACATCAATAACGCCGATCCGTTAAAATCAAAGCAATTGTTTAAGGGAATAGATCAATTGATGGATGAAGGGGTAGCGCAATTGTTTACCTTAGATTATAACGGTCGTAAAATTATAGGTACTGTTGGTGCCCTTCAATATGAAGTTATTCAACATCGATTAGAACATGAGTACGGAGCAAAATGTTCGTACGAAAATATCAACATACACAAAGCGTGCTGGGTTCACCCAGAAGATGATAAAAATGAAGAATTTAAAGAATTCTTACGTGTAAAACAGCGATATTTGGCTAGAGACAAGCAAAATCAATTAGTTTTTTTAGCCGATTCTGCTTTTACTATTCAAATGACTCAACAAAAATACCCATCTGTTAAACTACACTTTACCAGTGAGTATGACAGTACTAAAAAATAATTATCAATCTAAATAAATTAAACGTATGAAAGACGGATTATATGCATCCATCAAAACATCTAAAGGAACCATACTTATCAATCTTGAGTTTGAAAAAACTCCCGGTACGGTTGGTAATTTTGTTGCTTTGGCTGAAGGTAATTTGGAAAACAATGTAAAACCTCAAGGCACACCTTATTATAATGGCTTAAAATTTCATAGAGTTATTGCAGATTTTATGATACAAGGAGGTTGCCCTCTTGGAACAGGAACCGGAGCACCAGGTTATAAATTTGACGATGAATTTCACAAAGATTTAAAACACGACAAACCCGGAATTTTATCTATGGCCAATTCGGGGCCTGGAACTAACGGCAGTCAGTTTTTTATTACCCATGTTGAAACGCCTTGGTTAGACAATAAACATACCGTTTTTGGACATGTAGTTGAAGGGCAAGAAGTGGTTGATGCTATAAAACAAAACGACCTAATGGAGGCTGTTGATATTATTCGAATTGGTGACGCTGCAAATAAATTTAATGCTGTAGAAGCATTTAGAACTTTTGAAGGTGGTCGATTAAAAAGACTGGAAGCCTTAAAAAAGGAGCAAGAAGAATTGTTAGAAAGTGTTTCGGCTGGATACGATCAAACAAGTAGCGGATTGCGTTATAAAATTCTTCAAAAAGGTAACGGAAAAAAAGCTGAAAAAGGTAAAATGGTATCAGTGCATTATAAAGGAATGTTATTAGACGGTAAAACGTTTGATTCTTCCTATGTCAGAAAAGAACCCATTGAATTTACTGTTGGTATAGGTCAGGTAATTGCTGGCTGGGATGAAGGTATTTTGTTATTAGAAGTTGGTGATAAAGCCCGTTTCGTTATACCATCTGACTTAGCTTATGGAAGTCGTGGTGCTGGTGGCGTAATTCCTCCAAATGCAACCTTAATTTTTGATGTGGAGTTAATGAAGGCTTAATCCTTTACACTTAAATAAACTAAAAAAATCCTGCAAAAGCAGGATTTTTTATTCTTTCCATTTAATATTACAACCTATACTTGGTTTTTGAGGGCAGTGATTTTCTTTATTTTGAATTAAACAATCGAGTGCGTAACGCAAATCATAACCGGTAACCGGAATACCATTTCCAGGTCTAGAATCGTCTAATTGACCTCTGTAAACTAGCTTCAAATTTGCATCAAACAAGTATAAATCGGGTGTACAGGCTGCATCGTAGGCTTTGGCAACTTCTTGTGTTTCATCGTATAAATACGGAAATGGATATTGTTCTTTTATTGCTACTTTTTTCATCAGTTCGGGTGAATCATCCGGATAATTTAATATATCATTTGAAGAAATTGCAATAAATGAAATTCCTTTTTGCTGATAATCGATAGCTACTTTAACTAAACCTTCATTCACATGTACAACAAATGGGCAATGGTTGCATATAAACATTATTACCGTCCCTTTAATACCTTTAAGTTCATTCAGTGACTTTAGGGTATCACTTGTAGTATCAAACAAATTAAAATCAGGTGCTTTTGTATTTAAAGCTAACATATTTGAATAAGTCCGTGCCATAATTATACTATTTTTGTAAGTTTATACAGTAAATTTAACCATTTCATTTTACACCTAAAAAAATTATGGCTGATACTATTTCTTTTGAAGATTTTCAAAAACTTGATATCCGAATGGGAACCATTACAGAAGTCATTGATTTTCCCAAGGCTAATAAACCAGCTTATCAACTTACCCTAGATTTTGGTACTTTAGGCATAAAGAAATCAAGTGCTCAACTTACTCATCTATACAGTAAAGAAACCTTGCTAAAAAAGCAGGTAATGGCTGTTGTAAACTTTAAACCTAAACAAATTGCCAATTTTATTAGTGAATGTTTAGTATTGGGAGTTGCAAATGAAAAAGGTGAAATTGTATTGTTAAAATCTGATAAACAAACCAATAACGGCACTTGTATAAGTTAAATGATTGCTCTAACAATTTTAAAAGATTTACAAAAAGAATTGGAAGGTGAATTATATTATGATTCACTTCATAAAGTTATATATGCAACCGATGCCTCTGCGTATAGAATTCTACCTTCAGCTGTATCCATACCAAAAAACAATTCAGATTTAAAGAAACTAATTCAATTTGCTAACACCTATAAAATTCCTTTAACCTTAAGAACTGCTGGAACTTCACTTGCCGGACAAACAGTTGGAGAAGGAATTATTGTTGATGTATCTAAGCATTTTAACAACATATTATCTTTTGATAAAGAAAATAAAACTGTAACCGTTGAGCCCGGTGTTATTAGAGATGAGTTGAATTTGTTTCTAAAACCTTATGGATTGTTCTTCGGTCCTAATACATCAACCTCTAACAGATGTATGCTGGGAGGTATGGTAGGAAATAATTCTTCTGGAACTACTTCTATTAAATATGGTGTTACAAGAGATAAAATTGTGTCCATTAAAACGTTTTTAAGTGATGGATCTGAAGTTCTTTTCAGTGAAATTACCTCGGATGAATTTATACAAAAATCAAAACTAGCATCCTTAGAGGGAACTATTTATAAGTTCTTTTTAGAAGAATTATCAAATCCTACTACTCAAAAAGAAATACACGAAAAATATCCAGACCCTAAAATTCATAGAAGAAACACTGGATATGCTGTAGATGAACTGTTAAAATCTGAACTTTTTGGCGGAACCTCCAAAACAATTAATCTGGTTAAAGTACTTTGCGGCAGCGAAGGAACGCTAGCAATTTCATCAGAAATAACTCTACAATTAGACGATTTACCACCAGCCATTACCATTATGGTGGTTGCTCATTTTAACAGTATTGAAGAGAGTTTAGAAGCAGTACTAACCATTATGAAACACCATCCATATTCTTGTGAATTACTGGATAAGACAATTTTAGACCTAACCAAAAACAATCGTGAGCAAGCTAAAAATAGGTTTTTTATTAAAGAAAATCCGGAAGCAATTTTAATGGTAGAAGTAGCTAGCGATGATAAAGATAAAGCCGAGTTTTTGGCTGAAGATTTAATTAATGATTTAAAATCAAATCAATATGGATATGCATTTCCAAAACTTTATGGAAATGATATTGAACGAGCAATCACTTTAAGAAAAGCCGGTTTGGGATTATTGGGCAGTGTTGTAGGTGATGATAAAGCAGCTGATTCTATAGAAGATACAGCCGTAGTTGTAGAGGATTTACCCCAATATATTGCTGAATTTACATCAATGATGCAACGATACAACCAACAAGCTATTTATTACGCACATGCTGGAGCGGGTGAAATTCACCTTAGGCCCATTTTAAATCTTAAGAAAAAAACGGATGTTGTATTGTTTAGAACCATTGCGTCTGAAGTTGCTAAACTGGTTAAAAAATATAATGGTTCTTTAAGTGGCGAACATGGCGATGGTATCGTTAGAGGAGAATTTATTCCATTTATGATTGGCGAAAAGAATTACCAACTGTTACAGAGCATTAAAGAAACTTTTGATCCGAACTTTATTTTAAATCCAGGTAAAATTATAAACGCACCCAAAATGGATGAAAACCTTCGGTTTGTTGCAGACCGAATAGAACCTGAGATAAATACAATTTTAGATTTTTCTGACAGTTTAGGAATGTTAAGAGCAGCTGAAAAATGCAATGGATCGGGCGATTGCAGAAAGCTTGTTTCTGCTGGCGGAACCATGTGTCCCAGTTATAGAGCCACACGAAATGAAAAAGATACAACGCGGGCTAGAGCTAATGCCTTACGTGAATTTTTAACGCTGTCAAAAAAAGCTGCTGAGTTTAATCATTCTGATCTTTACAAGGTTTTAGAATTGTGTATTAGCTGTAAAGCTTGTGCCAGCGAATGCCCCAGTAATGTGGATATGGCTACGTTAAAAGCCGAGTTTTTATACCAATATCAACTGCTGAACGGAAGCTCATTGAGAACAAAACTTTTTGCATACAATGCACAACTAAATAAATTAGGAAGTATTTTCCCTTCAGTTACTAACTTTATATTAAATCAGAATTGGGTTAAAAAAGTGTTGGGAATTGCCACACAAAGAACTATTCCTAAACTTAATTCAAAAACATTACGCTATTGGTATCATCAAAATAAACATAGCTTTTTAGTGTCCAATCCGATTAAAAACATGTATATATTTTGTGATGAATACACTAATTATTATGATGTTCAAACTGGAATTGATGCTATTATTTTACTATCAAAACTAAATTACAATGTGCTGATTATTGAGCACGAAGAAAGTGGAAGAAGTCTTATATCCAAAGGATTTTTAAAACAAGCTAAAAATGTTGCTAGTAAAAACATTAAAATTTTTAAAGAGGTAGTTACAGAAAACACTCCCTTAATTGGAATTGAACCTTCGGCTATTTTAGGCTTTAGGGATGAGTATTTGCGTTTGGTTGATGATAAGAAAAATGCGCTTAAGGTTTCCCAATATACGTATACCATCGAAGAATTTATTAAAAATGAGATTGATTCAGGTAACATTATATCAGCTTCTTTTACAGATAAACCGTCAGAAATAAAAATTCATGGTCATTGCCATCAAAAGTCACTTAGTTCAATAGAATCAACACAAACAATGTTATCCATTCCTAAAAATTACTCTGTAAACATTTTAAATACAGGATGTTGTGGTATGGCCGGAGCTTTTGGATATGAACAAGAGCATTATAAAGTAAGCATGCAAATAGGTGAAGACACTGTTTTTCCTAGAATTAAAAACTTGGCTGCCACAACAACCATTGCTGCAGCTGGTACCAGTTGCAGACATCAGATTTATGATGGAACAAAAAAAATAGCTGAGCATCCGGTTACCATCTTAAAAAATGCATTAAAATAATTTGTAAATTTATAGTATTCAACCACTTAATTTACTTCTCATGAACACTTCAAACTTAACACTTACTAGAAATTTGCTTTTTAAAGCATTTTTAATTGGTTTAGCAGCTTTTATTATACTGTTGATAGGTACAGTTTTAATTTGGGACACATGGGCCGCATTTGTTTATTCAACTTTTAAGGTAGATGAAGCTACTTTAGGAAAGTTAGTTGTTAATTCATTCTTATATTCTAGAATGATATTAATTTTTTTATTCTTGGTACCAGCTATAGCTTTACATATAGTTGTAAAAAAATCAGTATAAAAAAAGGAGAGTTAAACTCTCCTTTTTAATTATTTAGTATAGTATAAATCTACTCCTGGTCCTAATGGCCATCCAAAATATATCCATACCATTAAAAGTGCTGTCCATAAAATGGTAAATACAATCGTATACGGAATCATAACAGATATTACTGTTCCTATACCTGCATTTTTTTCATACTTCTGAATAAACGCAATGATTAACGCAAAGAAACTCATCATAGGAGAAATAATATTGGTTACACTATCCCCTATTCTAAATACTACTTGAGATAATTCTGGAGAATATCCCATCAACATAAAAATAGGAATAAATATAGGTGCCATTATTGCCCATTTTGCAGATGCACTACCCATTACCATATTAATTGATCCTGCAAAAAAGATGAATAAAATCATCATTACATATACATTTAAATCTGCCGCTTTAAGTGCTTCAGCACCAGTTACGGCAACATATATACCTAAATTACTTTCTTTGAAATACGCAACAAACTGCGCAGCAAAAAAAACCAAAACTAAATAAGTAGCTAATGTCTTCATACTGTCGGCCATACCATTCATAACATCGGTATCATTTTTGTATTTTCCAACAGCAATACCATAGGCAATACCAGCAGAACCAGCCACTAAAAACAACAAGGTTACAACTCCTTCCAACAAAGGTGATTTTAATAACGCACCACCTTCTCCTCTAAAAAATCCATCGGCAGGAATTGTTCCCCACAAACAAATTGCCACATAAATTCCGAAAATAATACCTGCCCATAACAAACCTTTTTTCTCCTGTTTAGTTAAAGGTTCTAATTTTTCAGGTTTAATTTCATCTGATTCATACGTTCCTAAACGCGGAACTACAATTTTTTCAGTTACAAAAGTACCTGCAATAGCAATTAAAAAGGTTGAAACAAACATGAAATAATAGTTTGCAGTTGCATTTACTTCGTAAGTTGGGTCTAAAATCTGAGCTGCTTCTTGCGATAAACCAGCTAATAATGGATCTATAGTACCTAATAATAAATTGGCGCTAAATCCGCCTGAAACTCCCGCAAAAGCTGCTGCCATACCCGCAATAGGGTGTCTTCCTACTGCCATAAAAATAATACCGGCTAACGGGATTAACAATACGTATCCAACATCACTTGCTGTATTAGAAATTACCCCTGAAAATACTAGCACAAAAGTCAGTAATCTTTTAGGAGATGAAAGCACTAATTTTCTAATTAACACCCCAATCAATCCACTTTTCTCGGCTATTCCAATTCCAAGCATAGCAACCAAAACTATTCCTAGAGGCGCAAAACTTGTAAAATTAACTACTGTTTTTTGAAAGATATAATGCAATCCTTCTACAGATAATAAGTTTTTAACCGGAATAATTTCATGAGTAGCAGGATGTGCTGCTTGCCAACCTAAAAAACTACCTAATCCGGATATACCCAGTGTCATTAAAGCAAAAACTAAAAATAATGTTGCCGGATGAGGCAAAGCATTACCTACTATTTCGATTCCGTTCAAAAATCGCTGAAACCACGAAGATTTATTTGTATGATTTGTCATTTATATAAATTTTAAAGGCGTAAATATATAAAATCCAAACTCATTAGCAACTGAGTTATATCATTATACCTTTTATTTTATAATGATATTAACATCAATTTATATATTTGATATATAGTTTTTGGTTATGAAGTTACCACTGTATTTCATTTTAATAATTATGCTGCTTTTTTCTTGCAACATCCAACAAACTCCAAAAGTTACTAGTAATAATTTTACTTGGTTAAAGGGAAGTTGGACTCAAGAAATGGGTAATACAAAATTGATAGAAACATGGGATTATAGTTCCAAAAATCTGTTAAGTGGTTCAAGTTTTTATATTAAAAATTTAGATACCATTTATACCGAAATACTAAAAATTGAGATTCAACAAGATGGTTTATATTACAGCGCAGCGGTAAGTAATCAGAATAACGGAAAATCCGTTAAATTTGGTTTAATTAGTAAGATAACTGCAGATACACTTATTTTTGAAAACAAATACCACGATTTTCCTCAACGCATCAATTATATTAAAGCGAAAAACGATACACTTAAAACTTTTATTGATGGTTATAACAAAGGTGTCTATAAAAAAACAGATTTTCTTTTTACAAAGTAAAATTACCAATTTATTGGTGTTAATCCATTATTAATAAAATACATATTAGTTTTACTAAAATGTTTGTTTCCAAACCATAAGCCCCTGTTTGCACTTAGTGGCGAAGGATGACCACTTGTTAAAATATGGTGCTTATTACTGTTGATTAACACTGCTTTTTTCTTGGCAAATCCGCCCCAAAGTAAAAAAACTATGTTTTCCTTTTTATCAGAGATTATCTTAATTACTTCATCTGTAAATTGTTCCCAACCTTTATTTTGATGCGATCCTGCTTCATTGGCTCTTACTGTTAAGGTTGCATTTAAAAGTAACACCCCTTGTTTTGCCCATGGTGTTAAATCACCACTTTTGGGATAGGGAATGCCTAAATCATTACTTAATTCCTTAAAAATATTTATTAAAGATGGTGGATGCGTTATATTTTCATGAACCGAAAAACACAAACCATTTGCCTGATTATAACCATGATAAGGATCCTGACCAATAATAACAACTTTAATTTTATCAAATGTACACGCCTCAAAAGCAGCAAATATTTCTGAACCTCTTGGGTAACAAGTATTAGCAGCATATTCAGATTTTACAAAACCTATTAATTGCTTAAAATACGGTTTATCAAACTCATGCATTAATACATTTTTCCAACTACTTTCTATTTTAACTTCCACTTTCTAGTAAATAAAGTCAACTATTCTACTTAATTTTGCTAACTTCAAATATAATCTTTTGATGCATACCATTTCAGAAAAAACCTTAATCGATTTAGAATTTTATACAGTTCTCAACAGTATTGAAAAATATTGTTTAACTGAATTAGGGAAAAACTCTGTTAGAAAAATAAGACCTTTTCAATATAAAAATCAGCTCAACTTCGAATTGGCTCAACTAAATGAATATGTTAGCTCATTTGAAAATAACAACAGAATTCCTTCTCATTATTTCGATGAAATATCTAAAGAAATACACCTGTTAACTATAGAAAACAGTTATTTAGAACCGCAAGCTTTCTTAAAAATTGCATCGGTTACAAATACGTGTATTGAACTAATAAGATTTTTCAAAAAATTTGATGTGCTATATCCCAATTTAAATCAAGAGATTATAAAATTAAAATTTGAACCCCAAATTTTGATTGAAATATCTAAAATAATAAGTCAGTTTGGAACTGTTTTAGATGATGCATCACCTGTTTTAAAAGAAACAAGAAGAAACATATCTGAAGTAAGAAAAAAAATAAGCGAAGCTTTCAATAGGGCCTTAAATAAATACAACAGTTTAGGTTATTTAGATGATATTAAAGAATCGGTTTTTGAAAATCACAGAGTATTAGCTGTATTAGCAGCTCATAAAAAAAAGGTAAAAGGATTGTTTTTAGGTACATCAAAATCAGGAAGCATTGCTTTTATAACGCCAGAATTCTCAGCAAATTTAGTTCGTGAATTGCAAGATTTAGAAATACAGGAAAAAGAAGAAATAATTAAAATACTAAAAACTTTAACTAATTTATTAAGACCTCAAACCGATGTTTTTATAATGTATCAAGCGTATTTAACACATCTTGATACCATTAGTGCCAAAGCAAAATATGCTGTAAATATTAAGGCGTGTTTGCCAACTATTGTGACAGAAAAAAAAGTTATGCTTAAAAACGCCTATCATCCTATTTTATTAGAGCTTAATAATCGTAAAAACATAAAAACTGTTCCACAAAGCTTTGAGCTTAACGAAAAACAGCAAATAATTGTAATCTCAGGACCCAATGCTGGTGGAAAAAGCATCACCTTGAAAACCGTTGGTTTAATACAACTCATGTTACAAAGTGGCATGTTGGTACCTGTACATGAACGAAGTGAAATGTTTCTGTTCGACACTATATTAACTGATATTGGAGATAATCAATCAATTGAAAATCATTTAAGCACATATAGTTATCGCTTAAAAAATATGCGACAGTTTTTACGTAAATGTCAAGAAAAAAGTTTATTTCTGATAGATGAATTTGGAACAGGTAGTGACCCTGAACTGGGTGGCGCTTTAGCTGAAATATTTTTAGAAGAATTTTATCATCGAAAAGCATTTGGAATTATTACTACGCATTATGCCAATCTTAAAATTTTAGCTGATGAACTTCCACATGTTGTTAATGCCAATATGCAGTTTGATGAAAAAACCTTGGAACCTAAATACCATTTATTTATAGGACAGCCCGGTAGTTCTTTTACTTTTGAAGTAGCTCAAAAAAATGGTATTCCGTTTAGTATTATAAACCGTGCTAAAAAACGCGTTGAAAAAGGAAAAGTGCGTTTAGATAAGACTATTTCTAAACTTCAAAAAGAGCGCAACAAACTTCAAAAAACTTCTGAGATCTTAGAACTTGAAAAAGATAAGGCTATTGAAAGTGCTGAAAATCTTCAGGAAACTAAAGATAAAATGCAACTAAAGTTAACCCAGTTTTATGAGCTTTACGATCAAAATCAAAAAATGTTGGTTTACGGACGTAAAGTTAATGAACTAATTAACAAGTACTTTCAAACCAATAATAAAAAGGAATTTTTAACCGAGTTTAACAAATGGGTAGCAGCTGAAAAAGAAAAGTATCAGAAGAAAAATCCACCAAAATCTACTCCTAAAAAAGTAGTTAAAAAAGCTAAGCAGTTGGAAAATAAGCTTGAAATTCAAAAGCAAGAGCAACTAAAAACAACTGAAAAAGAAGTTCTAAAAGAAGTTGAAAAGATTAAAACTGAAATAGAAACGACTAAAAAAATTGAACTTGAAAAACGAAAAAATTATAATTTTAAATTAAATGATAAGGTTCGGTTAATAGATGGTCATGCTTGTGGTACAATCGATAAGATTGAAAAAAACAAAGCAACTGTAAACTACGGTTTATTTACAACTCAAGTTTCCATAGAACAACTAGAATTG
>JAGXRT010000020.1 GCA_018335575.1 Bacteroidota bacterium | reverse complement strand
CGTGAACGTAATAATTGATTATTTCCAAACAATTCATTTTTGAAAGATTCACTGGTTACAGGAATATCTTTCTTTAATAGGGACTTTTCGACTATAATCAACTTTGCAAAAGTATCGTCCAGATAGTTATTAATTAAACGGGCTTCTTCGGAAAAACCCTTGACTCTGGAACTCTCTGATGACCATTTTTCGACGTGTACAAACTTGTTAGTACTAAATTCAAAACGTTTTGTTTCGACCGTTACGCGGACGTAAATTGGTGCCAAGCCGTCTTTATTGGCCTTGGCGCGCTTAATGTAAAACAAAAAAGAAACCAGGTTATTCATCTTATATAGTTTTAAGCGTTACTTAAATTTACTTTTAAAGAGCACACCAAACAAGATGTTTAAATTTTAAACAGGTTGCTGTATAGCTGATTGTTTAGGTGTCTATTTTCGAGGTGTCACTTAGCGAACTATTTTTTAACTGACCCCTCAAGTGACTCCTCGACTAATGAAATTAGATGAATAATTATGTGAATTGCTAAAAGAAAAAACCCTACCAAATATGTGAATTTAGTAGGGTTTGAAATGTTTTACGATTTTTTCAGCGGAGAAAGAGGGATTCGAACCCCCGGACCTGTTACAGTCAACGGTTTTCAAGACCGCCGCAATCGACCACTCTGCCATTTCTCCAATAATTAAGAACGTTTTCTCAATTGTGAGTGCAAATATAATCAGGTTTTGCTTACTGCAAAAGTATTTTTTACTTTTTTATTAATTATTTTTAACCACATCATTCGTTAATTTAACTTCAAAAAATCATAGGTATAATTAATTTGTATATATTCTATTCTATATATTTGTTAAAAAAGTTTTTATGAGTTCAAATAGTTTTGGTACTTTATATAAATTAACAAGCTTTGGCGAATCACACGGAGAAGCTATTGGAGGTATTATTGATGGATGCCCTGCCGGATTATTATTAGATTTTGAGGCAATTCAATTGGAATTAAACCGAAGAAAACCTGGACAATCTAAAATTGTTACGCAACGTAAAGAAGATGATGAGGTACAATTTTTATCAGGTATTTTTGAAGGTAAAACAACAGGTGCTTCCATTGGATTTATCATTAAAAACAAAGAACAACGCTCCAAAGATTACAATCATCTTAAAGACAGCTTCAGGCCATCTCATGCTGATTTTACCTATACAAAAAAGTATGGTTTAAGGGACCATCGTGGAGGTGGAAGAAGTTCTGCCCGTGAGACTGCCAATTGGATAGTAGCTGGAGCCATTGCAAAGCAACTGTTAGCCGACATTAAAATTAACGCCTTTACTTCATCAGTAGGAAAAATTTATATCAACAAACCTTACCAAGCACTTGATTTTTCTTTAATTGAAAGCAACGATGTACGTTGTCCGGATTTGCAAAAAGCAACCGAAATGATTTCTTATATCCAAGAAATTAAAAAACAAGGTGACACCGTTGGAGGCACTATCACCTGTGTTGTTCAAAATATGTCTGTTGGTTTAGGTGAACCTGTTTTTAATAAACTGCAGGCGCAACTTGCGCATGCTATGCTTAGTCTAAATGCTGTTAAAGGTTTTGAATACGGCAGTGGTTTTTGCGGAACAGAAATAAAAGGAAGCAAACACAACGATTTGTTTAATACAGATGGAAGTACAAAAACAAATTTATCAGGAGGTATTCAGGGAGGTATTTCAAACGGCATGGATATTTATTTTAGGATTGCATTTAAACCAGTGGCAACTATTATGCAAACGCAGGAATCCATCGATAATGAGGGAAAACTTATTGCTTTGGAAGGAAAAGGCAGACATGACCCATGTGTGGTTCCAAGAGCGGTTCCTATCGTTGAAGCTCTAACAGCTATGGTTTTGGCTGATTTTTACTTACAAAATAAAGTTTCAAAATTATAGCGATTTCAACATCTCGTTAAAATCAGCCCTTTTTGTATAATCCGGATTGTATTGTACAAAACTAATTTTTCCTTTTTTATTAATAATATAGGTTGCCGTAACCGGTAAAACTAAGTTGTTATCAACATTGTATTCCATCACTTTTTTCTTGATAATATCAAAATAGTTTGTAACGTTTTGTTCATTAATTTCGTACAGCACTTTATAATCAGTCATAATTTTGTTATCAACATCGTGAATAATTGAAAAACTTGCCTTTATTTTTTCGGAAGTTTCTTTTGTTTTTTCAACACTTTCGGGCGTTACAACCACTACATAAAATCCTTTTTTAGAAAATGCATCAAAACTTTGTTCTAACTCCGTAAGATGTTTTCTGCAACTTGGACACCATCCTCCTCTGTAAAATACCAATAACAGTTGTTTTTCTTTTAAGATATCTTTAGAATTGATAGTTTTTCCAAATTGATCTACGCCTTTTATAATAGGGGCTTTTTCTCCTATTTGTAAATGATTTTCATCAATTTGAGCATATGCCACCAAACTACTCATCAATAAAAAAATAACTAAAATATTTTTCATATATATTAAAATTTAAATTATTTATCTAATGCACTTTTAAAAAACTCTTTCACTTCTAATCCGTTTTTATAACAGCTAACTACTAACTCTATTAAATCATTTTCCATGATTTTTTCTGGAGGAAATTGCGCAAAATAATACCATTGCTTATTTAACAATAAGGGATGTTTATTAGAGATTTCTTTAAATTGTTTTGGAATTCGAACTTGCTTTTCCCCTCTTATTTCACCGTAAGAATTTTTAAAGGATGATTTTTCGGTAATACTTTTAAAATAGTCTAATTGATTTACAATGGCCTCTCGAACTTTTTGTATTTCTAAAGTGCTTGGCATATATAAGCCTCCATAAATTCTCAAATGTTCAGGACCTAACTCGATATACAAACCTGGATAAGTTTTATCTGCCCTTCCTTCTTTAGAAATTACAGCCGAATTGTTGAGTTTATAGGGAGTTTTATCGTTGGAAAAACGGATGTCTCTGTTAATTCTAAAAATGGCTTCTTTCGAGGTTATTTGGATTTCAGAATCTATTTTTGAAAGTGACTCAATTAAATCATCTATAAAACGTTGAAACGGCTTTTTAAGCGAATTTTCGTATCGCTTTCTATTGGCATCAAACCATTCTTTGTTATTATTGGCTGCCAACTCTTTGAAAAACTCTAAATAATCGTTTGTAAAATATTGCATTACGGTTATTTTTTTATTCAGACAATTTACAAAATTTATCTTACCTTGTCTTTAACTCTAATTATTTTAATAAATGAAAACATTTGTCTTAATTATTTCACTTTTAGTTGGCTCTGTTTCTTGGAGTCAATCTACGGATTTATACGATGCTGCCTTAGCTCAAAAATTAAACGCTGATGATTATGGCATGAAAAAATATGTTATAGCTTTTTTAAAATCTGGTCCAAATAAATCATCATCTGAAGAAGATCGTAAGCAATTGCAACGAGCTCATTTAGACAACATTATTAAAATGTCCAATGAAGGGATGTTAGTACTTGCTGGACCATTTTTAGACGGTGGAGACTTACGCGGAATTTATGTTTTTAACGTAGAATCTGTTGAAGAAGCTATTAAATTAACTGAAACCGACCCGATGATTCAAAAAGGTGTCTTGGTGATGGAAATGCATCCATGGTATGGATCTGCAACCATCCAAATGCTGGGAGAATTACATAAAAAAGTAGCTAAACTAAATCCATAAAAAAAGGGATGATTTAAAATCATCCCCCTTTTTTATTTAGAATATTTAAATCCAATCATAAAATTTGCCTTTGGCATAGGCACTAAATTTGTTTCAGTATAAATTTCATCAAAAATATTGTTGGCTGTTACAAACAATTCTATCGAATTAAACTTAGCCATCAATTTTGAATCAACAACATCATAATTTTCTCCATTGGTTCGCTCGTTATATTTATACGAAATTGTATGAGCTAAAAATGGAAAGTATTGTAACGTAAACTGTGTATTAAACTGATGCTTTAAACTGTTTATTGAATAACGTGTAAATGCAGCTTCAACATTTTTAATACTATCGTCAATATAGGTATAATTGATCTGTAATTTTTGAGTTAAATCAGCTATTTTAAACTGATAATCTAAAGAGGTTTCAATCCCTTTGGTAGTAACTTCACTAAAATTTCTAGCCTGCCATTTATCAGTAGCATTGTCTTTTGTCCAATCAATAAGGTTTGAAGAATTTCTATTAAAAACGGCTAAATTGGCATTTAGTTGAATTGTATTGTAATGCAAACCAAGTTCTTGAGTTATGGCTGATTCTGGTTTTAAATCAGGATTTCCTTGTTCTACTGAACTTTTATAATATAAATCGGTATAGGTAGGTATGCGGTATGTATATCCAATATTAGCATAGGTTTTTAATTTTTCTGTAAATCGATAACCAATATCAATACCCGGAAAAGCTTTGGATCCAAAATCATCATAATGCGAAAAAGCTACTCCTGGAGTAATATCGAGATTATCATCTACTAATACAAAACGATGTTCTAAAAATGAGGTCAACACCAGTCTATCATGCTTTCCCAAATTATTGCTCGATAAAAATACTTTATTAATATCGATTCCAAATCCGGTTAATCCTAGTTTATTAGTGTTTTTCAAATTTACTTCAACTCCTAATTTATTTGAAATGTGCATGTTTCTATAAAATGCCGGATTATGCCTTAAAAATAAATACATATCTTGATTTCTACGCCAGTATATTTGTGGAGAAACAGTTGTATTATTTAAATTATACTTGGTTGTAATACCTACTAAATTGGTTTGCGTTTCTTCGTATTGATCTTTAAAATTTGGATTTGCATAAAAACCATTGGCACCAAATTTACGTTCGTTAAAGAATGAAATAAGCTTATATTTACCTACAAATCCCTTTAAAAAAATACCTAAATTATCAAAATCGGTATTAAAACGATATCCATCTGATTGTTGTTTTTCCAAATTCAGTTGAAATCCGGCATTTGAGCTATTTTTACCAAAACCAATTCCTAATTTAGAGTTATCGTATGAACCAATATTATAAAGCGCTGTAAGGTTGTCTTTGCTTATTTTTTTTGTAACAATGTTAACAGCGCCTACAAATGCATTCTGACCGTAGATACGGGCTGCAGCACCTTTTATAATTTCTATACGTTCAATATTCTCTATGGAAATCATAGCATTCATAGCATGATGACCTGTTTGAGCATCATCCATCTTAATACCATCAATCAAAACCAAGGTCTGATCAAAACTACCCCCTCGGATATATAAATCGGATTGCATACCATCTAATCCTCTTTTTCGGACATCGATACCTGCATACAGTTGTAGTAAATCAGCTACATTGGTAGCGGCACTTTGGTTGATTTGCGTTGAGTTAATAACGGTAATAGTTCGAGATGATTCATCAAACGGTAAATCGATTCTGTTGGTTGCCGTAACTAAAACCTCTTTAAGCTGAATGGTGTCTTTTTGCGCAAATGTTTTTGTAATAAAAATGGATGCTAACATCACAAGTAATTGTATTCTCATTTGATAGTTTTTAAAAGTCGCCACAAAACTAGTGATTTTATTTAAAATGAATCTAAATAAAAATCCCTTGCTTTGAGCAAGGGATTTTTTTATTAAGCTTCGCCTGTTGGGCCAAAATTCATAGGTATTGGATGCTGCTCATAATCTTTAATTTCTCCATGTGTTTTTTCAAAGCGTTTCACATTTTCTGCTATAGCTTTTGATAAACGCTTAGCGTGTTGTGGAGTTAAAATAATTCTCGACTTCACTTTAGCTTTTGGAGCTCCAGGCATTATGCTGATAAAATCAACGATAAATTCTGTAACCGAATGGTTAATAATTGCCAAATTTGAATATACTCCTTCAGCAGTTTTTTCATCCAATTCAATATTTATTTGCCCGTCTTGATTTTGATTTTGATCCATAATCTTATTAATTTTCGTCTTCCATTTCTTCTTTAGAACCAACTAAAATACGGTCGTATTCTTTTAATCCGGTTCCTGCAGGAATTTTCTTACCAACAATTACGTTTTCTTTTAATCCGTCAAGGTAATCAACTTTACCGCTTACAGCTGCTTCATTTAATACTTTAGTCGTTTCTTGGAACGAAGCTGCAGAAATAAATGATTTTGTTTGTAATGAGGCTCTTGTAATACCTTGTAATACTTGCTCTGCTGTTGCAGGTTGTGCATCACGAGCAATAACCGTTTTCTTATCAGCACGTTTTAACTTAGAGTTTTCATCGCGAAGTGTACGAGCAGAAACAACTTGTCCTTCCTGTAATTCTTCAGAATCTCCACGATCTTCAACTACTTTCATTCCAAAGATTTTATCGTTTTCTTCGATAAAGTCATTTTTATGAACTAACTGATTCTCTAAGAATAAAGTATCACCAGAATCAATAATTCTAACTTTACGCATCATCTGACGTACAATAACTTCGTAGTGTTTATCATTAATCTTAACCCCTTGTAAACGATATACTTCTTGAATTTCATTTACTATATATTCTTGAACTTTTGAAGGTCCTTGAATAGTTAAGATATCAGTTAGAGAAATTACTCCGTCTGATAAAGGCATACCTGCTTTAATAAAGTCGTTGTCTTGTACTAAAACCTGATTCGATAATTTTACTAAATATTTTCGAATATCTCCAGTTCTAGATTCTACAGCAATTTCTCTATTTCCACGTTTAATTTTACCTAATGTTACTACACCGTCGATTTCTGAAACTACTGCTGGATTTGAAGGATTACGCGCTTCAAATAACTCGGTTACTCTTGGTAAACCTCCTGTAATATCTCCTGCTTTACCAGATTTACGCGGAATCTTAACTAAAATCTTACCTGATTTAATCTTATCACCCTCGCTAACCATTAGGTGAGAACCTACCGGTAAATTGTATGATTTCAAAACTTCTCCTCCTTTACCTTCAATTAATAGAGACGGTATCAGTTTTTTATTCTTAGATTCAACTATTACTTTTTCTTGGAAACCAGTTTGTTCATCAATTTCAACAATATAATTGATACCTTGCTCAATACTTTCAAAACTAACTTTACCTGCATATTCTGAAACAATAACTCCGTTAAATGGATCCCACTGACAAATTAAATCGCCTCGTTTAATTTCTGCTTTATCAGCAACAAATAATTGTGATCCATATGGAATATTATATGAACTTAAGGTAATACCGGTCTTAGCATCAATTACTTTAGCTTCTGAGGTTCTAGAGACAATGATATTGATTTTTTTACCAGTATGATCTTCTCCCTCAACTACATGTAAGTCTTCAATCTCGATGATACCATTATGCTTAGATACAATTTTATTTTCTTCAGAAATGTTACCTGCAACCCCTCCTACGTGGAACGTACGAAGCGTTAACTGTGTACCTGGCTCTCCAATAGATTGAGCAGCTATTACTCCAACCGCTTCACCTTTTTGAACCATTTTCTTAGAAGATAAACTTTGTCCGTAACACTTAGCACAAATACCTTGAGAAGATTCGCAAGTTAGTGCAGAACGTACAACAACACTATCTACAGCAGATGCTTCTACTTTTTCAACAATAGCATCGGTAATTTCTTGTCCTGCTTTAACAATTAATGCATCGGTTACTGGGTCATACACATCGTGTAAAGATACACGTCCGTGAATTCTTTCGCCTAAGGTTTCAACAATTTCCTGGTTATTTTTCAAGGCAAAAACTTCAACACCTCTTAAAGTTTCACAATCAGTTTCAGTGATGATAACATCTTGCGCAACATCTACCAAACGACGAGTAAGGTATCCAGCATCCGCAGTTTTTAATGCAGTATCGGCTAACCCTTTACGTGCACCGTGTGTTGAAATAAAGTATTCTAAAATTGATAAACCTTCTTTAAAGTTAGATAGAATCGGATTTTCAATAATTTCTCCACCTGCAGAAGTTGATTTTTTAGGTTTTGCCATCAAACCACGCATACCTGTTAACTGACGAATCTGTTCTTTTGATCCCCTCGCACCTGAATCCAACATCATATACACCGAGTTAAATCCTTGTTTGTCTTCGCGTAAGCGTTTCATCGAAAGCTCTGTTAAACGATTGTTGGTTGAGCTCCAAATATCTATAACCTGGTTGTAACGTTCTTTGTTAGTTAACATACCCATGTTATAATTGGCTCTAATTCCATCTACTTGCTCTCTAGCATCGTTTATCATTGATTCTTTTTCTTTAGGGATGATGATATCCCCTAAACTAAACGATAATCCTCCTTTGAAAGCAAAGCGGAATCCCATATCTTTCATTTCGTCCAAGAATTTACCTGTTGTAGGTACATCAGTTAAATTTAGGATTCTACCAATAATATCGCGTAATGACTTCTTAGTTAAAACTTCATTCACAAATCCTGCTTGTTCTGGTACTACTTCATTAAAGAGTACTCTACCAACGGTGGTTTGGATAAGTTTTGTAACTAATTCTCCCTCTTCATTTAAATCTTTTGTTCTTACTTTGATACGGGCATTTAAGTCAACTGCTTTTTCATTAAATGCAATTTGTACTTCTTCAGGACCATAGAATGTAAGTCCCTCTCCTTTAACCGGAGCTTCAGGAGTAGATAAACGCTCTTTAGTCATGTAATACAGTCCAAGTACCATGTCTTGAGAAGGCACCGTAATTGGTGCTCCATTGGCAGGATTCAGAATGTTATGTGATGCCAACATCAATAATTGAGCTTCAAGAATTGCTTCAGGACCAAGTGGTAGGTGAACAGCCATCTGGTCACCGTCAAAGTCGGCGTTAAACGCCGTACATACCAACGGGTGCAGCTGAATTGCTTTACCTTCGATTAATTTAGGCTGGAAAGCCTGAATACCCAAACGGTGAAGTGTAGGAGCACGATTCAGTAATACCGGATGTCCTTTTAGTACATTTTCTAAAATATCCCATACTACCGGTTCTCTTTTATCAATAATTTTTTTAGCCGATTTTACTGTTTTAACAATACCTCTTTCTATTAACTTTCTAATAATAAACGGTTTGTATAATTCAGCTGCCATATCTTTTGGCAATCCGCATTCGTATAATTTCATCTCAGGTCCCACAACGATTACCGAACGTGCAGAGTAATCAACACGTTTACCCAGTAAATTTTGACGAAAACGACCTTGTTTTCCTTTTAAAGAATCGGATAGTGATTTTAACGCTCTGTTTGATTCGGTTTTAACTGCTGAAGCTTTTCTGGTGTTATCGAATAATGAATCAACCGATTCCTGTAGCATACGTTTTTCGTTACGTAAAATTACTTCAGGCGCTTTAATTTCTACCAATCGTTTTAAACGATTATTTCTAATAATTACTCTTCGGTATAAATCGTTTAAATCAGAGGTAGCAAAACGACCTCCATCCAACGGAACTAAAGGACGTAATTCTGGTGGAATCACAGGAATTACTTTTAAAATCATCCACTCCGGACGATTTTCACGATTTTGTTGTGCTTCTCTGAACGATTCAACAACATTTAATCGCTTAAGGGCCTCATTTTTACGTTGTTTAGACGTTTCAATATTGGCTTTGTGTCTTAATTTATTTGATAATTCATCTAAGTTGATGCGCGCTAATAAGTCTATTAAACACTCTGCACCCATTTTTGCAATAAACTTATTTGGATCAGAATCATCAAGGTATTGATTGTCTTGTGGTAAGGTATCAAGAATGTCAAGGTATTCTTCTTCGGTTAAGAAATCCATTTTCTTTAATGGTTCACCATCTGAATTTTTAACACCTGCTGCCTGAATTACCACATAACGCTCGTAGTAGATTATCATATCCAGTTTCTTAGATGGTAATCCTAACAGGTAACCTATTTTGTTAGGAAGCGATCTAAAATACCAAATATGAGCGATTGGCACCACTAAGTTGATATGTCCAATACGATCTCTACGTACTTTTTTCTCTGTTACTTCTACACCGCAACGGTCGCACACAATTCCTTTATAACGGATTCGCTTGTACTTACCGCACGCACATTCATAATCTTTAACGGGGCCAAAGATTCGTTCGCAAAATAGTCCGTCACGCTCTGGCTTGTGTGTACGGTAATTAATAGTTTCAGGTTTTAATACTTCGCCTCTTGAATGTTCTAACACAGACTCAGGTGATGCTAAACCAATTGAAATCTTATTAAATTTTTTTACAGTGTATTTATCGGTTTGTTTTGCCATAATTTATGGTATCGATTTAGTATGTAAAAAGTTAAGTTGTAAGGCATTAACTGCCTCACAATTAATTAAATATATTATTATTCTTCTAATCTGATGTCTAATCCAAGACCTTTAAGTTCGTGCATCAATACGTTGAATGATTCTGGTAATCCTGGCTCTGGCATAGCTTCACCTTTAACGATAGATTCGTATGTTTTGGCTCTACCCATTACATCATCTGATTTAACCGTTAAGATTTCACGTAAGGTACTTGAAGCTCCATACGCTTCTAGTGCCCATACCTCCATCTCTCCAAAACGCTGACCTCCGAATTGTGCTTTACCACCAAGCGGTTGTTGCGTTATTAGTGAGTAAGGTCCGATAGAACGTGCGTGCATCTTATCGTCAATCATGTGACCTAACTTAATCATATAGATTACCCCTACAGTTGCCGGTTGGTCAAAGCGCTCGCCTGTTCCTCCATCGTACAAGTACGTATGACCGTATCTCGGTACACCGGCTTCATCGGTTAAGGCAGTGATTTGGTCTAAGGTTGCACCATCAAAAATTGGAGTTGCAAACTTTTTACCTAAATTCTGTCCGGCCCAGCCTAAAACAGTTTCATAAATCTGACCAATGTTCATACGCGATGGCACACCTAGTGGATTTAAAACGATATCTACAGGAGTTCCATCTTCTAAGAATGGCATATCTTCAGTTTTTACAATACGTGCCACGATACCTTTATTACCGTGACGACCTGCCATTTTATCACCAACTTTTAGTTTTCGTTTTTTAGCAATATAAACTTTTGCTAATTTCACGATACCTGCAGGAAGTTCATCTCCAACCGATAAGGTAAACTTATCGCGTTTTAACACCCCTTGTAAATCGTTTAATTTGATTTTATAGTTGTGAATTAACTCGTTGATTAATTTATTTACATGCTCATCTGTGGTCCAAGAACCTTTAGTTAAATGGATAAAATCAACAGTACCTTGTAACATTTTCTGAGTAAATTTCTTTCCTTTAGGGAAGATTTCTTCTCCAGAATCGTTCACAACTCCTTGCGAAGTTTTACCATTTACCAGTTCGAATAACTTATCGATTAAAATATCTCTAAGTTTTTCGGAGTCTATTGCATATTTCGCATCCAATTTAGCTGATTCATCTTTTTCGCGTGTGCGTTTTGATTTATCTTTTGTAGCACGTTGGAATAATTTTTTATCAATTACAACACCGCTTAACGATGGCGTAGCTTTTAATGAAGCGTCTTTTACATCGCCTGCTTTATCACCAAAAATGGCTCTTAATAACTTTTCTTCAGGTGTAGGGTCTGATTCTCCTTTCGGCGTAATTTTACCAATTAAGATATCGCCTGGTTTTACTTCTGCACCAATGCGAATCATACCATTTTCATCCAAATCTTTGGTAGCTTCTTCACTAACGTTTGGAATATCGTTGGTTAATTCTTCTTCACCGAGTTTGGTATCACGAACGTCTAACGAATACTCATCGATATGGATGGAAGTAAAGATGTCTTCACGTACTACACGTTCTGAAATTACGATTGCATCCTCGAAGTTGTAGCCTTTCCATGGCATAAAGGCCACTTTAAGGTTTCTACCAAGCGCTAATTCACCATTTTGAGTTGCATACCCTTCGCAAAGTACCTGACCATTTTCTACTCTATCACCTTTTTTAACAATTGGTTTTAGATTGATGGTAGTTCCTTGATTTGTTTTTTGGAATTTAATTAAGTCGTAAACTTTTTCGTCTTTATCAAAACTTACCAAACGCTCTTCATCTGTTCTGTCGTATTTTATGGTAATTTTTTCAGCATCCACATAAACCACAACTCCAGGTCCTTCAGCATTGATCAAAATACGTGAATCTTTAGCAATCCTTCTTTCTAATCCGGTTCCAACAATTGGAGATTCTGCTTTTAATAAAGGTACTGCCTGGCGCATCATGTTTGATCCCATCAATGCACGGTTTGCATCATCATGCTCTAAGAACGGAATTAACGATGCCGAAATTGAGGCAATTTGATTTGGAGAAACGTCCATGTAATTTACTTCTGAGTTTTCAACTACAGGAAAATCTCCTTCTTCTCTAACAATAACGCGCTCTTCTACAATGGTACCATCAGGATTAATATCGAGATTTGACTGTGCAATTTTCATTCCTTCTTCTTCCTCTGCACTTAAGAAAACCGGCTCGTCGGCAATATTTACTTTACCATTGGCCACTTGTCGATACGGTGTTTCAATAAATCCTAAGTTGTTTACTTTTGCATACACCGATAAGGATGAAATAAGTCCAATGTTTGGTCCCTCTGGAGTTTCGATTGGACACATACGGCCGTAATGCGTGAAGTGAACGTCACGTACTTCGAAACCTGCTCTTTCTCTTGAAAGACCTCCTGGTCCTAGTGCTGATAAACGTCTTTTATGCGTTATCTCTGCCAATGGATTGGTTTGATCCATAAACTGCGATAACTGATTGGTTCCGAAGAATGTATTGATTACCGATGACAAGGTTTTTGCGTTTATCAAATCAATTGGTGTAAACACCTCATTATCACGTACATTCATTCGCTCACGAATGGTACGCGCCATTCTTGATAAACCAACAGCAAACTGTGCCGCTAATTGTTCGCCCACTGTTCTAACACGACGGTTTGATAAGTGATCGATATCATCAACTTCTGCTTTAGAATTGATAAGCTCAATTAAGTATTTTATAATGGTAATGATATCAACTTTAGTCAATACCATTTCGTTTGAATTTACATCAAGATTTAACTTCTTGTTCATTCTATAACGACCCACTTCTCCTAAATTATAACGTTGCTCTGAGAAGAATAATTTGTCTATTACACCTCTAGCTGTTTCAAAATCAGGTGGTTCAGCATTACGCAACTGACGGTAAATGTATTCAATTGCTTCTTTTTCTGAGTTGGTTGGATCTTTTTGTAAAGTATTGTGAATAATTGCATAATCGGATGCTGATAAGTCTTCTTTGTGAAGAAGTATTGTTTTAACATCTGCATCAACTATTTCATCAATATGTTCTTTTTCAATAATCGTATCACGATCAAAAATGATTTCATTTCTTTCGATAGATACTACCTCTCCTGTATCTTCATCCACGAAATCTTCGATCCAGGTTTTAAGGACACGGGCTGCAATTTTTCTGCCGATATATTTTTTAAGTCCACTTTTAGAAACTTTAATTTCCTCTGCAAGGTCAAAAATTTCTAAAATGTCTTTATCTCTTTCAAATCCGATTGCTCTAAATAATGTTGTTACCGGTAATTTTTTCTTACGGTCAATATAAGCGTACATTACTTGATTGATATCAGTGGCAAACTCAATCCAAGAACCTTTAAACGGAATTACTCTTGCCGAGTAAAGTTTAGTACCGTTTGCGTGGAAAGATTGCCCAAAGAAAACTCCTGGAGAACGGTGTAATTGCGATACCACAACACGTTCTGCTCCATTAATTACAAAGCTTCCGCTAGGAGTCATATAAGGTATTGTTCCTAAATAAACATCTTGAACTATTGTTTCAAAATCAATATGTTCTGGGTCTGTACAATACAATTTTAAGCGTGCTTTAAGTGGTACGCTATAGGTTAACCCACGCTCAATACACTCTAAAATTGAGTACCTTGGTGGGTCTACAAAATAATCCAAGAATTCCAAAACGAATTGGTTTCTGGTATCTTGTATTGGAAAATTGTCGGTAAATGTTTTGTATAAACCTTCATCTGCTCTTTCATCAGCTTTGGTTTGTAGCTGAAAGAAATCTTGAAATGATTTAATTTGAATATCTAAAAAATCTGGATATTCGGTAAATAATTTTGCCGATGCAAAGCTTATTCTTTCGGTTGTATTATTCGTTGCCAAAGGACGCAAAATTTAAATTAATAGTTTTTTTAATTTATGTGCGAATATATACGCAAAATGGTTTAGGTCTAAGGATGGTTATTCCTAAGACCTAAACCTTGGGTTTTAAGCTCTATCGAGGCTTATTTAAGCTCAACTTCAGCCCCAGCTTCTTCTAGTGCTTTTTTAAGACCTTCTGCCTCGTCTTTTGATACTCCTTCTTTAACTGCAGAAGGTGCTCCATCAACTACATCTTTAGCTTCTTTTAATCCTAAACCAGTTAATTCTTTAACTAATTTAACTACTGCTAATTTAGATGCACCTGCTGATTTTAAAATTACGTTAAATTCAGTTTGTTCTTCTACAGCTTCTGCTTCAGCTCCAGCAACTGCTGGTCCAGCAACTACTGCTGCAGCTGCAGGCTCAATACCATATTCATTTTTTAAAATATCGGCTAACTCATTAACTTCTTTAACAGTTAAATTTACAAGTTGTTCTGCGAATTGTTTTAAATCTGCCATTGTTTTTGTTTTTAATTTTATTATTAGTTTATTTAGTGCTTAATTATTTATCAGATAATGTTTTAAGGATACCTGAAATTTTTTGTCCACCCGATTGTAATGCTGAAATAACATTTTTAGCAGGCGATTGTAATAATCCAACAATTTCTCCAAGTAATTCTTCTTTCGATTTTAAGTTTACTAAAGCATCTAACTGATTATCGCCTACATAAACTGATTCATATACATAAGCTCCTTTTAAAATTGGCTTATCTGATTTTTTACGAAACTCCTTAATTACTTTTGCCGGAGAGTTGCTGTTTTCAGAAATCATAATTGAGGTATTACCTTTTAAAGTAGAAGGTAAATTTCCAAAGTCTTTTCCTGAACGTTCCATTGCTTTTGCAAGCAAGGTATTTTTAACTACTTCAAGTGATACATTAGCTTTAAAACATGCTCTTCTTAAATTAGAAGTATTTAATGCATTTAATCCTGATATATCTGCTAAGTAGATTGTGTTACTGTCAGCTAATTGGGCTGTTAAATCTTCAATTACTCTTGATTTTTCCTCTCTGTTCATACGTATTTCGTTTTAACTGCCGTTTATACTGATTTTGAATCAATTGCAACACCTGGACTCATAGTACTTGATAAGTAAATACTTTTCATATACGTTCCTTTAGCTGCAGTTGGTTTAAGTTTAACAATGGTAGAAATAATTTCCTGCGCATTTTCAACAATTTGATCTTCTGTGAAAGAAACTTTTCCAATTGCTGCATGTACATTACCATGTTTATCAACCTTAAAGTCGATTTTACCTGCTTTTACCTCTTGTACTGCTTTTCCTATTTCCATAGTTACAGTACCAGTTTTTGGGTTTGGCATTAAACCACGAGGTCCTAAAACACGACCTAATGGACCTAACTTACCCATAACACTTGGCATGGTTACGATAACATCGACATCTGTCCATCCTTCTTTAATTTTCTGAAGGTAATCATCTAATCCAACATAATCAGCTCCAGCTTCTTTAGCTTCGGCTTCTTTATCTGGAGTAACTAATGCTAATACTTTTACATCTTTACCGGTTCCGTGAGGTAAGGTTACTACCCCTCTAACCATTTGATTTGCTTTTCTAGGGTCAACACCTAAACGTATTGCAATATCAACCGATGCATTGAAATTAACATTGGTAATTTCTTTTATTAAAGCAGAAGCGTCTCTTAAAGTGTATAATTTTGTTTTATCCACTTTTGCAACTGCTTCTTTTTGCTTTTTAGTTAACTTCGCCATTTTACTTTTTTATAAAATTTACACTGGAGGATTACCTTTAACAGTAATTCCCATTGATCTTGCAGTTCCTGCAATCATTAACATAACCGATTTTAGTGTAAATGCGTTACTATCTTGCATTTTATCTTCTGCAATAGTCTTGATTTGATCCCAAGTTACATTCGCTACTTTTTTACGGTTTGGTTCTCCTGAACCAGTTTTCAATTTGGCTGCTTCTAATAATTGTATAGCTGCTGGAGGAGTTTTAACAACAAAGTCAAACGATTTATCTTTAAATACCGTAATTACTACGGGTAAAACTTTGCCTGGTCTATCTTGTGTTCTTGCATTAAATTGCTTACAGAACTCCATGATATTAACTCCGGCAGCACCTAAAGCAGGCCCAACAGGTGGAGAAGGATTCGCTGCTCCTCCTTTCACTTGTAATTTAACTACTTTGAATACTTCTTTTGCCATCTTTTGTGCTTAATTGAGGTATTTTTTGTGGAAGCAAAAAAATACCTGCGTTTATAAATGTAACATTTAAATTTTCTCTACTTGCATAAAACTTAACTCTAATGGGGTTTTTCTTCCGAAAATCTTAACCATTACTTCAAGCTTACGTTTCTCTTCATTAACTTTTTCGATTGTACCATCAAATCCATTAAATGGACCATCAATAACTTTAACCGTTTCTCCGACAACATAAGGAATAATAATATTCTCATTTTGAATTGCCAATTCATCTACCTTACCTAACATACGGTTGATTTCAGACTTACGCATTGGAACTGGATCCCCACCTCTGGTTTCTCCTAAAAATCCAATTACACCAGGAATACTTTTAATAATATGAGGTATTTCTCCACTTAGGTTAGCCTCTATCATGATATAGCCTGGAAAATAAACTTTTTCTTTGTTTATTTTTTTTCCGTCTCTAATTTGAATAACTTTTTCAGTTGGTACTAAAACTTGCTTAATGTAATCGTTTATGCCTAAACGCGACACTTCATTTTCAATATAGGTTTTTACTTTGCCTTCTTGGCCACCAATTGCTCTTACTACATACCATTTTAATACTGAATCAGTCATATCTATATGTTTTAGAACAGTTTAAAATATTCTCCTAAACCTAATTGAAATAATTTATCAATACCAAAAATCAGTAAAGCAAAAACTGTTGAAAATACAGCTACTACTACTGTTGATTTCTGAGCTTCTTCCCAAGATATCCATGTTACCTTTTTATTAAGCTCTTCAAATGATTCCTTTACGTAATTAATTATATTCATCTTTTTTGTTTTGCACGGGTGGAGAGGCTCGAACTCCCGACACCTGGTTTTGGAGACCAGTGCTCTACCAACTGAGCTACACCCGTAAACGGTAGGTGCTTCTCTTAAAAAAGAAGCACCTAGGTTAATTTATTAATTCTACTAAAAATTAGTCTAAAATTTCAGTAACCTGTCCTGCTCCAACTGTTCTACCACCTTCACGGATTGCGAAGCGTAATCCAACGTTTAGTGCAATTGCTTGGTGTAATTCAACGTGAATTGTTAAGTTATCACCTGGCATAACCATCTCTACTCCTGCTGGCAATGAAATTGAACCAGTTACGTCTGTTGTACGTACGTAGAATTGTGGACGGTAGTTATTGTGGAATGGAGTGTGACGTCCACCTTCTTCTTTTTTCAAAATATACACCTCAGCTTTAAATTTAGCATGTGGAGTAATTGATTTAGGCTTACAGATAACCATACCTCTTGAAATATCTTCTTTAGCGATACCTCTTAATAATAAACCAACATTATCTCCAGCTTCTCCTCTGTCTAATATTTTACGGAACATCTCAACTCCTGTAATTGTAGAAGTTAATTTTTCAGCTCCCATACCGATGATTTCTACTGGATCTCCAGTATTAGCAACCCCTGTTTCAATTCTACCAGTTGCTACAGTACCACGACCAGTAATAGAGAATACGTCTTCTACAGGCATTAAGAATGGTTTATCTACATCACGTGGAGGTAATTCAATCCAGTTATCAACTGCATCCATTAATTCTTCAACAGTTGCTACCCATTTTGGTTCATTGTTTAATGCTCCTAATGCTGATCCTTTAATTACCGGACTGTTATCTCCATCATACTCATAGAATGATAATAATTCTCTGATTTCCATTTCAACAAGCTCTAATAACTCTTCGTCATCAACCATATCCACTTTGTTCATGAATACAACTAATCTAGGAATACCTACCTGACGACCTAAAAGGATGTGCTCACGAGTTTGTGGCATTGGTCCATCAGTTGCAGCAACAACGATAATTGCACCGTCCATTTGAGCAGCACCAGTAACCATGTTTTTTACGTAATCCGCGTGACCTGGAC
Source organism: Bacteroidota bacterium (assembly GCA_018335575.1). Lineage (GTDB taxonomy): Bacteria > Bacteroidota > Bacteroidia > Flavobacteriales > Flavobacteriaceae > JAGXRT01. Next base: position 584 of record JAGXRT010000020.1, on the reverse strand, counting down.
AGTCAACGTGTGCATAGTGACGGTTAGCTGTTTGATACTCTACGTGTGCTGTATTAATAGTGATACCTCTCTCTTTTTCTTCAGGAGCGTTATCAATAGATGAGAAATCTCTGTATTCAGACAAACCTTTTGACGCTAATACCTGAGTGATAGCAGCTGTCAAAGTAGTCTTACCGTGGTCAACGTGCCCAATAGTACCAATGTTCATGTGTGGTTTTGAGCGATCAAATGTTTGCTTTGCCATGATTGTTAATTTTAAATTTTATTTAATTATATATTTAGTGTTACTTTTTTCTTTTTGATTTTTTGATGTAAAGGTACAAAAAAAGAGCCAATGACGGGAATTGAACCCGTGACCTTTTCCTTACCAAGGAAACACTCTACCCCTGAGCTACACCGGCTTAATTTAGAGCGGGAGACGAGGCTCGAACTCGCGACAACCAGCTTGGAAGGCTGGAGCTCTACCAACTGAGCTACTCCCGCAATATTTAGTGGTGAGAGGAGGATTCGAACCTCCGAAGCTTGCGCAGCAGATTTACAGTCTGCCCTCGTTGGCCACTTGAGTATCTCACCAATTTCTTCAA
>JAGXRT010000019.1 GCA_018335575.1 Bacteroidota bacterium | reverse complement strand
ACCCGCACCGCTCCCCAAATCTATAACAGTATCACCTTTTTTAATCATGGCAAATGCAGTTGGTAAACCGCATCCTAAACCTAAATCTGCATCAGGATTATAACCCTCTAGCATTTCATAGTTATCGCTCATAATGTTGTACACTTCGGTAGAACATTCACCGGCACCGCAGCATGATGACATGTTGTCTGTTTTATCTTGTAAGGCAATTTCACTATATTTTTGCTTTACTAATTCTTTTAATTCTTGATCCGTTTTCATATGTAATTGAAAAATTTAGAAATTTGATAATTTAACTATTCTTATTTATTATAATATCGTAATATTACGATGATTTGAATCAAATTTTTTTAGCAACATTCAATTTTCTTATGAAAATTGTTGTTTAGAAATGATGAAATTACATCAATGGCTTTTTGCCATTCAATATCATCAATACAATAACACACTTTAGTTCCTTCAATTTCACCTTTTACCAATCCGGCTTCTTTTAGTTCTTTTAAATGTTGTGAAACGGTAGATTGCGATAACGGGAGAACTTCTACAATTTCACCACAAAAGCAGGTAGTTGAACTTGCCAATTGTTTCATGATAGATATTCGAGCCGGATGTGACAAGGCTTTTAAATACTTGGCCAATTCTAAGTCTTCTTTAGAAAATTCTTTTTTTTTATGCATAGCGCGTATATATTCATCGCAAAAATACGATAATAAGTTAAACTACAAAATTAATTGCATACAAAGTTTATAAAGTATTCAATTCTAAATAATTATTGATATTTTTTTCAATTCTTGTTAATAAATCAGTTTCTTGTGGTTTGATAAACTTCTCTCCTGTTATCTGTTCGTATAATTCGATATAGCGATTGGAAATTTCCAGTACTTTTTCATCGGTCATTTCTGGAACTTGCTGTCCTTCTTTTCCTTGAAATCCATTTTCAATAAGCCATTGACGAACAAACTCCTTGGATAATTGTTTTTGAGGTTCGTTATTTTTTAAGCGATTTTCATAACCATCAGCATAAAAATAACGCGATGAATCGGGTGTGTGAATTTCATCAATCAACACAATTTTCCCTTCGTTGGTTTTTCCAAATTCGTATTTGGTATCAACTAAAATAAGACCTCTCTTTTGAGCTAATTCTGTTCCACGTTTAAAAAGTAAGTGGGTATATTTTTCTAATTGTTCATAATCTTCTTTAGAAACAATACCTTTAGCAATAATCTCTTCTTTTGAAATATCTTCATCATGATCTCCATCGGCAGCTTTAGTAGAAGGTGTTATTATAGGAGTGTTAAATTTTTGATTTTCTTTCATTCCCTCAGGTAACGTAATTCCACACAATTCACGTTTTCCAGAAAAATAAGTTCTTGCAGCATGACCGGTTAAATAGCCTCTTATCACCATTTCAACCTTAAAAGTTTCGCACAATAGACCCACAGCTACATTTGGATCAGGAGTTGCCAACAACCAATTAGGAACAATATCCTTAGTTGCTTCTAACATTTTAGCTGCTATCTGATTTAAAATCTGACCTTTAAACGGAATCTGTCGCGGTAATACCACATCAAAAGCAGAAATTCGGTCAGAGGCAATCATCACCAACAACTTATTATTGATATTGTACACATCGCGCACTTTTCCTTTGTAGAAACCACCTTGGTTTTTAAAATTAAAATCTGTTTTTCCTATAGTCTGATACATACTTATCCGTTATTTTCCAGTTTTTTATACGCTGCAATAATATCTTTTACCAAACGATGTCTAATAACATCACTTTCATCAAGTTTAATAACTTTAATTCCTTTAACATCTTTTAATATACGTAACGATTCTAACAATCCAGACACTTGTTTACGCGGTAAATCGATCTGTTCTGGATCGCCATTGATAATAAATTTAGCATTTTTTCCCATACGCGTTAAAAACATTTTCATTTGAGAATGGGTGGTATTTTGAGCTTCGTCTAAAATTACAAAAGCTTCATCCAAGGTTCTCCCACGCATAAATGCTAAAGGTGCAATTTGAACAATTCCTTTTTCTAAATACGATTCTAATTTTTCATGCGGAATCATATCACGCAAAGCATCGTACAAAGGTTGCATATACGGATCGAGTTTTTCTTTAATATCACCCGGTAAAAAACCGAGATTTTCACCTGATTCAACAGCTGGCCGTGTTAAAATAATCCTCCTTACTTCTCTTTCTTTTAGTGCTTTAACAGCCAACGCAACAGCAGTGTAGGTTTTACCGGTACCCGCAGGACCAATGGCAAATAACATGTCGTTTTTATTAATATAATCAACTATTTTTTGTTGATTTGGTGTTTGTGCTTTTATCAGCCTTCCTCCTACACCATGAACCAAGATTTTATCATCAAACTGTTTTTGTTTTTCAAGTTTTACATTTGAAAATATTTGTGTTATAACATTATCATCTAACTTGTTATACTTTGCTAAATAGTTTATAAGCATCTCAAAATGACGTTCAAAATCATCTAACAAAGAAGGTTCTCCATAAATCATTAGTTTTGATCCGCGTCCTACAATTTTAATTTTAGGAGATTGTTGTTGAATTAAAGTCAAAAAACTATTGTTGGGTCCAAATACATCTTTGGGATTGGTGTCTATCAGTTCAAGAATTCGCTCGTTCAAAAGTGAAGATGGTATTTAATTTAATAAAATCAATTATTTTTAGGTTGAAATCTTAATCATTAATTGATTAGATTTGCAATACACAAATTTATAAATTTAGTTGAACAACTCAATCAAAAAAGGAAGTAATTATCCATGTCTATTATAACGTTAACTACTGATTTTGGACTCAAAGATTATTTTGTTGGTGCCATAAAAGGTGCTATTTTGAGCGAGCTTCCTTCGAGTAATATTGTTGATATTTCGCATCAAATATCGCCATTTAATATCCCTGAAACTGCTTATATAATTAAAAACGTTTTTAATTATTTTACTGATGGAACCATCCATATCATTGGTGTAGATTCAGAATATAATCCGAACAACAAACATGTTGTTATCAAACTAAAAAATCAATATTTTATTTGTGCCGATAATGGTATTCTTTCCTTTTTATTAAATGATGAACCTGTACAAGAACAATTTGAACTCATTTTCCCAGAGCAACAAAGAAGTATTTTTCCAGTTCTTGAAATTTTTGTAAAAGTTGCCATATTAATTGCAAAAGGATGCGATTTAAGTGCTATTGGAAAACCAATAGATAAACTTAAAATATTGTCGCAAACCCAGGCTAAACTCAATGAAAAAGGAGATCAACTAATTGGAAATGCTATTTACATTGATGAACTAGGCAATACTGTATTTAACATTTCTAAAAATCAATTTGAAAAAGCTAGAAACGACAGAAATTACAGCATAATTGTAGGTTCTCATAAATACAAAGTTGATACCATTTACAACAATTACAACGATGTCTTGACTCAAAATACATCAACTATTAAATTAAATGTAGATGGAACAGCATTGGCTTTGTTTAATTCTGCAAATTATTTTCAAGTGTCTATTTATAAAAGTAATTTAAAATCGGTAGGAGGCGCGTCTACATTATTAGGTTTTAAATATGGAAGTCCAATAATTATAAACTTTTTTTAAAAATTTATGAAAGTAATTATTAAAAAAGAACTCTATTCATTCTTGGCATCTCCTATAGGTTATGTTGCTATAGGTGTTTTTTTAGTTGTTAACGGATTGTTTTTATGGATTTTAAAAAACAATTTTAACATATTAAATGCAGGCTTTGCTGATTTAAACAGTTTTTTTTATTTAATTCCTTGGGTGTTTATATTGTTAATTCCATCTATAACAATGAAAATGATTGCCGATGAATACCGCTTAGGAACTATTGAAATATTACTTACCAAACCCATAACTACTTGGCAGTTAATTATTGGAAAATACATTGCTGCTTTAATTTTGATATTAATATCATTGAGCTTTACCTTAATTTATGTAATAAGCATTTACTACCTGGCTAATCCTTTAGGAAATATTGATATTGGGGTAATTATAGGTTCATACTTAGGTTTATTATTTTTGGCATCTGCATTTGTTTCAATAGGTTTATTTACTTCAAGTTTACATCATAATCAAATGATCGCTTTTATTACAGGAGTCCTATTCTCCTATCTTCTATTTGATGGATTTGAACAAATAGCCACACTCTTAAGTACAGAAACATTAAATATCGAGCTTTTAGGATTGTATTATCATTACAAAAGTATTTCTAAAGGAGTTATTGATACACGCGATATCATCTACTTTATTTCTGTAACTTTTTTCTTTTTATACCTAACTAAACTAAACCTTAGCTATGAATAAGAGAAATTTTATAAGACATTTAGTTTTAATGTTAAGTGCAATATTGCTTGTAAATATTGCCTCAAATTTGTTTTATAAAAGAATAGATATAACAGCTGATAATCGCTACAGCATTTCTAAACAAACTAAAGAAATAGTTGGTAAAATAAATCAGCCTATTTTGGTAGAAGTTTATTTAAAAGGCAGTTTTCCATCAGAATTTAAACGATTGCAATTAGAAACTATACAAGTATTAGAAGAGCTTCAAGCATATAATTCTAACATTGTTTATAAATTAATTGATCCACTTTCAATAAGTGAAGAACTAATTAATAGAGGTCTTACACCATCACGATTAACAGCTCAAGAAAATGGCAGTATATCCGAAAGCATCATATTCCCGTGGGCTGTTATTCATTACAACGAAGAATACGAGTTAGTTTCTTTACTTAAAACCAATTTTTTAGGCGATTCTGATGAACAATTACAGCAATCTATTCAAAATTTAGAATATGCATTTGCAGAAGGTTTTCAACACTTATTAGTAAAGAAATCTAAAAAAATTGCAGTATTACGTGGAAATGGCGAATTGGATGATATTTATTTGGCAGATTTTTTACAACAACTTGGAAAACAATATCATTTGGCTCCTTTTACCTTAGATTCTGTTGCTAAAAACCCTTCTAAAACATTATCACAACTAAAAAATTTTGATTTAGCAATCATTGCAAAACCTACTGAACGGTTTACCGAAGAAGAAAAATTTACCCTAGATCAATTTATCATGAAAGGTGGTAAAACCCTTTGGCTGGTTGATCAAGTTCATGCAGAGTTAGACAGTTTACTGCATTCTGGGACATCGGCAATTTTACCGCGCGATTTGAACCTAACCGACATGTTATTCTCCTATGGTATTAGGTTAAATTACAATGTTGTTCAAGATTTGTACAGTGCTAAAATTACTTTAGCTACCGGAAATGTAGGTAATAAACCACAATATAATCAGTTTTTATGGAACTATTTTCCATTAATAATTTCTAAAGACAGTCATTTAATAACTAAAAATATAGAACCTATACTGCTAAAATTCCCTAGCAGTATCGATACGTTATCTAATAATGTCAAAAAAACTGTTTTATTACAAAGTTCAAACCTTTCAAAAACAGTTGGAACACCTGCGTTAATTTCTTTAGAAAGTATTTTAGAAAAACCAAATCCTGATCAATTTAATGGAAAAGGTCATATTTTAGGTGTTTTACTAGAAGGTAAATTTAAATCGGCTTATATAAATAGAGTTCCGCCATACAAAACTTTAAATTATCTAGGAGAAAGTAATGAATCTAAGATGATTCTTATTTCTGATGGTGATATAGTGGCAAATCAACTGCATCTTGGAGAACCTCTGCCATTAGGACAAGATAAATGGACCAATACTTTGTACGGCAATAAGACTTTTTTATACAATGCTGTTAATTATTTATTAGATGATAATGGTTTACTTAGTATTAGAAATAAAACTATAGATATTAAACTATTGGATAAAGAAAAAGCCTATTCAGAAAGCACCTTTTGGAAAATCCTTAATATATTTATTCCACTTTTTTTATTGCTTTTATTAGGCTTATTTATTTATTTATATCGGAATAAAAAATTTAAAAAGTAAAATAATCCAATAGTTTTCAATATATTAGAATTTAATAATTTAACTAATTTAATTTTTATGAAACGATTTCTAATCACATTTTTTACTATTTCAATTTTAATCACCACAAGTAATGCGCAAATAATTACACCCATGGCTAGTCCGTTCAGTAAATTGGAACAAAAAGTTGGAATTACCGATGTAACAGTTGAATACTCCAGACCATCTGTTAATGGGCGCGTTATTTTTGGAGATTTAATCCCATTTGGTGAAGTTTGGCGTACAGGTGCCAATGTTAATACTAAATTTACTGTAAGCGATGATGTTAAGATAAACGGAAAAAGTCTTAAAAAAGGAACTTATGCTTTATATACTGTTCCAAATAAAGAGAACTGGGATGTAATTTTTTATTTAAAATCGGATAATTGGGGCACACCAAAAACTTGGGATGCAACTCAAGAGGCTGTCAGAATAACTGTGCCTGTTAAAAAAACAACTGCTTTTTTTGAATCATTTACTATTAATATTGGCGATTTTAAAACAGATGAAGCAGTAGTAACATTAGCATGGGAAAATACAAAAGTGTTATTTAAAATTGAAGTACCAACTACTGAAAAAGTAGAAAAATCTATAAAACAAGTAATGGCTGGCCCCTCAACCAGAGATTATATTTTAGCAGCACGTTATTATTTAGAGCAAGAAAAAGAACTTGACTTAGCTTTAACCTATATTGAAAAAGCCTTAGAAAGCAATCAAAACAATTTTGGAAATTTACGCACTAAAGCACTCATTTTATATAAGTTAAATAAAAAAGATTTAGCTAAACAACTCATGCAACAATCGTTAGATTTGGCAAAAAAAGAAGATCAAAAAGAATATATCAAGCTTAATGAAGCCAGCTTAAAAGAGTGGAAATAAATATTTTAAAAATCATAACTTAATACTTTTTATATTCAAATAATTTTAGAATATATTTGTAGTTTATCTAAAAATCCGAATAAATGAAATTTATTGTATCTAGTTCGCAATTATTAAAGCAAATACAAGTACTTTCTGGAGTAATAAACAGTAACAATACGTTACCTATATTAGACAACTTTCTTTTTGAATTAAATCATAACGAATTAAAAATTTCGGGATCTGATTTAGAAACCACCATGAGTACTACTGTTCAAGTAGAATCAACCTCAGAAGGATCTGTTGCCATTTCGGCTCGTTTACTTTTAGATACGCTGAAAACTTTTCCAGACCAACCGCTTACCTTTAAAACAGAAGATAACCATACCATAGAAATTAGCTCTAATCAAGGAAAATATGATATGGCTTATTTTGATGGCAGTGAGTTTCCAAAATCAGTTGATCTAGAAAACCCTAATAAAACAAATATACCGGGCAATGTATTAGCTACAGCTATTGCTAAAACCATTTTTGCTACCGGAAACGATGATTTACGTCCGGTAATGAGTGGTGTATTTTTCCAGTTCAGCCCTAATAGCTTAACTTTTGTAGCTACAGATGCGCATAAATTGGTAAAATATTCTAGAACAGATATCACATCATCTGAAGTTGCTGAATTTATAATGCCTAAAAAACCGCTTAATTTATTGAAAAATATTTTGAGCAATTCTAGCAGCGATTTAACCATTGAATACAACGATACCAACGCCAAGTTTATCTTTGATAATATTGTGTTAACATGCCGTTTAATTGATGGTAAATATCCTAATTATGAAGCAGTAATCCCGAGAGAAAATCCAAATAAATTAACAGTTGACAGAGCCTTATTCTTAAACTCTGTTAAACGTGTTTCTATTTTCTCTAGTAAAACAACCCACCAAATTCGATTAAAAATGGCGGGTACAGAACTTAACATATCCGCAGAAGATATTGATTATTCTAACAAAGCAGAAGAACGCTTAAATTGTGATTACCAAGGCGATGACATGCAAATAGGATTTAACTCGCGATTCTTAACAGAAATGCTCAGTAATTTAGATTCTAACGATATTAAAATTGAAATGTCACTACCTAACAGAGCCGGAATCTTAACTCCAATAGATGGTGTAGAAGAAGGAGAACATATTACCATGTTAGTAATGCCCGTTATGTTAAATCATTAACTTCAATAATACAGTAATTAAATCCGCTATTCGCGGATTTTTTTTTATATTCAACCTATGAATTTTCTAGCCCATTTATACCTTTCCGGCAATAATATTAAAATTACAACAGGCAATTTTATGGCTGATGCTATTAAAGGCAATAAATATTTAACGTTTGAAGACGAAATTCAAAAAGGAATATTGTTACACCGTGCCATCGATTACTACACAGATCATCATGCACTAGTAAAACTTAGTAAAAAAAGATTGCATCAGCGGTATAACCATTTTAACGGAATCATAATCGATATATTTTATGACCATTTTTTAGCTAAAAATTGGAGTCACTATTCTGCAATTCCTTTAGCAATATATGCCCATGAGATTTATTCCCATTTAGAAGCCAATTCTCATCTATTTCCTCCTCAAGTAAAACGCATGCTATATTTTATGAAATTGCAAAATTGGTTGGTATCTTATCAAGATACGACAGAAATTAAAAAAGTGCTTACGCAAATGAGCTTAAGGTCTAAACATCAGTCGTATATGCATTTAGCTTCTGAAGATTTAATTCTTCATTACAATGAATTTGAAAACGATTTTCAACAATTTTTTCCGGATATAATAGCTTTTACCAACCTAAAAATTAAACAGCTTTGAAACAATTATTACTATTTTTTTTTATTTTCTTTATTTTTTTTAGCTGTAAAACCTATCAAAACAATAGTGCTAAAAATAAATCAGGTGTTTTAGCTCATAATGCCATGGTAGTTTCTGCCCGAGAAGAAGCTTCAAAAATTGGGGTAGAAATTATGAAACAAGGTGGGAATGCTTTTGATGCCATGATTGCAACTGATCTAGCATTGGCCGTCGCTTACCCATTTGCCGGCAATATTGGTGGCGGTGGATTTATGGTTTACAGAAAAAATAATGGAGAAATAGGCGCTCTTGATTTTAGAGAAAAGGCTCCTTTAGCAGCCTCAAAAAATATGTACTTAGATTCTTTAGGCAACATTATCCCTTCCAAAAGTACGTTAGGAGCATTGGCTATAGGTGTTCCTGGAACTATTGCCGGATTGTTTGAGGTACATCAAAAATTTGGGTCGTTACCTTTTTCAAAACTAATTCAGCCTGCCATAAACTTAGCAAAAAAGGGGGTAGTTGTTACTGAAAAACAAGCTAAAGAACTTGAAAAATATAGAACCGATTTTAAATTAGCTAATATTAATACCATCTATATAGATAAGCAATGGTACCCGAGCGACACCATAAAATATCCAAAGCTTGCCGAGACACTCGAAAGGATTCGCGATTTTGGAAAAGAGGAGTTTTACAAAGGAAAAACAGCAGAATTATTAGTAAATAGGGTTCAGCAGTTAGGCGGAATTATTACCAAAGAAGATCTTGCAACTTATGAAGCAAAATGGCGAAAACCCATTGTTTTTGACTATAAAAAGCATACGATTATTTCGATGACCTTACCTTCGAGTGGCGGAATTTGTTTAGCGCAGCTACTCAAATCTGTAGAGCCTTATGATTTAAAAAAACTAAAACATAACACTACAGCTTATATACAACTACTTACGGAAGCTGAGCGAAGAGCTTACGCAGACAGAGCTCATTATTTAGGCGATATGGATTTTGTAGAAGTTCCAATTCATCAACTTTTAAATCATAACTACATTAAAGATCGAATGCAAAGTTTTAAATGGAATCAAGCTACAAAATCAACCGAAATTTCACACGGAGAAATCACTGTTACCGAAAGTGATGAAACCACCCACTACTCTATCGTAGACCAATTTGGCAATGCAGTAGCTGTTACAACTACATTAAACGGAGCTTACGGATCTAAAGTTTTCGTAGAAGAAGGCGGCTTTTTCTTAAATAATCAAATGGATGATTTTAGTATCAAACCCGGAGTAGCTAATATGTTTGGATTGATTGGCGCCGAAGCAAATGCTATTGCACCGAAAAAAAGAATGCTAAGTTCGATGACCCCAACAATTGTTGAAAAAGATGGAAAACTTTTGATGGTTCTTGGATCTCCCGGTGGATCAACAATCATTACTTCAGTGTTTCAAAATATCTTAAATGTGATTGATTTTAACATGGGAATGCAAGAAAGTGTATCCAAACCAAGATTTCATCATCAATGGTTACCCGATAACATCAAATTAGAACCCAATGGCTTTATTAATGAAATTAAAATATCTTTGCAATCAAAAGGGTATCAATTGGATGAGAATAACCAAATCATCATTGGAAAAGTTGATGCCATTTTAGTATTGCCCAACGGAAAATTAGAAGCAGGAGCAGATCCGAGAGGTGATGATAAAGCTGCCGGATTTTAACACCTAAAATTATTAGCCTATGAATTCAAAAATTATTGCTAACGGAATTTTAAAAGCTCTCTTATTTGTGGTAGCTATTATACTGGTGCTCTTTTTTTTATGGAAAATAAAATCTGTGTTGCTTTACATTGCATTGGCATCTGTAATTTCATTAATAGGCAGGCGGTTTGTAATCTTTTTTAACAAAAAACTCAAATTTCCAAATACCTTGGCCGTTATTGTTACCATAACTTTATTTATAAGTATTGTTGGTTTTTTGATTGCGCTCATGGTTCCCTTATTAATAGAACAAAGTCAAAATATTGCCAAGATTAATATAACTCGATTAATTGATGAAATTCAGTTATTATTTGCAGATATTGATACTTATTTTAGAACACAGGGAGTTAATATTTTTGAAACGTTAGACAAAATAGATTTATCTTCTTTTGTTCAATTTATATCGGTATCCACCATATTTGAAAAAGTGATTAATTTCTTCGGAAGTTTTGCTATTGGGGCGTTCTCTACCTTATTTATAGCTTTTTTTATGTTAAAAGACAGCGCATTGTTAGACCGAATGATTTTTACACTGGTTCCAAATCATTACGAAGAAAAAGCACGTAACAGTTGGGAAATTATCATAGAACTTTTATCAAGTTATTTTACCGGGCTAGCAACGCAAGTACTAATTTTATTTGTTTTTTACTTAATCTTATTTACAGTTTTTGACATTAAAAATGCCCTTATCATTTCATTTTTATTTGCCATGTTAAATTTGATACCGTATATCGGACCTTTAATAAAACTGGTTTTAATTACTATTATATCCTTAACATCAAACTTAGGCGCAGATTTTCAAACCGTAGTTTTACCTACTACTATTTATGTATTAATTGGATATGGATTTATTCAGTTATTTGACAACCTAATAAATCAGCCTTTAATTTATTCTAAAAGTGTAAAATCGCATCCGTTAGAAATATTTATTGCAATTCTTATTTTCGGAACCTTATTTGGAGTAATCGGAATGGTAGTAGCAGTACCATTTTACACAGCAATTAGAGTAATTTTAAAAGAATTTCTATCAGAAAATAAAATAGTTCAATCGCTTACAAAAAATTTATAATTACGTTATAGTTGAATTTATCAATACTAAATACCGAAGTACAGGATTTTATAAATTCAAATCTAAATACTGATACTTCAATATTAGCTTTTAAAGGAAGTCCGTTTAAACACGTAACCACTCAAGAGTTAATTCATCAGTTAGTTTCTAAAATAAAGTGCAAAGAAAAGCTCCCCAGTTGGTTTAATACCCCATTTATATATTATCCACCAAAAGTAAATATTGAACAATCCTCATCAGAAATAACAGCTAACTATAAAGCTAACTTAATTTCTGGTGACACAATTATCGATATTACAGGCGGATTTGGAGTTGATAGTTATTACTTCTCTAAGTATTTTAAAGAAGTTACCCATTGCGAAATTAACGAAGAACTTTCTGCAATTACTGCTTACAATTATAAACGCTTGAAAAAAGATATCAATTGTATAGCTGATGATGGAATTGAATTTTTAAAAACTTCAAGTCAATTTTACGATTGGATTTATTTAGATCCTTCGCGCAGAAATGATGTTAAAGGTAAAGTATTTAAATTGTCCGATTGCTTACCCAATGTTCCTGTACTTTTAGATGCTTTATTTTTAAAAAGCAACAACATACTTATAAAAGTTTCTCCGCTGTTAGATATAACAGCTGCTATAAATGAACTAAAGTTTGTAACAGATGTACATATTGTTGCTGTTGATAATGAGGTAAAAGAACTGATAATTATACTTAAAAACAGATTTATAAACGAAATAAAAATACATACTGTAAACATTACAAAAGAAGAAAATCAGGTTTTTTCTTTTACACTAAACGAACATGCGGACGATATTCATTTTTCTTCCCCCTTAACTTATTTATATGAGCCCAATAAAGCTTTATACAAATCAGGTTGTTTTAACTTAATAGCTACAAAGTTTAACATCTTTAAACTATCATCCAACACGCACCTCTATACCAGCAATGAACTTATTACATTTCCAGGTTCATCATACGAAGTATTAAATTCTATACCCTATAATTTTAAGAAATTAAAAGAAATCCTTCCGGAATTAAAAGGAAATATTAAAATAAGAAACTTTAAAGATGATATAAAAACCATTAAAAAGAAAATGAAATTAACTGATGGCGGCAATTATTACCTCTTTTTTGGTACAGATTTTAATGAAAAACCGTTTATCCTGATTACAAAAAAGGTAAAATACCTTTAAAAAGGCATTTCAATTTTACTTAAAAAAGTGCTTTTTATCACAAATTCCTTATATTTAATTAAAATATCCTTAAAAAATTGTTATTGTAAATTAAAAAATAACTTTTAAATTTAAGGCACAAATGGTGATTACGATTTTTATTTACCATAAAAGTATATAATATCAGTAAGCATGTGAAACCAATTTACTAAACGCTCTTTTTAAAAAATGCATAATTTCTATCTTTGGGTTACTAACCTTTTAAAATAAAAATTATGAAAACTATTAAACTAGCTTTAGGATTGTTTATATTTGCAGCAGTATTATTTACAGTAACATCATTTAACACTGTAAACGACGATCAAAACACGAATGAGCAATTCAAGAAACAAACAATCGATAAAAGACTCTACACTATCCCTACGAACGGGTAGCATCATTTTAGTATTGATAATTATATCTCCTTATTTATTGTATATTTATCAATATTTGCCAGATACAACTACTTGGGAAACTCCGTTGTTTAAATTAGATAGCGGTATTTTTCCAAGTATTGTTCATTTAGGGCATGCATTCTTTTCAAAGTTTGTCCCGCTAGTTTTATTATTTATTTGGTTTATTGACAGTAAAAGCTGGTGGTTCCATGCCATAGCTGTTCCTATTTCAGTTTATCTTTTTCAATTAATTAGTGTAATTAATGATGGAGCTCAATACTTTGATCAAGTTGAGTTTGCGTATTCCATACCTGTTACTGGTATTGTATTAACGTTATTATACTTAATCCGTTCTAAAATGGGTGTATATGTTTCTGCATTACACATACAAGAAAGTATTAAGCGAAAAGAAGAAGAATTTGAGCGTAAACAGCAAAAGTTAGCCGAACAACGAAAGTATATGTAATATTATTTTTCAACCAATATATAACAAAAAAGCCATTGACATTTCAATGGCTTTTTTTGTGATCACGACAGGATTCGAACCTGTGACCGTCTGCTTAGAAGGCAGATGCTCTATCCAGCTGAGCTACGTGACCAATCCAGTCGGGGTGGCAGGATTCGAACCTGCGACCTCCTGCTCCCAAAGCAGGCGCGATGACCGGGCTACGCTACACCCCGAAGGTGCGGAGAGTGTGGGATTCGAACCCACGCGACAGTTACCCGCCGACAGTTTAGCAAACTGCTCCGTTAACCACTCCGGCAACTCTCCTTTCTCTATTTAATGAACTTATTTTTGAGATTGCAAATGTAGCATTACAATTGAAATATCGCAACCTTTTTTATTTATTTTTTACACAAATATTGAATGTTATTCGGGATATTCGATTCGTAAATGGTAAATATTCTTTAATTTCTTTTTAATCACTTTTTTAACCGTATTAATTTCTTTAAACGTAATATCTGCATTCATAAACTGACCTTCATCCATTTGTTTCTGAACAATTTTTTCAACAAGTTCATCTATCTTTTTTCCTGTGGGTTCTTTGATACTTTTAGAAGCAGCTTCACAAGCATCGCACATCATTACAATTGCTGTTTCTTTAGAAAACGGAATAGGACCTTTGTATTTAAATTGATTAATTTCAATGTTTTCTGGATTTATTTCTTCCTGTTCTTTATAAAAATAATAAACTAAACTTGTGCCGTGATGTGTTCTTATAAAATCTATTATACGTTCTGGAATGCTATATTTTTTAGCCATTTTAATTCCATCTTCAACATGTTTTATAATAATAAATGCGCTGTCTTTGGGCGAAAGCTCTAAATGCGGATTGAAATTAGTGGATTGATTTTCTATAAAATACATAGGATTTTGTGTTTTACCTATATCATGATATAAGGCTCCTGTTCTAGCCAACAATGCATTGGCATTAATTTCAATTGCAGCAGCTTCAGATAAATTTGCTACTTGCATTGAATGCTGAAATGTACCAGGTGCTTTTTCTGCAAGATACCGAAGAACTTTAGAATTTGTATTTGAAAGTTCTTTCAAGGTTTCATCAGAAACCAATCCAAACAACTTTTCAAAAACATAAATAAATGGTAAAACAAATAAAATTAAGATGCCATTTAGAGCAAAATAGATAAACTCTTCCCACTTTATAAAGTTAATGTTACCTTCTTGCAATATTGAAAATGAAAAATAACCAACAAAATAAACTCCAGTAATTTGGGCAACTGAAATAAACAAATTAGCTCGTTTATACATTTCTGATACAGTTAAAATAGTAACAATACCTGCTATAATTTGTAAAAATGTAAACTCAAAACTGTTAGGAACAATAAAACCCAACATCAAAATGGTTAGTAAATGTGTATATAATCCCAAGCGAGGATCAAAAAAAGCTTTAATTACAATGGGTAAGATACAAAGTGGCACAATGTATACATAATCTACATTGTACTTTACCACTAAAGTTGTTAAAAATATTGCTAAAAAAACATTAAAAAATATAAAGGTAACTTTAGTGTTGTTTTCATATATTTCTTGCCGGTATTTCTTAATGAAAAGCAACAACATCAATAACGATAAAGCAACGATAATTATATATCCAAATACTATCCATTTATAGTTGCTTTTAGTCCATATTTGCGATTGAAATTCTTTTTCTAGGGATAATAAAACAGCTAATTTTCTACCTTCAACAATATCACCCTTCATAATAATCCGTTCCTTTTCTGCAACAAAATCTTTGGTTAACGATATGTTATTTATTGATTCTTCTAGTGATTTTTGTGTAAAATAATCGTCGTAGATTATATTGGGGACAAGTATATCAGCTAATATATCAACCAATTTATCATTATATACCGATTTAAGTACTTCTGAAACTTTTATTTGAATCCATTTTTTACTCGAAGAATAATTAATTAAATCATCAAACTTAATTTCTTTAACTTCATTACCATTACGAAGAATTATATACCTTGAAGCTGCTTTATTTTTTTGGGCATTTATTTCATCTATTACACCAAATTTATAGGCTTTGTTAATTATTTTAATCCCTTCATTATACAGTTTTTTATGTTCCCTATCGGATAAATGAACTTGATTCTTAAAAATTTCTAATTTGTTTTCAAATGAAGTTAAGGCTGAACTTATTATGGTAGAATCCAAATAAAAAAATGTTTGAGAATCTGAAATTACACGTTGCTTTTCAAGTTCAACTTCTTCTTTAGATTTTTGAATGGCAAAATCGAATGGTGCATAATAGGTATCGTACTGCCATGCTTTACCTTTTTGAAATTCAAACTTAAAATGACCTCCTTTTGGAAATAAATAAACAATAAAGGCCGTTGTAAAAACATAGAGAAGTGCTTTATAAATTACCGAGTGTTTATCAAAGATAATATTGATAACTTTTTTCATGTAAGGTGTTTTATAAATCAAAAATACAATATTAGATCATATCTTCAACTCTTTCAGGTAAATGTTCACTTATCCACGTCTCATAATCTTTATATCCAACTGCTTCTTGCCTTGCTTTTATTCTCTTTAATAATGCAGCGACTGTGTCATCTGAAGGAACTGTAAATTTATCAACTTGATTAATTATTGTTGATACATTTAAAGCAGTTTTTTCTCTTATTTCCTGATTGTAAGTCACTAACCATTCTTCTAAGGCATCTTCATTAAGGTGCTCATTTATAATTTTTTCAGTCATTTGCTTACCGTGTTGCTTAGAATCTTGAATATTTCCCTTACCTGTTACAGCATTACCAATAGCAAAAACATTTTCATATCCATAAACTGCATATTCTGAATTGTTTTTTAATTTAAGTGCGTCACCGTCGTAATTTAAACTTTCTATTTTCTCCGGTATACTTCCAATCGATGAAATTAATAATTCTGAATATAATTTAAATGTTTCTTCAGATTTGGTGAGTTTTCCATTTTCATTTATCATTTTCTGAAATTTCATACCAACAAATTTTCCGTTTTTCTCAATAAATGCACTTGGAGAACTACAAGGAATAAAATTGAACATATACTTTTCAACATATTTTTCCAATAACTTTTGTGAAACAGCTTTTGCTTTTTCTATATTTTCTGCAGTATCATCTTTAGGTGATTTTAATGGCATATCCTCAGCGTTTCGTCTGTAAAGCAATGTTGGGGGTATAATGTTTAGTTCTTCTAAAGTAGTTTCAAATTGTTCTAATATTAAATCGATTCCTTTCTTTTCTAGTGTTAGCATATCAACTGCTACATTCTTTATTTCTTTTAAGGCTTTTTGTACTAATTCAATCATAATAATCTTCATTACATCCAGCGATGCTAGACCACCTCCTACAACTAAGGTGTTATTTTTCATTTCATAATGAGGACCGTCATAATTTTTTTCATGTTTGTGATTAAACCAATAAATTAAGGAGTTTTGGTAAATCAAACCATTGTTTAAAAACTTATTAATTTCATTTACAGGCAATTCTCTATCTTTCCAAGCACCATTAGCAAGAATAACAGATGAAAACCCCCAATCATTTTTAAGTTCATCAAAAGATATATCTACACCAATTTTAGTATTGGGTATAAAAAATACATTTTGATGATTCAATCGTTCATTTATAGTTTCTATTTGCCTATCGCGTAAATTATGATGCCAATTAGGTAAACCATCTTCTAATTTACCATAAGGAAGTTTATTCATATCAAATACAACCACCTTAAAATTTTGTTCAGTCAACAAATTAACAGCTTCAGATCCAGATACAGATCCTCCAATAACAGCTACATAATGTTTAGCGTTTATTTCTTTATGTTTAAAAGTAGTAGTAGTAGTATTTTCCATTTTGATTATATGTTTTACTGCAATTTACGATTTAAAGAGATAATTTTTATCAAAATCATATTGTTAATTGAAATGCCTCATAAATAAAAATGATAAAAATTAATTAACTTTGTTAATAATCAAACAACAAAATAAACAATGAAAGACGTAGTAATAGTTTCAGTTGCCCGAACTCCTATTGGTAGTTTCATGGGTACATTATCGCAAATTCCGGCTCCTAAATTAGGTGCTGTAGCCATTAAAGGTGCCTTAGAAAAAATTAATTTAGATCCAAATCTTGTTGATGAAGTACTAATGGGAAATGTAGTTCAGGCAGGATTAGGTCAAGCACCAGCTAAACAAGCTGCGCTATTTGCAGGAATCCCAAATACCGTTCCTTGTACGACTGTTAACAAGGTGTGTGCATCTGGTATGAAGGCTATAATGCAAGCAGCCCAAGCAATTCAATGTGGTGATGCAGAAGTTGTAGTTGCAGGTGGCATGGAGAATATGAGTATGATTCCACACTATATTGATGGAAGAAATGGCGTTAAACTTGGTAATATCGTTGTAAAAGATGGCCTAATTTTAGATGGCTTAACTGATGTTTACGACCAACAGCATATGGGTACCTTTGCTGATTTATGTGCAAGTGAATATAAAATATCAAGAGAAGCACAAGATGCTTTTGCAGTAGAATCTTATACCCGATCTGCCAATGCATGGAAAGCAAATAAATTTGAAAATGAAATAACACCGGTTAGCATTCCGCAAAGAAAAGGAGATCCTGTTTCATTTAAAGAAGATGAAGAATACAAAAATGTAATGATGGATAAAATACCAACGTTACGAGCTGTTTTTACAAAAGAAGGTACAGTAACTGCCGCAAATGCTTCCACCATAAATGATGGTGCAGCTGCACTAGTTTTAATGAGTCTTGAAAAAGCTACTGAATTAGGCATTAAACCACTGGCTAAAATAATTAGTTATGCCGATGCGTCACAAGAGCCTAAATGGTTTACTACAGCACCCGCAAAAGCATTACCAAAAGCCTTAAAAAAAGCAAATTTATCCATCAGCGACATTGATTTCTTTGAATTTAACGAAGCATTTAGTGTAGTAGGACTTGCTAATAATCAACTATTAGAATTGGATGCCGCTAAAGTAAATGTTAATGGTGGCGCCGTTTCATTAGGACATCCACTAGGCATGTCTGGAGCACGCATTGTTATTTCATTACTTACCGTGTTGCAACAAAACAACGGCAGGTACGGTGGAGCTGCTATATGCAACGGCGGTGGAGGAGCAAGTGCTATGGTAATTGAAAAATTATAGTTAAATGCAGTTTGGTATATGTTTATTAAATATTGTTCCGCTTAGAAAAGAAG
>JAGXRT010000018.1 GCA_018335575.1 Bacteroidota bacterium | reverse complement strand
GCTGAGATAAAGCAATTACAGGAATGTTTAACTCTTTTGCTAATGCTTTAAGGTTTCTAGAAATGGTAGATATTTCTTGTTCACGATTTCCAATACTTTTAGATGATCCGGTTGTCATTAACTGTAAGTAATCTATTATTATTAGTTTTACACCGTGTTGTGCAACCAATCGTCGAGCTTTAGCGCGTAAATCAAATACAGATAAAGCTGGCTGATCATCAATAAAAATTGGTGCTTTTGATAAGTTTTCTACTTTAACCTGCAGTAATTCCCATTCAAATTTTTCTAAATTACCTTTTCTAAGTTTGCTTGATTCTAAGTTAGTTTCACTCGATATCATACGGGTAATTAACTGAACAGATGACATCTCTAATGAAAAAATGGCTACCGGAATATTTTTGGTGATGGCAATATTTTTTGCCATGGAAATTACAAAAGCTGTTTTACCCATTGCAGGTCGTGCTGCAATAATTATTAAATCTTGTTGTTGCCATCCGGCAGTTAATTTATCGATTTGAGTAAAACCTGATGGAACCCCACTTAATCCTTCTTTATTGGATATAGCCTGAATTTTATCCAAAGCTTGACGCACAAGAGAATCTGCTGGTTCAGCAGTTTTCTTGAAATTACCTTGAGTAACTTCAAACAGTTTACTTTCTGCATCGTCTAATAAATCAAAAACGTCTATTGTTTCATCGTAGGCCTCTTCTATTAAATCACTTGAAATGGTTATTAGTTTTCGCTGAATAAATTTTTGAAGAATAATACGCGCATGATACTCAATATGTGCTGCTGATGACACTTTTTGAGTTAGTGATACCAAGTAATAATCACCTCCAATCTTATCTAATTTTCCATCTGTTCTTAACTGATTTGAAATTGTATACAAATCGGTTGGTTTTGCATTGTGAAATAGGGTTATAATAGCAGAAAATATATCCTGATGCTGTTCTTTATAAAATGCTTCAGGATGCAGAATGTCAATCACCTCAACTACTCCCCTTTTGTCAATCATCATCGCTCCCAGTACAGCTTCTTCTAAATCAACTGCTTGCGGAGGAATTTTGCCTTTTTCAAGACTTATAATTTTACTAGTTTTAAAACTTTTTACTGATTGCGATTGTGTATTTTCCATAAAACGAAAGTAAGTATTTAAAGCATAATTTTATCTATATTGTACTATTTTTTTTATAAACAGATTGTTTACAAAAAGCTTGAATTGTTAATAACTATTTTTAAATTGCTTTATAGTTATACACAACCTTTTATAATATATGAAAATTAAAAATAATCCACTTTTTTGGTCTGTACTCTTAGTAATACAAATGATTCTTTTAAAAATTTTGCCGTATTTAACAAGTGTTGTAGAGAAATTTTACGCAAGTTTTATTTATGTAATTGTTTCAACATTAAATAGAATTGTTTTTAATATGTTTAGCTTTTCTATTGGCGATGTACTTTATTTTCTTTTAGCACTTTTTATAGTGTATTGCTTGTTTTTATCAATTAAAAATAAAAACCTGTTTAAGACGCAAACTTTGTTAAAAATTACTGCTTTTTTATCTATTTTATTATTGTTGTTTAATGCTTCGTGGGGATTTAATTATTACAGAAAACCACTTGTTCATCATTTAAAGATAGATAAAACTACGTTTTCACAGCAGGAATTTGAGGATTTTACAACTAAATTAATTGAAGATATTAATACAATTCATTTATCGATTACAAACAATGATAGTTTGAAAGTTAATATACCTTACGATAAAGATTCAATTTATGTTTTAAGCAAAAACTCGTATCAAGCAATTTCAGAAAAATACCCATTTTTGAAAGCATCTAATTTAAGGGTTAAAAATTCGCTTTTTAGCACTCCGCTTAGTTATATGGGTTTTGCCGGATATTTAAATCCGTTTACGAATGAAGCACAAGTAAATTCAAAAATTCCATTGGTTTCTTTAGTAACTACCAGTTGCCATGAAATTGGACATCAAGTCGGTTTTGGACCGGAATATGAGGCCAATATGCTGGCTTATCTAACTTCTATTAATTATTCTGACAAGTACTTCAATTTTTCAGGAAAATATATGGCTCTAAGGTATGTTTTGAATGAATTATATATAACCAATCCTAAGTTATATGAAAAATATGTTGAAAAAATTAATCCTGGTATTTTAAAAAATATGGAAGAATCGTATCAATTTTGGGAACAATATAAAAATCCGTTAGAACCTTATTTTAAAACTTTTTATGATGTTTTTTTAAAATCAAATGCGCAAAAAGAAGGTATAAAAAGCTATAAAAGAGTGGTTGGTTTAATTATTAATTATCACTTAAATGAAGAAAAATTGTTAAAAAAATAATTTTTGAGCAATTGCATTATTGCTTTTATTACATTTATCGAGCTAAAAAATAAATCAATAATGAAAAAAACAATTTTATTTATCCTATTTTGGAGTATTTCAAGTGTAATTTTTTCACAAGAGTACTTTCCAAAAAATGATGGTGTGCATCAGAAAAACAACAATTACACTGCATTTACCAATGCTAAAATTTATGTAACTCCAACTGAATTTGTTGAAAATGGTACGTTGTTAATTCAACAACATAAAATAGTTGCTGTCGGTAAAAATGTTAAAATCCCAGTTAATTCAATAGTTGTTGATTTAAAAGGAAAATACGTCTATCCTTCTTTTATTGATATGTTTACAGATTTTGGTATGGAAAAATTGCAGCCTCAACGCAACGCTTTTTCATCTCCTCAATATGATTCTAAAAAAGATGGATACTATTGGAACGATCATATTAAAACAGAATATAATGCAGTTGAATCATTTAAATATGATACCAAAAAAGCTGAAGAATATTTACAAAGCGGATTTGGTGTTGTTGGATCACACATGCATGATGGAATTGCAAGAGGTACAGGTTTATTAGTTGCATTAAATAACTTTGAACCTAACAATATTAGGTTGTTAGCTTCAAAAAATACGCAACATTTTGGTTTTTCAAGAAGCGCCAACTCTAATCAGGCGTATCCATTTTCATTAATGGGTATGATGGCATTATTGCGACAATTTCATCACGATGCCAATTGGTATAAAAATGGAAATGCTACATCTAAAGATATATCAATTGAAGCCCTATTGGCCAATCAACATTTGATTCAAATTTTTGATGCCGGAGATAAGTTTAATAGCTTAAGAGCGGCTAAAATTGCTAAAGAATTTAACTTAAACTACCTAATTAAAGGTGGTGGAAATGAATTTGAGAGCATTAAAGAAATTAAAAATACGAATGCTTCATTTATTATACCTGTTAATTTTCCAGATGCTTTTGATGTTTCAGATCCGTTTTTGGCAAATCAATTAGAATTTAAAGATTTAAAATTTTGGAATCAAGCACCTTTTAACCTCAAAATTTTATCTGATAATAATATCAATTTTGCATTGACAACCGATGGGTTAAAATCTATAAAATCATTTAAAACCAATGTATCAAAAGCAATCTTAGCTGGATTTGATAAAGTAAAAGCGTTAGAAGCCTTAACAACAGTTCCTGCTAATTTATTAGGTAAATCAAATGAAATTGGAAGTTTAAAACCTGGTTACTATGCGAATTTTGTTATTACTTCAGATGAAATATTTGAAGAAAAATCTATTATATACGAAAACTGGGTTCAGGGTAAAAAATATGTTGTAAACAATTTTGATATACAAGATATTAGAGGGTCTTATCAACTTAATTTAAATAATGAATTGTATACATTAAAGTTAGATGGAGACTTAACAAAACCTAAAGCAGAAGTTTTAAAAGATTCTGTTAAAATAAATTCCTCTGCAACATATTTAAATGATTGGCTTACTATTCTGCTTACAAACAATGATAAAAGTACCTATACGCGATTAACAGGATTGGTTTCGTCATCTGATTTACTAAGTGGAGATGCAGTCTTAGCAAACGGAATAAAAGTTAGTTGGTCAGCTAAAAAAGTAGAAGATTTTAAAGAAAAAGTAACTCAAAAAACAGAAGTTTCATCACCTGTTATGTTTCCTGTTTCTTATCCTAACACAGCTTTTGGGAATGCATCATCTTTAAAATCAGAAACCGTAATTATTAAAAATGCAACAGTTTGGACCAATGAAGAAAGTGGAATTGTAACCAATACTGATGTTTTAATTAAAAATGGAAAAATTGCTCAAATTGGAAAAAATATTAACGATGCTACTGCTAGAATAATTGATGGTTCAGGCAAACATCTAACACCCGGAATCATTGATGAACACTCACATATTGCAACATCTTTTGGTATCAATGAAGGAGGTCATAATTCAAGTGCAGAAGTTTCTATACAAGACATTATTAATTCTGAAGATATTAATATATATAGAAATTTAGCTGGGGGTGTTACTATTTCTCAAATTTTACATGGTTCATCCAATCCTATTGGTGGTCAATCTGCAATTTTAAAATTAAAATGGGGCCTTTCACCGGATGAATTATTATATCCTAATCAGCCTAAATTTATAAAATTTGCATTGGGTGAAAATGTAAAACAAT
The DNA here is from genome assembly GCA_018335575.1 of Bacteroidota bacterium. Lineage (GTDB taxonomy): Bacteria > Bacteroidota > Bacteroidia > Flavobacteriales > Flavobacteriaceae > JAGXRT01. The sequence goes on along the minus strand of JAGXRT010000018.1, from coordinate 19,445 downwards.
CCAACTTTAGAAGCTCCAACCCTACCCGATTTCCACAATCAAGAATGGGTGTAGAGCAAGTGTATAACGATTATTTCCAACGTGCCAAAGAATATGATTTAGCATGGAAAAAATACAATAGTTTATCACCTAAAGATAAAGCAAAAACAAAGACTCCAAGATATGATGTGGAACTAAAAACCATTGCAGAAATTTTAAATAAAGAACGCTTTATAACTTGTCACTCCTATGTTCAATCAGAAATTGCAATGATGATGAATATAGCAGAAAAATTTGATTTTAGTGTTCGCATTTTTACCCATATTCTTGAAGGTTATAAAGTAGCAGATTATATGAAATCTCATGGTGCAGGCGCTTCATCATTTTCAGATTGGTGGGCATATAAATACGAAGTTAAAGATGCTATACCTCATAACGGTGCCATATTGCACAATCAGGGAGTTGTTGTGGCATTTAATTCTGATGATGCTGAAATGTCAAGAAGGTTAAATCAAGAAGCTGCGAAAGCAGTTAAATACGGTGGAGTATCTGAAGAAGAAGCGTTGAAATTTGTAACATTAAATCCGGCTAAATTGCTAAAGATAGATGATAAAGTTGGTAGTATAAAGGTTGGAAAAGATGCAGATTTAGTACTTTGGAATGAGCATCCATTATCAATTTATGCAAAACCCTTAAAAACCATGATTGAAGGAATTGTTTATTATGATATTGAGCGAGATGAACAGTTGAGAATTTCACAAGATAAAGAACGTAATGAACTTATTAATTTAATGTTACAGGAAAAAAATAAAGGAAATAATACCCAAGCTCCGCAACGCAGACAACAGGTTTTATACCATTGCGATACTATGGAAGAATATTTCGATGTTAATCATAATCATTAATAATTAGAACGATGAAAGCTTATAAATATATCACAACCATTATTTTACTTTTTTTAGTAACAACTTCATCATTTAGTCAACAAAAACCTGGTTTAAAACAGTCAAAATCAGTCTTAATTTTAAATGCAACTGCTCATATTGGTAATGGAAAAGTTATAGAAAATAGTGCAATTGGCTTTAAAGATGGTAAATTAACGTTAGTAGCCGATGCTCGTGTAATTAGATTAGCTGCTAATGCTTTTGATACAGTAATTAATGCTCAAGGAAAACATGTGTATCCTGGTTTTATTTCTCCCAATTCTACCTTAGGCTTGGTTGAAATTGATGCTGTAAATGCTTCAGATGATATGGTAGAAATTGGTAATTTAAATCCACATATACGCAGTATTATTGCCTATAATGCTGAATCACAAGTTGTGGAAAGTATTCGACCTAACGGGATATTAATTGCTCAAATTACACCTCGTGGTGGAAGAATTTCTGGCACTTCTTCTATTGTTCAACTTGATGCATGGACATGGAAAGATGCGTTAATCAAAGAAGATGATGGGATACATATAAATTGGCCTAGAACTTTTTCCAGAGGTGGATTTAGAAGTGAAAATAGAAATTTAGAACCTAATAAAGATTATTCAAAACAATTAGAAGAGCTGAATTCATTTTTTGATAATGCTAAAACGTATCTGAAAGATAAACAATCTGAAAAAAATGTAGTATTTGATGCTATGAATGGTCTTTTCGATGGAAAGAAAACATTGTACGTTCATGCCGATGAAGAAAAAGCACTAATTGATGCGATACATTTTTATAAAAATCAAAAAGTAACTAAGTTGGTAATTGTAGGAGGTTATGATGCTTATAAAATAACTGATTTGCTAGTGAAAAATAATGTTTCAGTATTATTAAAAAGAGTACATGAATTACCTGTTTTAGCCAATCATGATGTTGATTTACCATATAAAGCAGCTAAATTATTAACAGATAAAGGTGTATTAGTTGGATTAGAAAACAGTGGAGATATGGAACGAATGAATACTAGAAATTTGCCTTTTTACGCTGGAACTACTGCCGCTTATGGCTTATCAAAAGAACAAGCACTTAGTTTAATTACCTTAAATACAGCTAAAATTCTTGGAATTGATACTTTTTGTGGATCTTTAGAAGAAGGAAAAGATGCAACCTTATTTATTTCAGAAGGTGATGCACTTGATATGCGGACTAATTTATTAACAGCTGCATTTATACAAGGTCGAAAAGTTAGTTTAGAAACGCATCAAACAGAATTATTTAAACGTTTTTCTGAAAAATATAAAAATCAGTAGATTAACAAAAATTTAAGAGCAGTCATCCGACTGCTTTTTTTATTTTTGCAATTTCTAGATAAATGAAGAAAATAGAAAGTGTACATAATCAATTAATTAAAGATCTTGTTAAATTGCAGGATAAATCAACTGCACGTACCAAAACAGGTACTTTTATTATTGAAGGTTACCGAGAAATTCACTTAGCAATTGAAGGTAAGTACTCAATACTACAGCTTTTATTTTGTTTGGATATCATTGATATACAATTAGTTAATCAATTTAAATCAATAGTCAATCAAGAAGTTGAATTCATTGAAATATCTAAAGAAGTTTATCAAAAAATAGCCTATAGATCAACAACAGAAGGAATAATTGCTGTTGCAAAAACGAAACAATTAAATTTAGATTCGTTAAAATTTTCATCAGAAAATCCCTTAATTCTTGTAGCAGAAGCTCCGGAAAAACCTGGAAATATTGGGGCGTTATTACGTACAGCTGATGCAGCTAAGCTTGATGCAGTCATAATTGCCAATCCAAAAACAGACTTGTTTAATCCAAATATTGTGAGATCGAGCGTTGGTTGTTTATTTACTAATCAGCTTGCTACAGGATCTACCACCGAAATTATTGAATATCTCAAAAAGAATAATTTTAATATTTTTTGTGCAGCATTGACTGCCTCAACTTCTTATCATTTAATCGATTATAAAATGAAATTAGCAGTAGTTGTTGGTGCAGAAGCTATAGGTTTAAGTAGTTTATGGTTAGCAAACGCAACACAAAATATTATTATTCCAATGAGTGGAAAAATTGATTCTATGAATGTGTCTGTTTCAGCTGCAATTATTATTTTTGAGGCTAAACGTCAACGTAATTTTAATTGAGATTTGAAAAAAATTAGTTACATATTTCTATTATTAAGTTTGTCTGTATTTAATGTAAATGCAAGAACAAATTTTACAGTAAAAGATACGGTTATCAATTTTAAGATTGACTCGTTAAAACTTACTACTTTTAAAGAAATTTTAGAACAACAATTTGAAAAATACGACCATGTAGGTTATCGATATGGAGGGAGAAGCGAAAATGGATTTGATTGTTCTGGTTTTGTAAGTACCGTTTTTAACAACTTATTCGAAATAAAATTGCCTCGTTCTTCTAGGGATATGCTTAAAGTTGGAGAAGTAATTCCAAAAGAAGAAATGCAAGTAGGTGATTTAGTTATATTTAAACCACCAGGATATAGCCACGTTGGAATTTATTTAGGCGATGGAGTTTTTATGCACAGTTCTACTAAAGAAGGCATAACTAAATCTTCGATCGACAGTACATATTGGAAAAAATATTATAGAGCAACAAGGCGTGTTTTAACTCCCATAAAAGAATGACAACAAGTTTTATTTTTTATACTATTATCGGAATATTAGTTGCTAATTTTCTGTTTGATAAATGGTTAGATTTTAAAAATGCACAGCATTTTTCTGATGAAATTCCACCAGAATTAAAAGATGTTTACGATGAAGAACAGTACGTTAAGTCTCAAGAATACAAAAAATATACTTACAAATTTTCTACCTTTATTTCTATTGTATCTTTTTTAATAATACTGTTTTTTTTAATTGTTGATGGGTTTGCATCAATTGATTCCATTTCTAGACAAGTATCAAACAATGAAACAATTGTTTCTTTAGTGTTTTTTGGAATACTGTTACTAGGAAGCACCATATTTAGTATGCCAGTTTCTTATTATAAGACTTTTGTAATTGAAGAAAGATTTGGTTTTAACAAAACAACTAGAAAATTGTTTTTTATAGATAAGTTTAAAGGATTTATACTTTCTGTTATAATAGCTGGTATACTTTTGTGGTTAATCATACTCTTTTACAATTATTTTGGGTCTAATTTTTGGCTATACGCATTGGCATTAATAACAGTATTTTCTGTTTTTATGAATATGTTTTATTCAACGCTTATTGTACCATTATTTAACAAACAAACCCCTTTAAAAGAAGGTGAATTAAAAAAGTCGCTAGAAGATTTTGTAAAGAAAGCAGGATTTAAATTAGATCAACTTTTTGTAATTGATGGTTCTAAAAGAAGTACCCGTGCAAATGCATATTTCGCAGGATTTGGACCTAAAAAAAGAGTAGTTTTATACGATACCTTAATAAATGATTTAGAAACAGACGAAATTACCGCAGTCTTAGCCCATGAAATAGGACATTATAAACATAAACACATTATTTATAACTTTATAATAGGTACGGTTTTAACTGCTTTAACACTTTATTTGTTGTCGATCTTTATTAATAGTAAATTATTAGCATCAGCTTTGGGTGTTCAACTTCCCAGTTTTCATATTGGCTTAATAGCGTTTGGTTTACTTTACACACCAATATCTGAAATAACCGGTTTGATTAACAATTTAATTTCCAGAAAATTTGAATACCAAGCGGATAATTTTGCTAAAAATTATGGTTATGGAAAAGCACTTATAAGTGGTTTAAAAAAATTATCAAAAAACAATTTAAGTAATCTAACACCACATCCTTTATATGTGTTTTATCACTATTCACATCCAACCTTATTACAGCGATATAAAAACATTCAATGATTTTTTCTTATCCCTTATTGTTTCTTAGAATAATTGTATTAATTTAGGGTATGAAGTATGAAATAAATATAGAGGAAGAAAAAAAGGAGATTGCCCTAAGGTATAAAGACTTACTTAAAGGTACGTATCAAACCTTAAGCGATGCAGATAAGAAAGCAATCAGAAAAGCACTCGATTTTGCAGTTGATGCACATAGTAATCAACGCAGAAAAACAGGCGAACCTTATATTTATCATCCCATTGCTGTTGCTAAAATAGTTGCCTATGAAATTGGTTTAGGTGCTGTTTCAATTATAGCTGCTCTTTTACACGATGTTGTAGAAGATACCAAATATACGTTAGATGATATTGAAGAAAATTTTGGCGAAACTGTTGCTAAAATTGTTGATGGGTTAACAAAAATATCTAGTCTAAATCAAGACATTGATACTTCAATGCAAGCCGAAAACTTCAGAAAAATGTTATTAACATTAAATGAAGATGTTCGTGTTATTCTCATTAAAATTGCAGACCGGTATCACAATATGCTTACCATGGATGCTATGGCGCCCCATAAGCAACAAAAAATAGCATCAGAAACATTGTATATTTATGCTCCTCTTGCGCATAGATTAGGGCTGTTTAATATAAAAAGTGAATTAGAAGATTTAGGATTAAAATATACCGAGCCCGAAGTTTATAATGATATACTTCTCAAAATTAAAGAATCCAAAGAAAAACAAAACGAATATATAAATACGTTTACTGAAATTTTAAGAAAATCACTAGAAGACCAAGGATTTAAATTTACTATAAAAGGAAGAACCAAATCAATTTTTTCGATACGTAAAAAGATGGTTACCCAAGATGTAACTTTTGATGAAGTTTACGATAAATTTGCAATCCGAATCATCTATAAATCGAAAGAAAAAAGTGAAAAATTTGACGCTTGGAAAATATATTCTATTGTAACTGATCACTTTCAACCAAACCCTTCGCGATTAAGAGATTGGATAACTCAACCCAAATCTACCGGTTATGAGTCTTTACATACCACTGTTATGGGTCCTCAAGGACGATGGGTTGAAGTGCAAATCAGATCGGAACGTATGGATGAAATTGCTGAAAAAGGATATGCAGCACACTTCAAATACAAACACGGAACAGAAAAAGATACAGAAAGTGGTTTAGAAGGCTGGCTAAACAGGTTAAGAGAATCTTTGGAGAATAATGAATCATCAGCGGTTGATTTTATCGAGGAATTTAAGCTAAACCTGTATGCAAAAGAAATTTATGTTTTTACACCAAACGGCGATTTAAAATCATTACCAAAAGATTCAACTGCACTCGATTTTGCTTTTGCAATTCACACTCAAGTAGGTTATCAATGTAGAGGAGCCCGTGTGAATAGAAAGTTAGTTCCAATTAGTCATGTATTGAATAGCGGAGATCAAGTAGAAATAATAACATCACCTAACCAAAAACCCAATGTAAGATGGTTAGAAATTGCTAAAACTGCAAGAGCCAGAGGTCGAATAAAAGCAGCGTTAAAAGAAGATCAAAAACAAATAGCTATCGATGGTAAGGAAATTTTAACCCGAAAATTAAAACATTTAAAAATTAATTTAGACGAAACGGTAGTTAATGAGCTAGTTAACTATTTTAAACTTAAAACCAGTTTTGATTTATTTTATAGAGCCGGTATTGGAACCATCGAAAATTCGACCTTAAAATCATTCGCAGCTCAAAAATCAAATCCAATCATTAATTTCTTTAAAACAAAAATAAAACGGTCAAAAGTACAAGAATTTGTTGATCAGGAAGAGTTAACAACCAAATACGATTTATTAGTTTTTGGAAAAGAAGAAGAACAGTTAGATTATTCACTTTCAAAATGTTGCAGTGCAATACCTGGAGATAAAGTATTTGGATTTATTACAATAAATGAAGGAATAAAGGTGCATAGAATGGATTGCCCTAATGCAGTAAGCATGCAAGCAAAATTTGCATACAGAATACTAACTGCTAAATGGATAGATTCTACACAAGAAGAATTTACAGCCATTTTAAAAATCTTTGGAAACGATACTGTTGGAATGGTAAATAATATTACTAGAGTAATATCTAATAACATGAACGTAAATATTCAAAGTATTAATATTGAAGGGCATCAAGGAATATTTGAAGGTATAGTAAATGTAAAAGTGAAAAACAAAACGCAGTTGACAAAATTAATTGATAGTATTAAACGAATTGACGGTGTTGAAAAAGTATCGCGTATTTATAAATAGTTAGTTATTCTAATATTAGAATTTACATTATCTTAGTAACCAGAATAATTAGTATAGAAAACTTTAAACCATGAGTGATATTAATCATCAAGAAGTTGTAAAAAATGTTTTTATTAACTTTTTAGAAAATAACAATCATCGCAAAACACCAGAACGGTTTGCCATACTTCAAGAAATTTACGATTTAGATGATCATTTTGATGTAGAATCGCTTTACATTCAAATGAAAAACCAAAAATATCAAGTAAGTAGAGCTACACTATACAATACAATTGAATTATTGTTAGAATGTGGTTTGGTGCGTAAGCATCAATTTGGTCAAAATCAGGCACATTATGAAAAATGTTATTTTGATAAGCAACACGATCATATAATTCTTACAGATTCTGGAGAGGTTTTTGAGTTTTGTGACCCTAGGATTCATGTTATAAAAAAATCAATTGAAGAAATTTTTAATGTTGATATTCACAATCATTCATTGTACTTTTACGCCACAAAGAAAAAATCAGAATAACCATTAAAAATTTAACTAAAAATGAGTGTAGATATATTACTAGGATTGCAATGGGGCGATGAAGGTAAAGGTAAAATTGTAGATGTACTAACCAAAAAATACGATCTTATTGCTCGTTTTCAGGGTGGTCCAAATGCTGGACATACGCTAATTTTTGACGGTAAAAAGCATGTTTTACACACTATACCTTCAGGTATTTTTCATAATAAAGCTATAAATGTTATTGGTAATGGTGTTGTAATAGACCCTGTTATATTTAAAAAAGAACTAGATAATTTAGCTACACATGGTATTGATTTTAAATCAAAGTTGTTTATTTCAAGAAAAGCTCATGTAATTTTACCAACGCATAGAATGTTAGATGCTGCTTCTGAAGCCTCTAAAGGTGTTGAGAAAATAGGTTCAACACTAAAGGGAATTGGACCGGCATATATGGATAAAACAGGTAGAAATGGCTTTAGAATTGGCGACTTTGAATTAGCAGATTGGAAAATTAGATATGAAAAGTTAAAAGAAAAGCACCTTAAAATGCTGGAATTTTACAAGGTTGATGTCGAATTTAATCTTGAAGAAGCCGAAGCCTTATTTTTTGAAGCCGTTGAAAAGTTAAAAACAATTCAATTTATAGATAGCGAAGAATTTATAAACAATGCTATTTTAACAGGTAAATCCATATTAGCTGAAGGCGCTCAAGGGTCTTTACTGGATGTGGATTTTGGTACCTATCCATTTGTAACTTCTTCAAACACAACTGCTGCAGGTGCTTGTACCGGATTGGGAATTGCACCAAATAAAATTAAAGAAGTTTTAGGTATTTTTAAAGCATATACCACACGCGTAGGATCGGGCCCCTTCCCTACCGAATTGTTTGATCAGGTTGGAGCCGATATGGGTAGAATTGGTAATGAGTTTGGCGCAACTACCGGAAGACCTAGACGATGCGGTTGGTTGGATTTAGTTGCTTTAAAATACGCAGTTCAAATAAATGGAGTAACACAGCTGATAATGATGAAAAGCGATGTCTTATCTGGTTTTGATACCATAAAAGTTTGTACTTCATATGTATTTAAAGGAAATGCAATTGGTCACTTGCCATACAATATTGAGTCTGAAAATGTTACTCCAGTTTATACTGAGTTTGAAGGATGGGAAACTGATTTAACTTTGTTAAAAGATAAAAAAGACTTTCCTCCAAGTTTAAATAATTATATAGCTTATATTGAAAATTTTGTTGGGGTCCCAATTAAAATAGTTTCAGTTGGACCAGATCGAAATCAAACAATTTTAATGTAATTATTAAACGCTCTAAAAGAGCGTTTTTGAATTTAAAAACATTCAAATTAGTATTTTTGCATAAAATAAACAAGTTGAAAAATTTTAGTATACTTATCTTAATAGTATTAATATCAGTCGCATCTTTTGGACAGCGTAAAAAAATTAAATTAATACATGCTGATAACACCTTTAAAAATGAGGAAAAGTATCCCAATGCTATTGTGTTATTAGGAAATGTTGCTGTTGAACATGAAGGTTTTACGCTTCGATGCCAACAAGCTTTATTATATCCAGATGTAAATATTATTCAGGCAGTTGGAGAGGTTTTTTTAAATCAAGGCGATACCATTACTCAAACCAGTAAATATGTAGATTACAACGGGAATACTAAAAAAGCTGTTTCATGGGGAAATGTAAGTATCAAAGATCCTCAAATGACCTTGACAACAGATACTTTGCATTTTAATAGAGCCGAGCAACACTTATATTATAGAAATAAAGCAACAATTAAAGATCAAACCAACACCTTAAAAAGTACCATAGGTAATTACTATTTAGCAACCAAAAAGTTTCAGGCGGTACATAAAGTAGAAATTACAAGTCCAAATAACAAATTAGTTTCCAATCATTTAGATTATTATACCGATACAGGAAAAGCATTTTTGTATGGTCCTTCAACTATTTACAGCAAAGAATCAACGGTATATACAGAGAAGGGTTTTCACGATACTCGTACTAAAATATCACATGCAGTTAAAAAATCATCTATAAATTATAAGGATAGAAATTTTAAAGCCGATAGTCTTTATTATGATCAGTTAAAAGGATTTATTTCGGCAACAAAAAACCTTGTAATTACAGATTCTATTAACAAAACGGTAATTAAAGGAGGTTATGGAGAATATTTTGAGCGAAAAGATTCTGCTTATGTTGTTAAAAAACCTGTAGCTATCATATTAGCCGACAAAGATTCTATGTACATACATGGTGAAAAAATGTTGGTAATGGGGAAGCCTAATGAACGTAGAATAAAAACCTATAATAAGGTTAAATTTTTTAAAAATGATTTGCAAGGAAAGTGCGATTCGATATATAGTAATCAAGCAACCGGTATAACAAAAATGTTGAGAAATCCAGTAATTTGGAGTGATGGAAATCAAGTTACTGGAGATACTATATATTTGATATCCAATAAAGAAACCAGTAAATTAGACTCGTTAAAAGTTATAAATAATGCTTTTGTGATTCAGAAAGATTCAAGTGGTTACAATCAAATTAAAGGAAAAAATATACTGGGTAAATTCATAGAAAATAATTTAAAAAATATACTGGTTAATGGTAATGGAGAAGTCATTAATTATCTCAGAAATGATGATAAAGATTTAGTTGGAATTCTAAAAATGAAATGCAGTGAAATTGCATTTGAATTAGGCAAAAATTCAATTAATTATATCGATTTTTTAAGAAAACCGGATGGTCAAACGTATCCTCCATCAAAATTTCCAGAAGAATCTAAATTGTACAAAGGTTTTTTGTGGCGCGATAAAGAACGGCCAAAAACGATAGAAGATATATTTATTTACGATTAAATGTGATGGAATCTTACAAATCACTTTTTTTTAAACATCAGGCACAAACATCTCAAAATCCATTGGCTTTAGAAATCGTTTTTGCAGAAGGATCATACATAGTAGATAAAAACGGTAAAAAATATTTAGATTTTGTTGCAGGGGTTTCAGCCAATACGTTGGGACACAATCACCCAAAAGTAAATGAAGCTGTAAAAAATCAGGTAGATAAGTATATGCATGTCATGGTTTATGGCGAATTTATTCAGCAACCACAAGTAGAACTAGCTTCCTTGTTGGCAAAAAAATTACCTGATACATTAAACTGTGTTTACCTGACAAATTCTGGCACAGAAGCAACAGAAGGGTCGTTGAAACTTGCTAAAAGAGTAACTGGCAGAGGTGAAATTATAGCTGCTAAATGGGCATACCATGGTAATACACAAGGAGCTATGAGTGTTTGTGGAGCCGAAAAACAAAATAGTGCATTTAGACCACTAATACCTGGAGTACGATTTATAGAATATAATAACATTGATGATTTATCTAAAATAACAAATAAAACTGCAGGTGTAATTTTAGAAACCATTCAAGGTGGAGCAGGGTTTATCGTACCTAAAGATAATTATTTAGCTAAAGTAAAAGCACGCTGTGATGAAGTTGGTGCCTTGTTAATTTTAGATGAAATTCAAACTGGTGTAGGAAGAACAGGAAAACTCTACGGTTTTCAACATTATAATGTTGTACCCCATATTTTTGTTACTGGAAAAGGACTTGGAGGCGGTATGCCAATTGGAGCCTTTGTTTCTTCCTATAATTTTATGAATTTATTAAAAAATAACCCCAAGCTGGGTCATATAACTACCTTTGGAGGACATCCTGTAATTGCAGCTGCAGGTGTAGCAACATTAAAGGAAGTTTGTGAAACTAATCTTATGGAACAAGTTTCTTATAAAGAACAATTAATAAGAACATTACTTGTGCATCCTAAAATTATAGAAATTCGTGGTGCTGGTTTAATGCTGGCTGCTATGGTCGAATCAGCTGAATTAGCAACCAAAATAATTTTAAAGTGTTTAGAAAACGGATTAATATTATTTTGGTTATTATTTGACGGAACGGCTATCAGAATAACTCCGCCACTTACTATCTCTGAAGATGAAATTAGAAAAGGTTGTTATATTTTGCTTCAAGCCTTAGACGAAGTTTAGTTTTATTGTTTATGTAATCTTATAAAAGTTAAATATTTGTTAAAATAGTACTATGTATACCATAGTACTGTAACAATATTAAATTTTAGTCGTTTAATACTATATAAACCTAAAATTATTACATTATGAAAACGCTAGAAAACAATTCAAAAGAAACAAAAAAGTTAAAATTAATAGGATTTCATCAAACAAAAAGAAGCTTATGGAATAGCTATAGAAGATTCTCTTATTTTAACAGTTTGCAAAGAAAATGCAATGAAAATACAGTATATTTTGGAAGTTGTATTTAATATTAATAATTAACAAAAAATTTATATGAAACATAATAAATTAAAAAAAGGTATAATACCTTTTATTAAAAAAGAAATTATAGCTTTTAACTTTTTAAAATGTATTATTCTGTAAGTAATTTATCTAGTTCAGCTCTAACTTTACTGCTATTCCAATTGGCTGCTCCAATTTTACTGATAATAATTTCCCCTTTTTTGTTAATTAAATAAGTAGCTGGAATACTTCTTGAAGAAAGTAATTCTGGTACATTAGTTTGCATATTGTATATGGGTAAATCATACTTGTTTTTCTCTAAAAAGGTTTTCACTTTGTCTGTTCCCTCAGAAGTAACAAATACAAAAAAAACTTTATCTTTATAATCGTTATAAAGGGCTTGTAAACTTGGCATTTCTGCTATACAAGGCGGACACCATGTTGCCCAAAAGTTTACAATTACAACATTATTTTGAGCTGTATTAAAATCAAAATCACTAGTATTTAATCCTTTGAGAAGCCAGTTATAATCTTTTAAAACCGCCCTGTTTTCAACGCTTTCAATAGAGGGAGAAAATGCAAGTTGTCGCATCAACCAAGCTCTTGAGGGTGGATAAATTATTAAGGCCAACGCAATAATAAAAAGGATGTTAGAAATCATAGATTTATTAAATTTCATATTAACAGGATAAAAAGAAACTCCTAAAAAGGAGTTTCTCTGGTTTTAATTGTTTTGTTTTTTGATTAAATTTAAGGCACTACCAGCTTTAAACCATTCAATCTGACCTTCGTTATAGGAATGATTTACTTTGATTTGCTCTGAAGAACCATCATCATGTATTAATTCAATCGTTAATTGTTTACCCGGTGCAAAATCAATCAAATCAATAAAATTAATAGTATCATTTTCTTGTATTTTATCATAATCACTTTCATTGGCAAAAGTTAACGCCAACATTCCTTGTTTTTTTAAGTTAGTTTCATGAATGCGTGCAAATGATTTTACCAAAACTGCTTTAACGCCCAAGTGTCTTGGTTGCATAGCCGCATGTTCTCTGGATGATCCTTCTCCGTAGTTATGATCTCCAACAACAATGGATGGTACGTTTGCTTGTTTATATGCACGTTGAACATCGGGAACTCCAGCATATTCTCCAGTTAATTGATTTTTAACCAAATTGGTTTGCTGATTAAATGCATTTACTGCTCCTATGAGGGTATTGTTGGCTATATTATCTAAATGACCTCTATAGCGTAACCAAGGTCCTGCCATAGAAATATGATCGGTTGTACATTTTCCAAATGCTTTAATTAATAATTTAGCTCCTGTAATATTTTTACCATTCCAAGGTAAAAAAGGATCTAACAATTGTAAACGTTTAGAATCATTATCAACCTTTACCATTACGTTGCTGCCATCAGTAGCTGGAGCTATATAGCCTGGGTCTTCAACATCAAATCCTTTTAAAGGTAATTCAAAACCTTTAGGCTCATCAAGCTTAACTGCCACGCCCTCTTCATTAATTAAGGTATCTGTTAATGGATTGAAATCTAATCGGCCTGCAATGGCTAAAGCTGTAACCATTTCTGGAGATCCAACAAACGCTAAGGTATTAGGATTGCCATCGGCACGTTTTGCAAAATTTCTGTTAAATGAATGTACAATAGTGTTGCGCTCTTGTTTTTCAGCCCCTACTCTATCCCACATACCTATACACGGGCCACAGGCATTAGCAAAAACTGTTGCATTGATTTCGTCAAATGTTTTAATAAAACCATCGCGCTCTACAGTGTATCTAACCTGCTCGGAACCAGGAGTAATCATAAATTGTGCCTTTGTTTTTAATTTTTTATCAGCAACTTGTTTAGCTAAAGATGCAGCTCTTGAAATATCTTCATATGAAGAGTTAGTACATGAGCCAATTAGACCAACTTCTACTTCTAATGGCCAATTATTTTTAAGAGCTTCTTCTTTCATTTTTGATATTGGCGTAGCTAAATCTGGTGTAAATGGACCATTTAAATGAGGCTCAAGTGTAGATAAATCTATTTCAATAACTTGATCAAAATATTGATGCGGATTTGCATATACTTCAGGATCAGCAGTTAAGTATGCTTTTACTTTATTTGCTGCATCTGCTACATCAGCTCTGTCTGTTGAACGTAAATAACGCTCCATTGATTCATCATATCCAAAAGTTGAAGTAGTTGCTCCTACTTCTGCTCCCATGTTACAGATAGTACCTTTTCCAGTACATGATAGTGCTTCTGCTCCTTCTCCAAAATATTCAATAATGGCTCCAGTTCCTCCTTTAACCGTTAAAATACCGGCAACTTTTAGTATAACATCTTTTGGAGAGGTCCATCCAGATAACTTACCTGTTAATTTAACCCCAATTAATTTCGGAAATTTTAATTCCCAAGCCATACCGGCCATAACATCAACAGCATCAGCTCCTCCTACTCCAATAGCAATCATTCCTAAGCCTCCTGCATTTACAGTATGTGAATCGGTACCTATCATCATCCCTCCTGGAAAAGCATAATTTTCTAAGACAACTTGATGAATAATCCCAGCTCCTGGTTTCCAGAAACCGATTCCGTACTTATTGGAAACAGATTCTAAAAAGTTAAATACTTCATTACTGCTTTCATTGGCAACTTTTAAATCGGTTGCGGCATCCACTTTAGCTTGAATCAAGTGATCGCAATGAACGGTTGTTGGAACAGCCACTTTCTTTTTCCCAGCGTGCATAAATTGTAACAATGCCATTTGTGCTGTTGCATCCTGACAAGCGATACGGTCTGGAGCAAAATCAACATAATCAACTCCTCGTCTAAAAGCTAAGCTCGCATTTCCATCCCATAAATGGTTATACAGTATTTTTTCTGATAAGGTTAAAGGATGTCCAACTACCGCTTTTGCAGTATCAATTCGATCTTTCATGCGGTTATAAACAGCGTGAATCATTTCAATATCAAAGGCCATATTTTTTATTTTTTTAGTTTAGTTTTAATTATAGTTGCAAAATTAAGCATTTGAAGTTTAATTTGAAAATCTTTAATAAAATACTGATATAATTAAATATTATTTAACAAATTAATAATAATTGTAAAATTAATTTCATATTATTAAATAAACAGTAAATAAATTGAGTATTCTTTAAATAAAAATATAAGTAGAATAGTTTAAATGAAATCTATAAATTTTATAAATCAATAGAATAGCGTAACGCTACATTTGTAAACGAAGTGTTTTTTAAATGCGATTCTCCTTTTAATTTATTAGGTACGTTATAATTATATCCTAACTCTATATCAAAATTCTTTATAGATAAATTTAATGGTAGATTTAATTGTGCGTAAAATAATTCAAAAACTTTATCATAATAATACTCTATATAGGGCCGGTATTGATTGAAACGTATATTGTACAACTCAATATTTTCTTGTCCTACATAAAATGTAAATTGAGGTTGAAAACTTACAGTGGTATGTTTATTAAGTTCAAATAGTTTGATGTTACTAATAAGTCCTAAAGAGGCGCTTATTGCATTGCTTTCACCAAAAAGATAGGAGACTTCTAATTCAGTACCAATTAACCGATCTTCAGAAAAAATTAAAAACCGGGCATCAATGCTGTTTTTGGATACATTTTCATATTCTTTACCATAAAAATACCGACTATAGGTTGTTTCATAGCGCATATTTAAATTTTTACCGAAAGTTTTACCATACCCTATGGTTAAGATTGAAGTATCCCACTTTGGGTCTAATTCACTTAAATACAGTCCAGAAACTCCTAATACCAATCCTTTGGAGTTTATATAAAAAACCTGGGGAGTAATGCTTATTTGATTTACTACTTCACCGTTTAATCGCTTTAATTCACGTCCTGCGAAATGGGTTTTATTGGTATAATTTACCGTTGTATAAATTGTTTTATGATTATACAATACATCAATTATATTTTGCAAATCTATTTCTTCAGTAAGAAATAATTCATCAATTAATTCTTCTTCTTCTTCGTTAATTTCAATTTGTGCATTAACGATACAAAAACTCAACAGAAAAACGGAAATTAAAAGTTGTTTCATACAAACGCTTTTTAAAAACTTTTTGGGAGGATACTTAATATTAATGATTTATTGAGTTTAAACGTGTTCTTCTTACCACACGTTTTATACGTTCACGTTTCTTCTTCATATCTTTTCTTAACTCTGTTTTTTGTTGGTTAGAAAAGTTTTGCTTTAAATTTTTATGTTGCTGTAGTGCCTTTTTGTTATCTTGTAACATCTTTTTCTGATTAGCAGACAAGCTTGCTCTAAAGGCTTCTCTTTTCTGTTCTTTAGTCAATAGATTGTCATTTAACAATTGGCGTTGTTCATCTGTTAAACTAGCTTTAAATGCTTCTTTGTTAGCTTTAATTTGTTGTTCGTGCTCTGTTAATTCCATAATATTTCCGGCTGGTTCTTGAGCAAACAAAGAAACAACTGAAAATAAAAATAAAACTATATATATTGAACTTTTCATTGATATTTTGAATTTGTATAGCGATTAATAATAATATATGTAAACATAAATGTACAGAACTTTGACTACATTTTACTAAAAAGGTTTAAGAGAAATAAATAAAGCAAAGGTTTAAAATAAAAAAGCAGATCTATAAGCCGGATTCTGTTTTTATAACTTAGCAAGCTTAATTATAAAATCTTATCATTTATCTGAGCTTATAATTACTTATAAGCTTTAGCTGCCTACCCCTTGAAATTGGACGAGTAATCCTCAAACTTCAATATACATGGCATTTCACCGCATAGAGTTTACCTGATTTCACTACAGCCTAACTGTACATTCTTTCTGTTGCACTGGTCCTCGGTTTACACCGGGCGGTTGTTATCCGCTATGCTACTCTTTGGTGTCCGGACTTTCCTCCCTAAATTAATTAGAGCGATAAGACGATCTGCTTGGTACAAAAGTACTATAAAATAAAAAAACCCACTCAAGATTGAGTGGGAAAATTGCTATGAAAAAGAAAAAGTATCATCAGACTAATCTGATGATGAAACAAAGGTAAAAATTTTAATCATTTAAACAAATATTTTTTAAAAATATTTTTATGAAAACATATCTTTTACCTTGTCAAAAAAAGATTTATCTGTACTGCTTGGTTTTGGGATGAAGTTTTCATCGTGCAGCATTTCTTCAAAAAAGTCTTTTTGCTTTTTAGAAAGCGATTTTGGAGTCCAAACATTTACATGAATTAACAAATCTCCTTCTCCGTAATGTTCTAAACTTGGCAATCCTTTTCCTCTTAATCTCAGTATTTTACCAGATTGTGTCCCTTCTTCTATTTTTATTTTAACCTTACCAGTAACTGTTTCTATTTCTTTAGTAGACCCTAAAGCAGCTTCAGCAAAGCTGATGTATAAATCATAATGCAGATTAGAGCCTTCGCGTTTTAATTTTTCGTGTTCTAATTCTTCAATTATTACAATTAAATCACCTGAAACAGCATTGGTTCCTGGCGCATCATTTCCTTTTCCGGTTACCTTTAATTGTACACCGTCAGAAACTCCAGGTGGAATCTTAATTGCAACGGTTTCTTCATGGATTGTAAGTCCGTTCTCGTCTGAACCACTTGGTTTGTTATTAATTTGCTGGCCTGCTCCTTGACACGTTGGACAGGTGCTGCTTGTTTGCATTCTTCCTAAAATTGTTTGGGTAACACGCATCACTTGTCCGCTTCCGTTACAAGTAGTACAAGATTTGTAACTCACTCCGGCTGCCTGAACTTTACGTTTAACCTTTACTTTTTTCTCAACACCTTTTGCAATTTCTTCTAGTGTCAATTTAACTCGAATTCGTAGATTACTTCCTTTTACACGTACCCTACCACCTGATCTACCGCCAAAACCACCACCAAATGCACCTCCAAAATGACCACCAAATATATCTCCAAACTGACTGAAAATGTCTTCCATATTCATATGGCCACCATAATGACCACCTCCTCCATTTTCAAATGCAGCATGGCCATATTGGTCGTAACGTGCTTTTTTATTATCATCACTGAGCACTTCATAAGCTTCAGCTGCTAATTTAAATTTTTCTTCTGCTTCTTTATTGCCTGGATTTTTATCTGGATGAAATTCAATAGCTTTTTTTCGATAAGCTTTTTTAATTTCAGCAGCACTTGCGTTTTTAGCTACACCTAATATTTCGTAATAATCTTGTTTCATCTTTAATTTTATTGTCCTGTAATAACTTTAGGAAAACGGATAATTTTCTCACCTAACTTATAACCCTTTTCAATAATATCAACAATTTTTCCTTTTAAATCGTTTGAAGGAGCAGGAATAATGGTAATAGCTTCATGAACATCAGCATCAAAAGAGTCTCCAATTTCAACAGTAACTTCATCCAAGCCTTTTTGTTTGAGTGTTGCTTTAAGCTTAACTTGGATTAACTCGATTCCTTTTAATAAATTTTCATCGCCAGACTTAGAAATTTCAAGTACAGCTCTGTCAAAATCATCTAATATTGGTATTAAAACTGTCATTAATTCTTGATTGGCTGTTTTATATAATTCCAAACGTTCTTTAGTGGTGCGTCTTTTATAATTTTCAAATTCAGCAAACAAACGCAAAAATTTGTCTTTTTCTTGCGCAATCAGCTCTTCAGAGCTTACTTCTTTTACAACTTCTTTTTCATTAACTTCTTCATTTACAGAAACATTATTCTTGTCAGCTTGTAAATCTTCCAAACTATCGTTCTCTTTTAATTTGCTTTTGGATTTAGCACTCATATATACGATTTTATTTTTTAATTTTATTTAACAAAAGTATTGCCATTCTTATTTTTGTGTCAATTTGTCATTATAAAAAATTCCCGCAAAAGCGGGATTATTTTTTATGCTATTCGTTCAATTTTAGCGCCTAATGCTCTTAAGCGCTCATCAATGCGCTCATAGCCTCTGTCTATTTGTTCGATGTTTTGAATAATACTTGTTCCTTTAGCCGATAATGCAGCAATTAATAAGGAAACTCCAGCTCTAATATCGGGTGAAGATAAGGTAGCACCCTTTAAAGGAAATTCGTGATTCATCCCTATTACAGTTGCTCTGTGTGGATCGCAAAGGATTACTTTAGCTCCCATATCAATAAGTTTATCAACAAAAAATAACCTGCTCTCAAACATTTTTTGATGTATCAAAACACTTCCTTTAGCTTGTGTAGCTACCACTAAAACGATACTTAATAAATCAGGGGTAAATCCTGGCCAAGGAGCATCAGACACTGTAAGGATAGAACCATCGATATATTTTTGTATTTTATACCGTTTTTGAGCAGGGATGTAAATATCATCACCTTTGCGCTCTAGTTTAATTCCTAATTTTTGAAATACTCTTGGGATGATTCCTAAATTATCCCAGCTAACATTTTTTATGGTAATTTCAGACTTTGTCATAGCAGCCATTCCAATCCAGCTTCCTATTTCAATCATATCTGGCAATACGCGATGGGTACATCCCTTCATGT
>JAGXRT010000017.1 GCA_018335575.1 Bacteroidota bacterium | reverse complement strand
ACCGGAACTTGGGGTCAGTTGCATCCATTTGCACCAATTGAGCAGGCAGGAGGTTATCAAGAATTATTTAAAGAACTAGAAAGCGATTTAAATAAAATTACAGGTTTTGCCGCTACCTCGTTACAGCCAAACTCGGGTGCTCAGGGCGAATATGCAGGATTGATGGTAATTAGAGCGTATTTAAAATCCATCAATCAGGCACATCGAAACATCTGTTTAATTCCAGCCTCGGCTCACGGAACAAACCCGGCAACAGCAGTTATGGCCGGCATGAAAGTAGTGGTAACCAAAACTACCGAAAACGGAAATATTGATGTAGATGATTTAAGAGAAAAAGCCCTTTTACACAAAGAAAATTTGGCGTGTTTAATGGTAACCTATCCATCAACTCACGGCGTTTTTGAAAGTACGATTAAAGAAGTTACACAAATTATTCACCAAAATGGAGGACAGGTTTATATGGATGGGGCCAATATGAACGCCCAGGTTGGGTTAACCAATCCGGCAACCATTGGTGCGGATGTGTGTCATTTGAACCTTCACAAAACTTTTGCCATTCCACATGGTGGTGGTGGTCCAGGTGTTGGTCCAATTTGTGTTGCATCGCATCTAGCACCATTTTTACCAACCAATCCGGTTATTCCAACCGGAGGGTCTACTCCTATCGATGCCATTTCTGATGCACCTTGGGGCTCATCTTTTGTTAACATTATTTCTTACGGATATATTAAAATGATGGGTGCTAAAGGCTTGACTGATGCAACAAAACTTGCTATCTTAAATGCAAATTACCTTAAAACTTTGTTAGAACCACACTATAAGATATTATATACTGGCGAAAACAACCGTGTTGCACATGAAATGATAGTTGATTTCAGAGAGTTTAAAGCTAACGGGATAGAGGTGGTGGATGTAGCTAAACGATTAATGGATTATGGATATCATGCACCAACAGTATCGTTCCCTGTTGCTGGAACTTTGATGATTGAGCCTACTGAAAGTGAAAGTAAAATGGAAATCGACCGGTTTGCTGATGCTTTAATAGCAATCAAAAAAGAAATCGATAATTGTACAGCCGATAATAAAGATAATATACTTAAAAATGCACCACATACACAGCATTTAGTAACCAATAATGAGTGGAATTTTGAATATACCCGTCAGCAAGCAGCTTTCCCATTGCCATATATAGCCGAAAATAAATTCTGGCCATCGGTAAGACGAGTTGATGATGCTTATGGCGATCGAAACTTGATTTGTACCTGTAATCCGATAGAAGATTACATGTAAGACTTATCAACAATAATCATAAATCCCGAGCTTGTACTCGGGATTTTTTTTAGATCGAATACATTTTATAAACTGAATGCTTATTTTTGAATTATAAAAAATGAAAAAATGAAACTATTAGGAATTGGATCCCGCATCAAACACAACACTTTTGGCGATGGCGTAGTAACGAATGTAACCTCTAAACATTATTGGGTAACCTTTATAGAAAACGGACTGGAAACCTTAAATTTAAACGATACCGAATTTGAAATTATCGAAGCCGTAGAAGATGAAGTAGATACCATTAGCTTATATGAAGTCGAAAAAACGTTAAAATCAATTTTAACACGCTACAGTGATATTTCAGAAAATGTACCCATAGCCGACAAATGGAAAGGCGGGAAATTAATACTTGAACCTAGCACACCAACGCAAAATAAAGAAATACCAATTGAAACATTTTTTCACAAAATAGTAATGGTGCGCGATCGCTTAAGAGTAATGGAGCAAAAAATTAACGCAAGTAATTTAGATGAATCAGAAAAAATTGAATTGCAACAGTACATCACTAAAATATATGGCAGTTTAACCACATTTAATGTGCTGTTTAAAATTCAGGAACACTATTTTGTTGGAGACAAATCAAAATAAGATGAGAAAAATTATATGCATTACAGGAGCCAGTGCCGGATTTGGAAAAGCGACAGCCATGTTGTTTGCAAAAAACGAATGGGACATCATTATTACAGCTCGAAGAAAAGATTTAATTGATCAATTAGCATCGAAATTAGAAACAAAATTCCATGTTAATGTGATGCCAATTGAATTGGATGTTAGGGATAAAAAAGCTGTTAAAAAAGCCTTTACAAATTTACCGGACAACTGGAAAAAAATCGATGTATTGGTAAATAATGCTGGTTTGGCGAGCGGATTGGATAAAATTCAGGATGGAACTATTGATGACTGGGAAAAAATGATTGACACCAACGTTAAAGGATTATTATACGTTTCAAATGAAGTGATTCCTTTAATGATTGCACAAAAAAAAGGACATATCATCAACATCGGTTCAACTGCTGGTAAGGAAGTATATCAAAAAGGCAATGTGTATTGCGCCTCAAAACACGCCGTTGATGCTTTAACCAAAAGCATGCGAATTGATTTGTTGGAACATGGTATCAAAGTAACTCAAATAGCTCCGGGTGCAGCGGAAACCGAGTTTTCTGAAGTTCGTTTTTATGGCGACAAAGAAAAAGCAAAAGCAGTTTATAACGGATTTAAACCCATGAGCGCCGAAGATATAGCTGATATTATTTACTACACTACTACCCTGCCTGAGCACCTTTGCATAAACGATTTAACGGTAACATCATTAGCGCAGGCCAATAGTTTTTACATCCACCGAGAATAACTCTAATTTCTAAACATAAAAAAGCCACGCAATTGCGTGGCTTTTCATTATAATTTAAACGATTATTTTTTAAACTTCGCGTATTTTGATTTGAATTTATCAATACGACCAGCTGTATCAATCATCTTAGTTTTTCCTGTATAATAAGGATGTGAAGTTCTTGAAATCTCAAGTTTGATTACCGGATACGTTACACCGTCTACTTCAATTGTTTCCTTAGAATTCGCTGTTGAACGAGTTAAAAACACGTCTTCATTAGACATATCTTTAAATGCTACCATTCTGTAATTATCTGGGTGAATTCCTTTTTTCATTATAACTCGCTTTAAGTATTTTTTATTTTTAAGACTGCAAATTTAACCATATTTTTGAAATTACAAACAAATAAATCGTTTTATTTGTATAAAAATAGTAATAAAAAACGCTTTCAAATGAGTGCTTTTAAATCAATTATACCCGTTATAACTTTTTTGTTTCTTTTAAATTCTTGTGATGCCGATTATAAACTAGAATTAAAACTTCCGAAAAAAATTCAAGTTAACGAAGAATTAAATCTTTCAGTGGTTGAAAAAAATAATAAACCAGTTGATTCTGTTCAGTTTTTTATCGACAACAAGTTGTTATGTAATGGAAAATCAGCACATTGTAAGGTAATTATCAACGAATATAAATTAGGAAAACACCAAATTAAAGCTAAGGTGTTCTTTGAAAGTAAATCACAGGAAATTCAAAAAGACATTTATTTTTTGGCCGATTCTGAGCCGTCTATTTATGAATATGAAATCATAAAAACCTACCCCCACGATAAAAATGCCTATACACAAGGATTGGAATATTTTAACGGATTTTTATACGAAAGTACCGGACAATACGGTTCTTCGACACTTCGAAAAGTGAAATTTGAAACAGGGGAAATAGTGCAGCAAATTTCACTTACCAAAGAGTATTTTGCAGAAGGTTTAACTATTTTTAATAATCAAATTTATCAGCTTACTTGGAGAGAAGGAGTTGGTTTTATATACAAAATTGATGATTTTTCAAAAATTAAAAATTTCACATATAAAAACAGTTTAGAAGGATGGGGCTTAACCCATAACGATACCCATTTAATAAAAACTGATGGCACAGAACGTATATGGTTTTTAAATCCAGAAACACAACAAGAAGAATACTATATTGAAGCCTATACAAACAAACGAAAAGTTGAACAACTAAATGAGTTAGAATACATTAACGGAATGATTTACGCCAATATCTATCAACAAAATTCTATTTTAATTGTGAATCCATTAAACGGAAAAGTTGAAGGTGTAGCCGATTTAAACGGACTTAAAAATTTGGTTGAACAGCATTCCAATTTAGATGTACTGAACGGTATTGCCTATGATTCACAAAGTGACCGATTGTTTGTGACCGGAAAAAATTGGAATAAATTATTTGAGATTAAACTCAAATTAAAAAAGTAATGTAATTTAATCGCTTAGTTATCGTTATAAATCATTTAAAACCATGAGATTTTCATTACTTATAATATCAACTTTATTTTTTGCAATAACTTCTTGCAGAAAAGATTTTGATTTTAAGGAGAGTGATGGAAATTTATCATTTTCAAAAGACACTGTTTTCTTAGATACTGTTTTTTCAAAAATTAGTTCTAGCACCTATAAACTAAAAGTTTATAATAAAAGCAATCAACAAATTACAATTCCGTCAGTTGCTTTAGGACGAGGTGAAACTTCCTTTTACCGATTAAATGTAAACGGCAGACCCGGTAAACAGTTTACTAATGTTGAAATTCTTCCAAAGGACAGTATTTTTATTTTCATTGAAACAACTATAGATTACGCCAAAGTTATTAACCCAATTTATACCGATTCAATTGTTTTTAAAGGAAACTCATTTGTTAAAGATGTAAAGTTGGTGAGTTTAGTACAGGACGCCCACTTTTTATATCCCTCAAAAGACAGTCAGGGTTTAATAGAAACCATTACACTTGGTAAAAACATAAAAGGAGAAGATATTAAAATAAACGGTTTTTACTTAAACAATAATTTCACATGGAATAGTTCAAAACCTTATGTTATTTACGGATATTGTGCTATTCCTGCTGGCAAATCGCTTACTATAACCGAGGGCGCAAAAATTCATTTTCACAATAATTCTGGCTTGATAATCAACAAAAATGCTACGCTAAAAATTAACGGTACACTTCAAAATAAAGTAGTATTTGAAGGTAACAGACTGGAACCGTATTTCAAAAATATTGCCGGACAATGGGGTACCATTTGGATGCGCGCCGGAAGTAAAAACAACGAAATTAACCATGCTGTTATTAAAAACGGAAGTATTGGTATTTTAATTGATTCCATTGGAAGCGCCGTAACTCCAACACTAAAATTAACAAACACGGAAATTTACAACCATTCAACTTATGGTATTCTAGCACGCGAATCATCTATAGAAGGATCCAATATTGTAATCAACAAGGCCGGTTTTTCTTCTTTAGCTCTTACCATGGGAGGCAATTACACATTTACACATTGTACTTTTGCCAATTACTGGAGTCAAAGTTTACGCCAATTTCCGGCTGTTTTAGTTAACAATTTTTACAGTTATGAAGAGGGAAACAAAACTATTATAGTTCCTAAAAAATTAACAGCTGCCAATTTTTACAATTCCATCATCTTTGGAAATAACCGCATTGAATTGTTGTTAGATAAAATAGATGGAGCTGATTTTAATTTTTTGTTTCAAAATAATCTAATTCAGTTTGATGATTACAACAATAGCTATTCAACAAAACCACAATATCAGTTTAGCAATACCTTGATGTATCAAAATAACTTGTTTAATCAAACACCCGATTTTAAAAACACCCAGTTAAATCAGTTGATTATTGGCAAAGCATCTTCAGGCATTCAAAAAGCAGCTATATCTAAAGCCTTATTAGTTCCTGTAGATATTTTAGGTGTAAATCGCACTACATCTCCCGATATGGGAGCTTATCAACACATAATTTTCCAATAAATTAACGTTTTTTCTGCGCTTAATTTCATATTTTTATCAAACTCCAATCATAAAACTTAAAATAATTTTTTATGAAAAATATTATCATTACTGGTTGTAGTAGAGGAATTGGACTAGAATTAGTAAAATACTTTTCAAATCCGCACTATCAACTTATTGCAATAGCTCGAAATACAGATACTATTACAAAATTGTCCATGTCAAATGTAACACCGTTTAAAGCAGATATAACTGATGTAAATGATTTAAGAGCCCTTAAAGCATACGTTGAAAAAACTTGGACACATGTTGATATTATAATTCATAATGCAGGAAAGTTACTAAACAAACCTTTTTTCAAAACAAAAACTGAAGATTTTATTGATCTATATAAAGTAAATGTTTTTGCAATTGCAGAATTGACGCGTAGAATGATTCCGTTTCTTAAAAAAGGAAGTCATGTAGTTGCTATTAGCAGTATGGGCGGAATTCAAGGAAGCATAAAATTCCCAGGCTTAGCGGCTTACTCATCTTCTAAAGGTGCCTTAATTACTTTGATAGAATTATTGGCCGAAGAATATAAAAACGCAGGGATATCATTTAATACTTTAGCATTAGGAGCTGTACAAACAGAAATGCTTACCGAAGCATTTCCTAACTATAAAGCGCCTGTAAATGCACAAGAAATGGCTCAGTTCATTGGAGAGTTTGCTTTGAAAGGAAATAAACACATTAACGGTAAAACAATTCAAGTATCAAGTTCAACCCCTTAATTTTCATGAAAAACCATCTTAAAGATTTTATTCCAGAAGCTTCGTATGAGCAAGTTATGGAGCTGTTAAATCAACATTCATTCAAACTGAAAATTGTAAATCAACGTGTTACAAAGCATGGCGATTTTAGACTTTTACGCGATGGAAATTATCAGATTACACTAAACAATACACTAAATAAATATCAGTTTTTAATTACATTACTACATGAGTTAGCTCATTTATTAACATTTACTGAAAACCAACAAGCCAAACCACATGGAAAGGAATGGAAGAAAACCTTTCAGCATTTAATGTTGCCTTATTTAAATCCTGATATTTTTCCTAAGGAATTACTGCCATTAGTAGCAAGCTACATAAAAAACCCAAAAGCCAGTACCGATTCAGATATCAAACTTTCTCTAGCACTCAAAAAGTACACCTTAGATTCTGGAAAGAATTATATATTTGAATTGCCTTTAGGCAGTTTATTTTACTTTAAAAATTCAATTTTTAGAAAAGGAAATAAAAGACGAGTAAGAATAGAATGTGTAGAACTAAAATCAAAACGCAACTTCTTATTTAATCCAAATGTAGAAGTAGAAGTTGTTAAAGACCTAGAAAAAAAACAAAAATGAACAAGAATTATTATGCACTGATAATGGCTGGCGGTGTTGGAAGTCGTTTTTGGCCAATAAGCACCCAACAATTTCCAAAGCAATTCCATGATATGCTTGGAACTGGGCAATCATTATTGCAGATTACCTTTAAAAGATTAGAAAAACTGATTCCATCAACCAACATTTTAATAGCTACTAACGAAAATTACGAACAGCTTGTTTTTGAGCAACTCCCTAACATCAGTAAAAATCAGGTATTGCTTGAACCGGTTATGAGAAACACCGCTCCATGTATTTTGTATGCTGCCTCAAAAATTTCTAAAATTAATGATGAGGCCGTGATGATAGTTGCACCGTCTGACCATTGGATAGAAAATGAATCAGAATTTATTTCTAATATTAGACAAGCTTTTGAAGCTAGTAAAAAAGATGATATTTTAATGACTTTAGGCATCAAGCCCAATTCGCCCAATACCGGTTATGGCTATATCAATTTTGAAGCAAATAGTAATCCGATTAAAAAAGTTTTGAAATTTACTGAAAAACCATCGCTTGAAAATGCCATAAAATTCGTAGCAAGTGGTCAATATTTATGGAATGCAGGTATTTTTATTTGGAGTACCAAAAGTGTTTTAAGTGCTTATAAAAACTACCTTCCTGAACTATACTCACATTTTAAATCAGGTGAACAAGTTTGGAACACAGCTGAAGAACAAAAATTTATTAAATTGAACTATGAAAAGTCTGATAATATTTCAATTGATTATGGTATTATGGAAAAAGCTAAAAACACTTTTGTATTACCTGTAGAATTTGAGTGGAATGATTTAGGTACTTGGGGTTCATTATACGAAAAACTAGAAAAAGATCAGCAAAAAAATGCCGTAGTTGGAGGAAAAGCAATTTTTAGAAATGCCTCTAACAATATGATAAGAACAACAACTCACAAGAAAATTGTTATACAGGGATTACATGATTTTATAGTTATAGAAAAAGATGATGTTATTTTAATTTGTCCTAAAGAAGAAGAACAAGAAATAAAAAATATTTCTCAAGAGGTTTCTGCTACTTTTGGAAATGAGTTTACTTAATTAATATGCTTATGGAAAATCAAAATAAAACAACCGAAAATCAATCACAAGAAATAAATTCTCAAAAGAAATTAAATCAAGATTTTATTTCCATGATTAAAAGTGCAGAAGTCTTTTTAAAAGATTTGTTTGATATTTCTCAAACCACTAATCAACACGAAACAATAGAACGTATCAAAGAAAATATTCCTATGAAAGGTCAGACTGCGTGGGTATTAATTTTTTCAATTGTAATAGCATCTATTGGTTTAAATGTTAGTTCTACTGCAGTTGTTATTGGTGCCATGCTTGTATCGCCTTTAATGGGTCCTATTTTAGGCGTTGGATTATCAATTGGTATAAATGATATTGATACGTTAAAAAAATCATTTATAAACTTAGGAGTAATGGTTGGCTTAAGCTTAATGACCTCCTTTTTGTTCTTTAGTATACCTGTATTTCAAGATTTAACACCCGAATTAAAAGCGCGTACTTATCCAGATATTAGAGATGTACTTATTGCACTTTCTGGTGGATTGGCCTTGATAATTGCACTTAGCAGACACAAAGAAATGACCCATACAATTGCTGGAATTGCTATTGCAACTGCCCTAATGCCTCCATTATGTACAGCAGGTTATGGCTTAGCCGTTGGCAGATTAGATTACTTTGGTGGAGCCATATTTCTTTTTACCATTAATACAATTTTTATTGCAATAGCAACTTTTATTATAGTTAAATTTCTAAAATTTCCAGTTGTAAAATACTTAAATTCATTACGCAGAAAACGAATTGCTCAATTTGCTTCGTTTGTTGCTTTAATGGTATTATTACCTAGTACCTATATGTTTTATTCGTTATTTGTTAAAAATCAATTTAAAAACAATGCGCAGCATTTTATACAACATATTGAAGATAAAGGAGTTAATTTAATCGGAGAAGCTAATGATGAATCTATCAATTATGAAAAAAACGAAATAAAGTTACTTGTTTTTGGAGAAACTCTTTCAGAAGAACAGATTCAATTATTTAAGAATGACTTACCAAAATTTGGCTTAGAAAATACCAACTTGATATTTAAACAAAGTAATCAGGATTTGGAGATGAAACAAAAAATTGATAATCTGACTGAATTGTATCTTAAAAACCAAGGTATTATCAACTCTAGAGAAGAAACAATTAGAGAAAAAGATGATAAAATACGGTTTTTAGAAATTACTTTAAATAAATTAAATGCAACGAATATAGCAATAGATAAAATTGGTACTGAAGTCAAAATCAACTATCCAGAAGTAGAAAAAATTACTTTTTCAAACAAAATTACTACCAATTTTAAGCAAATCGATACCATCCCAATCATTACTGTTAAATGGAATCGAAATACTTCGGATGTTAACACTCAACATTTAAAGCTTTCTAATTGGCTAAAAGCCAGACTGGAATTTAAAAAATTATTAGTATTAAAAGAATAAAAAAATCCCGAAAATTTTCGGGATTTTTTTGTGACCGGTCTGGGGCTCGAACCCAGGACCCCAACATTAAAAGTGTTGTGCTCTACCGACTGAGCTAACCGGTCCTCGTTTTAAGGGTGCAAATATACTAGTATTATTTAGTTAAACAAATGAAAATACTATTTAAAATTACCAGTATATACTTCTTTTACTTTTTTAAATAAATTAGATGAATAAACAAACGAAGAAACCGCTTCATTATCAGTGTAAAAAATTTCATCTTTCGTACCCTCCCATGCTTTTAAGCCATTTTTCAACAAAATAATCTTATCCCCTATTTCCATTACAGAATTCATATCATGCGAATTAATAATAGTGATGATATCATTCTCAATAGTAATTTCACGAATTAAATTATCGATAACAGTAGATGTTTGAGGGTCTAAACCTGAGTTTGGTTCGTCACAAAATAAATACCGTGGTTTCATAACAATAGCACGAGCTATAGCAACCCTTTTTTTCATTCCACCAGATAATTCTGAAGGTAATTTCTTATTAGAATTTTCTAAGTTAACCCGTTCTAAAACTTCATTAACACGAAATAACATTTCTTTTGCAGATTTGTTTGTGAACATCTTTATTGGAAACATCACATTTTCCTCAACGGTTAAAGAATCGTATAAGGCACTTCCTTGAAATACCATGCCAATTTCTTCTCTTAATTTACGTTTCTTTTTAATTTCTAATTCGGTATGTATACGTCCATCAAAAGCAATTACACCTTTTTCAGGCTCAAATAAACCCAATAAGCATTTTAGAAAAACAGTTTTTCCAGATCCGCTTTGACCAATTATTAAACTTGTTTTACCATTCTCAAAGGTGGCAGATACATCTTTTAGGATTTCTACACCGTTAAAGGATTTATATAAATTTTTAACCTCTATCATTAGCTCAACAACATTTGGGTTAAGAAATAATTCAAAACAATAATTACGACACTTGTCCAGACTACAGCTTTGGTACTGGCTCTACCAACTTCTAAAGAACCACCTTTAACATAATACCCATGATAAGCTGGTATAGTTGCAATAACAAAGGCAAAAACTACGGTTTTTATCATAGAATAGGTAAAATGAAACGGTTCTAAATCTGTTCTTAAACCTGTTATGTAATCGGGAGTTCCGATTAAGTCTGTAATATTTCCTGCAACCAATCCACCATAAATTCCTAAAAATATTCCCAAAGTTACTACTAGTGGATAAAAAATTACAGACGCAATAATTTTTGGCAATACTAAATAATTTAACGAGTTTACACCCATTACTTCTAAAGCGTCTATTTGCTCGGTTACTCGCATAGTCCCTATGCTTGATGTAATGTATGAACCAACTTTACCTGCTAGAATAATAGACATTAAGGTTGGTGAAAACTCAAGAACTAAAGACATTCTGGTAGCATAACCAATTAAATACCTTGGAATAAATGGATTTTCTAAATTTAAAGCCATCTGAATAACTACAACACCTCCTACAAAAAACGAGATAAATGCTGTTATACCAATAGAATTAATACCAATATCTTCAATCTCCCTAAACAACATTTCTTTAAATATAGACCACTTTTGAGGCCTTTTAAAGACTTGCTTAAGCATCATAAAATACTTACCGGTATGTTCTAAATAATTCATTTAATAAAAAAAGACTTTGCTTTAACTATTGATATTTATAAACTATTGCATTGATATTCATTCCTGCTCCAACAGAAGCTAAAATTACAACATCATCTTTATTAATTTCTTGGTGTTCTACCAATCCTTTTTTAACTAAATCAAATAAGGTAGGTACTGTTGCTACTGAACTGTTACCTAGTTTGTGAATACTCATTGGCATAACGTGTTCAGGGGTTGGGCATTTAAACAATCTATAAAAGCGTTTAATAATGGCTTCATCCATCTTTTCATTGGCCTGATGTATAAACACTTTTTTTACATCATGAATATCAACATTACACTTTTCCATAGCGTGTTTCATTGCTAAAGGAACATTAGAAAGTGCATATTCATAAATTTTTCTACCGTTCATTTTTATATAACGTACATCCGGATCTTCTGTTTTATCAAAAGAATTTCCAAAATTTAAGTAGTAAACTTCTTCCATGGTATTGCTTTGTGTAGCATGTGCCAAAATACCAACCGGGCTGTCACTTTCAACTTTTTCTACTATACAAGCTCCAGCTCCATCCGAATAAATCATGGAATCTCTGTCGTGCATATCCAAGACTCTGGACAAGGTTTCAGCTCCAATTACCAAGCATTTTTTTGCCATTCCAGATTTGATAAAAGC
Source organism: Bacteroidota bacterium (assembly GCA_018335575.1). Taxonomy (GTDB): domain Bacteria; phylum Bacteroidota; class Bacteroidia; order Flavobacteriales; family Flavobacteriaceae; genus JAGXRT01. The sequence continues at coordinate 26,390 of JAGXRT010000017.1, read as the reverse complement.
ATGCGCTTGAATTACTCCTTCTACCCAACCCGGACATCCGAATAAGATATCATAAGCTACACAATTCGGATTTTTAATTTGTAATCTGTGTTTTACTCTGGAAGCTAAGCTTGGGAGAATATCACTTTGAATGGCAGCACTTTTAACATCACCAAAATTATGAGCTACGATTATATAGTCAATCGTTTCTTTATCGATGTTTGCATCTTCAATAGCTTTTTCAGCAGCTAAAAACCCAAGGTCAGAAGTATTTAATTCATGTGACGCCCAGCGTCTTTCTTCAATACCTGTAATTGCTTTAAACTTTTCAATAATAGTTTCATTGTCATAAATAAATGGAGTACCGTCTTCATTTAAGAATTCATGTCCTAAAAAATCTTCATTTGTTTTAAGAATTGAAGGAATGTAACTTCCTGTACCTGTAATTACTGAATAAGTTGCCATATCTAAAATTATTTAAAATGTATAATTTGGGTATTAATGCCCTTGTTTATTAATTAAAATTTGAAAAATTTAAAGTAACGATTTACTAAAAGCTACAGGCAATAAATCTTTTAATGAATCTGTTTTGAAAATTTTACCTGTTTCTCCCATGAAGAAAATTTCAATAGATTCATGTTGTTTACTTTCGTATTCAAACAAAGTTTGCCTACAAGCACCACAAGGAGACACAGGGGCGTCTACCGTTTTAAGATTTGAACTTGCTGTAATTAGTAATTTTTTTACTTTAATGTTTGGATAATCTGAGGCTGCTTTCCAAATTGCTACACGCTCGGCACAAATACCCGAAGGATATGCAGCATTTTCTTGATTGCTACCATAAATGAATTCTCCATTTTCGAGTACTAAAGCTGCTCCAACATTAAAATTTGAATACGGAGCATAAGCAGTATTTCTTGCTTTTACAGCTAAATCGACCAATTTTTTAACATCGTTGGGTAACTCGTCTACAGACTCATAAATTGTTAATGGGGTTGTAATTTCTATTTTTTTCATTTAATTAAACTACTTAATTAATATCCTTCATATAAATCGCCAAAATTGAATGCAAGTGAAAAACGCAGTGTATTTTCCAACGGATTATTGATGTCTGATGAGTTAAATAAATACGAAATATCTATTGAACTGCTTTTAAATTTAAATCCTGCTCCTAAAGTAAAATATTTTCGCGCGCCTTTTAAATCATGTTCATTAAAATAACCTGCTCTTAAAGCAAATGACCGATCGTAAACATACTCTGCTCCAAGACCCCAAGTAAATTCTTTTAACTCTTCAGAAAAACCATCAGGAGCATCTCCAAATGACTGAAAAATACCTTTAACCCAACCGACATTATCTTCTTTACCTTCGATAACATTTCCTAAATCATCTCTTACCGGTGGTGTTGGTACTAAAAGTTTGTTAAACTCTAAGTTAGTTGATATGGTATTGTAATCGTCTAAAATAAAATCAAATCCACCACCTATTTTTAAGTTTGTTGGTATAAAATTTTCAGCTCCACCATCGGTGTATCGTACTTTCGGACCAATGTTTGAAATATTAAATCCACCACGCCACTTGCCTGATATATCGCTATAATAATCTTCTTCTGATTGATAATAACCTGAAATATCCACTGCTATTGAATTAACGGTTTTTAGCTCAGAATTCTCTACTTTAAGTGCAAAGTCAGATCTGATGTAACGTAAGGTAACACCCATTGAATAAGTTTCGCTTAATTTCATTGCATAGGTTCCATCCAAAGCTAATTCATTAGGTTTTTCCTTTCCTATTTCATTTCCACTCCCATCAGTTAATTGAATTTCTCCAAGGGTAAAATATTTTAAACTTGCCGCCCAAGCACTTCGTTCATTTAGTCTGTTGGCAAAAGTAAATCCGCCTAAAAATACATCGTTTACCAACTCACGCATCCAAGGTGTATAATTAAAACCAAGATTAAATTGTGCTTCGCTAAATGCATATTTTGCGGGATTGTGATGCTGCGCATACACATCGGGAGAAGATGAAACTCCTACGTCGCCCATTCCACCTGCTCTAGCATCTGGTACAATTAATAAAAATGGTGCTGCAGTAGTTATTGCTCGCTCCTGAGCCATCATATTTTTTGAAACGAATAACATAAGAACAAGTCCTATAATTAGTTTATTTTTCATAATAACAATGATAATATTACAAATATCTATTTTTTTATTGAAGTATTACCAATTTCTCAATTTTTTCTCCCTTCTTACCTGATAAAGTCGATTTAACTTTGAGCTTATAAATATATACTCCTTTTCCAATTTTATCTCCAAAATCATCCAATCCATCCCAAGAAATAGTTCTCGACAAACTTCCTGTTGTTTGTACTATTTGATTTATTGTTTTTACTATTTTACCACTTACTGTAAAAATTTGAATTTGAACCTCTAAAGGTTCATTTGGTTTGTTATGATTAAACCAAAACTCTGTATAATTAATAAATGGATTTGGATAATTTAATACATTTTCAATTAACATTTCTGCATCGCTTACTACATAAAAAGTTATGGTAACCTCGGATGAATTATTATAGGTATCCCATGCTTTTAGTGTTAATGTATGCAAACCAACAGTTAAATTCCTCAATTGATATGATAACGAACCTTTCTTAAAATTATTTAAATCAGTCTCATAAAAATCATTTAAAACTATTGGATTTGTATGATTGTTATCTAGTATAGCTACAATATCATGATCAACCGCTGTAACAGAAGTGTTGATTCCGCTTTCATCTTCTAACTTTACTAGTAAAATTGGCGATTGGTTGGTGTTTCCTCCATCTATAAATGATTCATCATTTAAAAATATTTTTATGATTGGACCTATTTTGTCTTCTGGTGCATTTGAGTTTACACCCCCAATTGTAACATCAAAATTATGACCGCCTTTATCAATAATTTGATTATTTGCATATAAACTTATTTTCCCTTTACCATAAGCAACTCTTATGTCTTTTGGAGCCACAAAGTCAAATTTAAATGTACCGTTGGTAACACTTGCTTTTCCTTTATACATTTTGCTTTCTAACGATTGAAATTGCATAGGTTCTGTATAACCAGTACCTCTGTAATTATTTCTAAGCGTACTTTTTGTAATAGGCTTGTCGTATACTGATGCATCTAAAGTTCCGTTAAAATCTGACAGTATATTCCCATTTACATCAGTTATTATACCTTCAAAAGATGTATGTGATAAAGCCTTAATTGTATCTAACGGTTGATTAAAATCTTTACCGTTCATTTTGGTTAACACAATTTTTGGTTTTGGGATGGCTAATTTCATAGCTGCATCGCCTAAAGTATAAATAAAATAACGTTGACTTGTTGAAAAGTTATTTTTAGTATGCATTAATCCTTCTGCAATTGACAAATCTTCATTATTAAAACCAAGAATTACTTTCATTAAGTAATCATTTATAGCACTTCCAACGTTAATAAATACTTCGCGAGTCGTAGATATTAAACTCGCTGCACCTCCACCAGAATTCCATAAAACATACTCACCTGCAGTTGGTCGCAACGGATTATCAAAACGCGAAAACTCACAAGTAACTGTAATAAAAAGTGGTAAAGCATTAAAGTTTTTCCACGATTGTATATCGGGAACACCTAAAATACGTTCTGAAGCAAAACCATCTTCTCCACCATGCCCAAAATAATCTACAATTAAAGTTCCTTTTTCAATAGCATTGGTTAAATCTGCATTAACTTCAGGATAGCGCTCACCACCGGCTGAAATTTCTTGTTTATAGGCATCAGCATATATTTTTTTGATGTTAAATAATGGTTTTTGATTTTGTATTGCAATAGCAATTTTTTCTAAATCACCCTGTAAAACTTCTTCACCTGCAGTATCTACATCATCGGCTAAAAAAGTTATTTGATTGCGCCAATCTCCGAATGACTGTGAATTATAATAGTTTAATATTTTAGTAATTACCTTTTCTGCTTCTAAAACTGTAGTTACTGGAATTCTAGCTGTTGCAACATCTTGTTTATCTAGGGATGACATTAAACCTTCTGAAAGATCCATCATGCCGTAAAAATCGTCGGTTACAAATGTGGTTGCTTTATTAAAACTTTCAAAAGCTTCATAAACGGGTACAATATTGTTATTTCCTTTAATCCTGTCTTTATAGTCATACGAAGCATCGCCTAAAAAAGTAACGTATTTTATTCGCTTTTCAGGTGATGAAGCATTGATATACAAATGCCTAATAAAATCGCGAATAGCTGTAATATCTTTAGCGCCAGATCCAAACTCATTGTATATTTGAGACACATCTACAGTTCTGGCAGTTAAATTATTATTGCGGTGGTAATTGGTTAATCGATCTGCTTGTCCTAATAAATAGTCTTGCGTAATTACCAGGTATTCAATATCTCTTAAAGCATGTAAATTTTGATTAGCTACTTTTGGATTAGCAAGTTGTTTAGGTTTATAAAAATCTGCATTATTTAAGACTACAAATTCTTTGAGTGTTCCGCCTAAACTTTTAAAACTATAATTGCTATTTGTTGATTGATTAGCAATTCTTTTAGGGTTAAGAAAATCTGTTACCTCCCAAACTTCTTGAATATATGTAGCATTTTGAATTTGATATTCTACAATACCAGTTGCTGTAGCAGCATTAAAGTTTCTAAAACTAAATTGCTTACCATCAGCATTTAATAATTTAGTTCCCAAGACTTCAATATAGTCTACATAGGCTTTACCAGAAGGATTTCCATTATTATTAAAGGTTAATTCAACTTTTACGCTGTTTCCAGAAGTTCTTGCAGCCTGAACTCTTTCAGAAGCATAAGCTTTTGTTAAAGAATTTATGATAACTGCCGGAAAACTTAATGCATATAAATCCTGATTATTAACTTTTACACTTATAGAGGAAACCGTTGATGATACTGCAGCAGCTCTGGCTCTAATAAATATATCTTTGGATGGATCTAAATTCCTAAATGGAACGGTATACGATAAAGTACTTTGCAAGTTAAAATCATCTCCAAACCATTGCTGTCCTATACCAAATAAATTCACTTTCTCTTTTTCCAAAAATGTAAAATCTTCAAATGTAGTTATTGTTGCTGCCGAAGTTCCTGTTTGAGGCACCTCATTTATAATTCTTTTACCATCACCATTATTAACAGTAATAAAATAATAGGCTTCATCCGAAAAAATATTTTGCTGATGAGTAATACTTTGAAGATTTAAACCATTTACATTTCTCCATGAATGAGGACCTTTGGCATAAAACAATATATAATCATTGGTATCAAATCTACCATCGTTTTCTCCTTCTACATAAATAGCATTCTCTTGCAAATCATCATACCTAAAATCTTCGTTTTTAAATGGAAGCATTGCCCCGCCATTTCCAAATATTCTGATATTTTTTGGATTTAAATTGTTTACATTTATACCTAATCCTTGTAAAAAACTTCGATCTATTTTAAACACACCTGTTGTATCAACAGCAAATTTATACCATTCACCTGTTGACAGAACAGCGTTTTTAACTGCTGAACCTGTAGTATTTCGTTGGTTATTAGCAACTAAATTATACGCTAGCTCAAATGATTTAACCCTTTTAATACTCGAACCCTCTTTAATAAATGGAATAAACTGAAATACTGCATACGACTTAAAATTATCGTTTACTACTTTAATTTCAGAAATTAAACTGGTCTGTATTAGTTGATGGTTAAAATCTGGGTATTTATCTATATTGAATTGTTCATATTGTACATTTTGAATTGAATAATTTTCAATTTCCAAAGGCTGATTTAACTCAATCTGATAGTTAAAATTTGGCAACAATTCATTATTTAAGAAATTATTCTCAACAACTGGTAATACCAGAATGGTATTTTTACCAACTTTAAACAATTGATTTTCTATCCAATTTAATTGAAAATATAAGGTATTTTTAACTTGGGCATTTATACAAATTGTCCACATCAAAAAAACACTGAAAAAAATAATTTTTTTTGACATATAAGTGCTATAACGCTTAAACCTAAGGCTTATTTTATTTACAAATATAAGTTTACATATAATAAAGAAAAAAAACAATCGTTATTAAGATGAAACATTACTGTTTTAGCGAGATTTTATTATATTTACTTGTTTAAAAACATTTATATTGTAAATTGCAACACTGTTAAAACCCTATTAATAATGGTTTATATGAAAAAAATTGTTGGATTTAAGTTCCTGTTAATCTTATCGTTAGTATTTATACTAGCAAGCTGTAATAAAAAATCAAAAGGAAGTTCATCTTTAACCGGATGGAACTCCAAAGACATGAAAGCAGCCGGATTTACTAAAAACGGCGATTACAAAGGTGAAAAAGCACCTCCAGGAATGGTACTTGTTGAAGGCGGATCGTTTACAATGGGACATGTACAAGACGATGTTATGTTTGATTGGAACACAACTCCGGTTAAAATTCAAATTCGTTCTTTTTACTTAGATGAAACAGAGGTAACCAATGCAGAATATTTATTTTATTTAGATTGGTTAGAGCGTGTATTTCCACCAAATGAAGAAAATTACAAACACATTTATCAGAGCGCTCTACCAGACACCTTAGTTTGGCGTAATACCTTAGGAGCCAACGAATTGTTAACAGAAAATTATTTACGTCATCCAGCATACGCAGATTATCCTGTTGTTGGTGTGAGCTGGTTACAAGCTAATCAATATTGTAAATGGAGAACCGATGTTGTTAATGAAAAGATATTAATACAAAAAGGAGTTTTAAAAAATCTTTACAGAGATCCTGAAAAACAACCAACTGGTAACAATCGATTTGATGCAGATGCTTATACCTCAAGCCCAACATTGTTATACGGCGGCGATGAATCTATTTATAAAAAAGGATTAAAGGAAACAAAACCTAGAGTAAAAGGTGAAGCAAGACCAGAAAGAGGTAGCTTTACTGGAAGACATGTTAAGGTTTCTGATGGTATCATGTTGCCAGATTTCAGACTTCCTACAGAAGCTGAATGGGAATATGCTGCAAAAGCCGTCATAGAAAACAGAGAATATAACAACACCCGCGGTAGAAAAAAATACGCTTGGGACGGAAAATACACCCGCAATAAAGTGCGTAAATATCAAGGCGATCAATTGGCAAACTTTAAGCAAGGAAAAGGAGATTATAGCGGTATAGCCGGATGGAGTAATGACGGTGCAGACATCACTATAAAAGTTAAATCATATGCTCCAAATGCATTTGGATTGTATGATATGTCTGGAAACGTTGCAGAATGGGTACAAGATGTTTATCGGCCAATTGTTGATAATGATGCTAATGATTTTAATTACTTCAGAGGAAATGTATTTACAAAACGTTTAATTGATCAAGAAGGGAAAGTTGTAGTGGTTGACATGAATAACATGGCCTATGATACTTTGGATAATGGACGCATAATTCCTAAAGAATTACCCGGCAGTATCCGATATGTACCAATTACAAAAGATGATGCTTTTATGCGTAACAACTACGAAAAAGCTTATAACATCAATGCTAAAGATGGAGAGCTGGCATCAACTAAATTTTACGATAAAGAACCTGATCAAGTAGATCCAAAACAAGCCAGAATGTACAATTCTCCGCAAATAGAAAAGATTCCGGGAGAAAGTGGCTATATGCAATTACAACCTGATTCTGAAGTTCGATCAACTTTAATCAGTGATCAAGCCAGAGTAATAAAAGGTGGTTCATGGAATGACAGAGAATATTGGTTAGACCCTGCACAACGTCGCTTTTTACCAGAATATATGGCTGCCAGTTATATTGGTTTCAGATGTGCTGTTGATAAATTAGGCCCAATGACTAATAAAAAAAGAAAACCGTACAATATCAAATTATAAAAGAAGTTGATTAAAGCACAAACCTCAATGTACTTATCATTGAGGTTTTTTTATATATTTAACTATGGAAATACAAGAACTCTACCAACTTTATTTATCACATCCATTAATTGATACTGATACACGAGCTATTCGCTCAAAAAGTATCTTTTTTGCCTTAAAAGGAGAACAATTTAATGGAAACAATTTTGCTGAGGAAGCGTTGCAAAAAGGCGCTTCATTTGCTGTTGTTGATGAAAATCATTATCCTAGTAACCCAAATATTGTATTAGTTGATAATGTACTGGAAACTCTTCAGCAATTGGCAAATTTTCATCGTAATCAAATAAAAGTTCCTGTAATTTCATTAACTGGCAGCAATGGAAAAACTACAACAAAAGAGTTAATTAATGCAGTATTGTCTAAAAAATTTAACACCATTGCAACCAAAGGAAATTTAAATAATCATATTGGCGTTCCTTTAACATTGTTATCGATTTCAAAAGATACAGAAATTGCTATCGTTGAAATGGGTGCAAATCATCAAAAGGAAATTGAATTTTTATGTACTATTGCAGAGCCAAATTTTGGTTATATTACCAACTTTGGAAAAGCTCATTTAGAAGGATTTGGAGGAGTTGAAGGCGTCATTAAAGGTAAATCTGAATTATACGATTTTATCAAAAAAACAAACGGTTTGGTGTTTTTTAATAGTAATGACGAGTTACAACTTCAAAAAACTTTTGGCATGAAACGCTTGTCTTTCGAAGTTGGAAAAGACTCAACAATTGAACTGATAAAGGCAGATCCTTTTGTGATATTTACTTATAACGGAAAAACAATTCAAAGTCAGTTGATAGGCTCATACAATGTTAATAATATCGCGGCTGCCATTACAATAGGCGAATTTTTTAAAGTACCACAGGAGGATATTATAACTGCTATTGAAAATTATAGTCCAAGCAATAATCGCTCTCAATTGATAAAAATTAACTCTAATACTATTTTTATGGATGCTTACAATGCCAATCCGAGTAGTATGAAAGTTGCATTAGAAAATTTCAGTCAGGTACGCAGTAATTTAAAAGTAGTAATATTAGGTGATATGTTTGAATTGGGCGAAACAAGCGCACAAGAACATCAACAAATTGCAGATTTAGTTAGCGATTTAAATTTTAAGAACACCTATTTAATTGGCAATCATTTTGCATCAGTAAAAACAAAATATGCGACACAATTTCATTCTTTTGATGATTTCAAAGCCAATTTTGATTCTTCGACAATAAACAATGCAAACATTTTGATAAAAGGTTCACGAGGAATGGCTTTAGAACGTGTTTTGGATTTATTGAAATAAAAAAGCTGTTAATTTCTTAACAGCTTTTTCACACTTTAAACATTTACAACAAAAATTAAACTTCATGAGTTTTATGAAATTTAATTAAATTATCTATTGGTCGTTGAATAACATCGGTAATTTCTAAACCAAAACTATTAGCTACTTTTTCTAATATATCTCTAAAAAAGTGGGCAATTGAACCAATAAAATAAATTGGAGTTTCCTTGCCTTTTTGATATGGAAGTATTCTGTATTTAAAAAACTTTTCAAAGCCTTTTTTCATCAACATTTGTACATATGCATCTTCTTTATTCTGCAATAAAAATTTGGCAAAAGTTGCTAAATACGCATTAGGATCAGATTCTCTGTACAGATTTTTTTTAATAAAATCAGCTTCTAAATTAAATTCAGTTTCAAACTTCTGAGCTATATGTTTAGGCATAATTTTGTAATAATAATCGCGTATTAAGCGTTTTCCAAAATAATTTCCACTGGCTTCATCCATCAAAATATATCCTAACGATGCCACATTTTGATGCACTTTTTCTCCATCAAAATAACAGCTATTAGAACCAGTACCTATAATACAAACAATTGCCGGATCAAAACCTGAAGCTGCATAAACTGCCGCTAACATATCTTCATCAACATGTACAGTTGCCTTATCAAAAATTGCTTCAAAGACTCTTTTTAAAATCTCAATACCTTCAGATGTTCCACAACCTGCTCCATAGAAATACACTTTTTTAACTTTGTCCTTATGCTGAACCAGTTGGTATGTGTGTAAAATTCTATCGCTAAGTTCCTCGGCAGAAGTCATTTCTGGGTTTAAACCCATGGTTCTCACTCTAAACAACTCTTCCTTAGATGTTGCATCAATTGCAATCCAGTCTGCTTTTGTTGAACCTCCGTCGGCTATTAAAATCATTTTAATACGTTAGTTGTTTATTAATATTTTATATTCCCAAGGTTTTAATATAATTGGCGTTGTATTATTTAAACTTTCCTTTTCTGATGTAGCATAGTTTTTAAAATCACCATTTATATCAATTAAAACCTCCTTGTTTTCTGCCGTAAAATTACCGATAAAAACTAGTTTATCCCCTTCTTTTTCTCTAAAAAATGCTAAAACGTTTTCGTCAGCGCTAGTCTTAATTCGGTTATATGAAGCCGGATTTTTACCTGTATGTAATGCTTTTGTTGCTTTTTTAAGTTTGTTTAAATTTTTATAAACATCGTAAAATTTACCTTTAGTTTTTGGCATGGTATCCTTTTCAAAAAACAACAATCTTTTATCCATATCGTACTCTTCACCGCTGTATATTAATGGCATCCCTGGAACCGTATATGAAAATGCCATAAATAACTCTACAGCTTCACCCATTCGTTCTTTAACAGTTCCGTTCCAAGAATTCTCATCATGATTGGATACAAAATGCATTTGAATATCATCTTTTTCTAAAACTGTATCCATTTTCTTCATATATGCATCAAATTGAGCTACCGTTTGCTTTCCTTGCGCCATTTGATTAAAAATATGATGTCCTTCCCATGCATATTGCATATGAAATGCTTTTTTAAGCAGTTCTGGTTTCTCTGCTTCGGCTAACATAAAAAGTGGTTTTGTTTGTTGTAATTCTACCGATGCTCTTTCCCAAAAATCAGTCGGGACTTCTCCTGCTACATCACATCTAAATCCATCAACATTTAATTCTTTAACCCAATAATTCATATCAGCAATCATAGCTGTTCTTAAATCTTCGTTTGTAAAATCAAGTTCAACAACATCTGTCCAATCATAAGGAGCAATCATGTTTCCATTTTCATCTTTTGTGTAAAATTCAGGATGATTGGTAACCCAAGCATGATCCCAAGCCGTATGGTTAGCAACCCAATCTAAGATTACGTATATACCGTTGTCATGAGCTGTTTTTATAAGATTCTTAAAGTCTTCAACAGTGCCAAACTCAGGGTTTAAACTTCTATAGTCTTTTATTGAATAGTAGCTTCCTAAGCTTCCTTTTCTGTTTAAAACGCCAATTTCATGAATTGGCATTAGCCAAATTATATCGATTCCCAATTCTTTTAGTTGCGGAATGTCTTTTGTAAATGCCTCAAACGTACCTTCTACAGAATACTGTCTGATATTGGCTTCGTAAATAACAGCTGATGCCATAATTTCGTCAGACATTGGTGCTAAAGTTTGTGTTGCAATCTCTGTTTTCTTGCACGATACCATCGCTGCAATTAGTAGTAATGTTAAAACTATTTTTTTCATTATTAATTGATTATTAGGTTGTTTTAATTTTAATTTTTTGTGATTTATTGTTTTTTAGAATGACTTTAATTGATGTTTCTTTTGAATTATCATCCCAGCTAAACTTTACTGTTTTGCCATTTAATTTTACCTTTCTAGGTTTGTCTTTTAAATGATGTATTTTTAACTTAATTTCTTTATTGTAAACCTTAAAATCAGTTCCTTTTTCGGTTTCTATACTGATAATTAATTCGTCAGAATTTCTTTCGCTTTTAAAACGAAGTATTTCATACATTCCCTTTTCAAAAGATTCTGGCGTTTTTCCATCATCATTATACAGCATTCCTTCGCTTTCTTTTACATCTTCATCAGCATAAAAATGTAAGTCAAAATTAGAAAGCGTATAATTGTCTGTAGTTTGAATGGTTTCAATCATCGGAATAAATGATCCTCCTTTTACATATACAGGTATTGACGCATCATTTAGCTTAACTTCCTTATCAATACCTCCTTTAATTTTTTCACCGGTATAAAAATCAAACCAATTTGAATTTTTAGGAAAGTATACTTGCTTTTTTTCGATGCCTTGATACAAGACAGGAGAAACTAAAAATGAATCGCCCCATAAAAATGTGTCCGTAATTGATATGTGTTCGTTATTATCAAAAAATAACGGACGCATTAACGGCATTCCCTTTTGATTGTTTTCAAATGCCAGCGTGTAATTATATGGCAATAATTGATACCTAAATTCTATAGATTTTTTGGCTAAGGCTTTTGTTTTTTCATCGTGAAAAACTGGTTCTGCAGGTATATGTTCTTGTGCATGTGGTCTGTAAATAGGTTGAAAAACACCGTATTGTAACCAACGTGTATACAACTCTGCATCAAAAACCTCACCGCCACCAAACCCACCTAAATCTGAATGCATATAGCCTAAACCTTGCATTCCCATTTGCAACGCAATCTCTGGTTGCGATTGCAATCCACCCCAACTTCTACTTACATCACCCGACCATGGAATCATCCCAAATCGTTGGGAACCTGAATATCCGGCACGCATTAAAATAAATGGTCTTGTATCAGAAAAATCCATTTTATAACCTTCTTGAATCAATCTGGCCCAATCATGACCGTAAATATTGTGTACTTCATCAGCAGTTCCAGTGGCATGTAATAAATCGGATGGATGTACTTCTGGCTCTCCTAAATCACCCCACCAACCACTAACACCTTTATCGGTTAATCCTTTATAAATATTCCAAAACCATTTTTTTGCCTCTGAATTGTAAATATCTATTATTCCTGTATTACCAAAGTAAAAATCATATCGATAGGCGTTGCCATCCTTATCTTTACCTAAATATCCTTTACTTGAGGCTTCATCCCATTTAGACGATGTTGTTAAAATAAAAGGTTCAGAGACCAATACAGTTTTAACGCCTTCCTTTTTAAAATCGGCCATCATCTTTTCTGGAGTTGGGAAAGAATCTTTTAAAAATTCAAAATTCCCCATATGACCTCTAATATCTTTTCCAAACCAATAAATATCAACTACTACAGCATCTAATGGTATTTTAGCATCTTTAAACTTTTGTACCGTTTCTCTGGTTTCTCTTTCAGAATGATATCCAAATCGGCTTGAAAAATTACCCAATGCCCAAAGCGGTATCATGGGTTGTTTTCCGGTTAAATTGGTATACTCATTAATTAATTCGGGCCAATTATCACCTGCAATTATCTGGTATGTTGTTCTGCCAGAAATAGATTCGTAATTAATAGAATTATTTTGTTGACTATCCAAATCTAAGTAACCGATGGGCGCATTATCAAAATGCACTGCATAAACTTTAGATGAAAGTACCAATGGCATGGTATAATTCATGAGCTCTGACTTGGTTTCGTAACCATAATGTGCTCTGTTATACAACTGCAATTTATGGCCTCTGCGATTCATCCCTAAAGCCCTTGCTCCACCACCAAATAATGCTTCATCCCTATCAATTTCGAAATTGATGAAAAAAGAATTGTCTAATTTCTGATATCCTAAGTTTTCACTAATTAATGGTTTAGATTTGAAATTGTACGAAATTTTAAAAGGGCTTTTCTGAATTTCAACAGAAATTCCAGCAGACGTAAATGTTAAATTATTAGGTGATTCTTTTAGTTGATATGACTTAGTGTCGGGTTTTAACACCACTGCATGAGATGATGGATTAAATTGTTCTCCGTTTGGAATAAATGTTGTTTCGACAATATTTATATTGTACGGCTTGATTTTGTAAATTCCATCACTCGTTTTAATTTCAAGTACATTATCAATTTGATTAAAACTAACAAAGGTTCTAGATGTATTTTGCGAATTAGCCCAAATACTTATACTTGCTACAAAAACAAGCACTAAATATTTAATTTTATGTTTCATTTCCATCTATAACTATTTTAGTTCAATTACCATCGATGATTTTGCTGGTATAAAAAGCTCAGTTTTAGTAAAATCTAAAACCGCACCTGAAATGATATCAATTCCAGAAGTACTTTTTTGTAAGTTCTCTGCAAATCGATTTAATTGTATACGTTGTTCTTTAGGATTGTTATTGATAACTACCATAACTTTATCATTGTCATTGTATCTGAAATAAACATACACATTATTGTCTGGTAGGTATTGCGTAGTTTTTCCAAAATGAATTACAGGTTTTGTTTTTCTCCAATTAAAAAGTTTACTAGTAAAATTGAATAATTCATTTTGCATTTCTGTTCTTCCTTCTTTAGTGAAAGCATTATTTTCATCACCTTTCCACCCCCCCGGAAAATCTCTTCTTATATCGCCATCACCTACATTTTTATCTCCTGTCATACCGATTTCCGAACCGTAATATAGTTGTGGAATTCCACGAGCAGTAGCTAGTAATGTCATTGCCAACTTGTATTTTTTAACATCATTTTTATATAAGTTGTGAATTCTTTGCGTATCGTGATTTTCTGCAAAAATCAAAATGTTATTGATGTCTGGATATAAAAAATCATTGACAAAATTTTCATAAACTTTAATAATTCCGTCTTGCCAGTTTGCATTTTCTTCATTAAAAACTACCGATAAGGCGTTGTGCAAGGTAAAGTCCATTACACTTGGTAAATACGAATTGTAACTTTGGATGGCTCCAATTTTGCTATCTTTTTGCCAATATGCATTTTGTGCTTGATCATGCATCCATACTTCACCAACAATATTAAAATTTGGATATTCATCCATAATAGCTTTGGTCCATTTTGCAATAGCTACTTTATCGTTGTACGAATAAGTGTCAACTCGTAATCCGTCTAATCCAGCATATTCAATCCACCAAATAGCATTTTGTGTTAAATAATTTAATACCAGCGGATTACGTTGATTTAAATCGGGCATTGTAGATACAAACCATCCATCCATGCAGTATTTAGCATCAATTTCAGCAGTGTTTGGATCTAATTGTGTTGACATTCTATAGTTAGAATTTGCGTAACCTGGAAACTGATTAATCCAAGTATAGGTTGGCAAATCTTGAATCATCCAATGCTTTAATCCCCAGTGATTTGTAACATAATCCATGATAAGCTTCATGCCGCGTTGGTGCATTTCATCTGCTAATCGTTTATAATCTTTGTTGGTGCCGTAACGCGCATCAATGTTATAAACATCCGATTGTGCATAGGTGTGATATGAATATTTATCATCGTTGTCTTCCAGTAATGGTGTACTCCAAATTGCCGTTGCTCCTAATTCTTTGATATAATCTAACTGATTAATTATCCCTTGAATGTCTCCTCCATGCCTACCTCCCAAGTAACTTCTATTTGCTTTCTCGGTTAAATTTGGATGAGTATCATTAGACTCATCTCCATTGGAAAATCGATCTGGCATTAATAAATAAACCATATCAGAACTGTCAAATCCTTTTCGTAATGAAGAATTTTGCATTCGTGATTTTAATTCATAGGTATGTGTCAATTCTTTTTTACCTTTTTTAAAAAGTATATTAAACGAACCAGCTGTTGCTTTTTCTAAATTTAAATCGATGAATAAATAATTTGGATTTTCGGTTTTTGTAACACCAATTATAGCAACATCCTTATCTGCTATTGATGGATGAAAATTGGCAATATTTTTACCATACACCATTAATTGCAATGATTTATGTTGCATATCAGCCCACCAAAATGGAGGCTCTACTTTATCAATTTTTTGAGCATTAACACAAATCAATCCTACAAAAAATATTACTATAAAACTTATTTTTTTCATGATTAAAGACTTAATTCGGTTACTAATTCATGCGATTTACCATTAATTTCTATAGTTACAGCTTTACCAGTTTCATTGTAAAACTTAGTTTCAGAATGACTCTTGTACACTTTTAAAACCGTTTCGTTGTAATTAATTTTAAACGAATACGAAATCCATTCTTTTGGTATTTGCGGACTGAATGAAAGTTTATTTTTGAACGTTCTCATACCGCCAAACCCTTGTACAATAGTTAACCAAGTACCAGCCATACTGGTTATGTGTAAACCTTCATGAACTTCGTTGTTGTAATCATCTAAATCTAAGCGAGAGGTTCTTAAATACATTTCGTAAGCCTTATCCATTTTATCAATTTTTGCTGCTAAAATTGAATGCACACATGGAGAAAGAGAAGATTCATGTACTGTTATTGGTTCATAAAAATTAAAGTGCGATGCAATTTCATCTGTTGTAAATTTATTTTCGAACATATAAATTCCTTGAAGCACATCGGCTTGTTTAATATAACAAGAACGCAATATTCTGTCCCAAGACCATTTTTGGTTTATGGGCCTGTCTTCTTTTGGAAGTTTATCTACTGTAATATAGTCTTTATCTAAAAAACCGTCTTGTTGTAAATATACATTGTGTTTTTGGCTATACGGGAAATACATTAATTCAGCTACTTGCATCCAAGCTACAACTTCACTATCTGTTAAACAAGCTTTATCTACTATTCGTTTATAGTCTTCAGGATATTTTTTCTGTACTTTCTTCAGATTTTTAACAGCATATTTTATACACCATTTAGCTAAATAATTGGTGTAAAAATTATTGTTGATGTTGTTTTCATATTCATTAGGACCTGTAACTCCTAGAATTACATACTTATTTTTCTCTACAGAAAAATTAGCTCTTTGATGCCAAAAACGCGCTACTCCTATCATCACTTCTAACCCATAATCTGCGACGTATTTAAAATCATTGGTATAATTTAAATAATTATATATAGCGTAAATCATAGCACCATTTCGGTGAATTTCTTCAAAAGTAATTTCCCATTCGTTATGACACTCTTCACCATTCATAGTAACCATAGGATACAATGCTGCTCCGTTTTTAAAACCTAATTTTTCAGCATTTTCAATGGCTTTACCCAAATGATTATATCGGTATTTTAAGAGATTTTTTGCAACCGATTTGTCTTTGGTACTCATATAAAATGGTATACAATAGGCTTCGGTATCCCAGTAGGTACTTCCTCCGTACTTTTCTCCTGTAAATCCTTTAGGTCCAATATTTAGCCTTGCATCATCACCGGAATATGTTTGATTTAATTGAAAAATATTAAATCTAATTGCTTGTTGTGCCTTAACATCACCTTCTATAACAATGTCTGATGTTTCCCAAATTTTAGCCCAATCTTCTTTTTGATATTCTAATAACTGATTATATCCAATATTGCTCACTTCATCAAATAAGTACTGAGAATGACTTATTAACTTATCAATTTCATGATTCATTGATTGCACATAACTACCAAACTTTACAATTGTAATAGCGTCATTTTGTTTAGCTGATACTTTATATTGATAGGTAATTTTTTTAGGTTCTTCATTTTGAAAATACGCTAAATCTAATGGAACGGTATTTTTATCTATTTGAATTTTCATACCGGTTGCTACGTGAAAATTGGTTTTTAAAGTTTTAGAAACTATAAAAGCCTGACGCACTTCTGGATTTACCGATAAAACTTCCCAAAACAACTCATCATAATTGGCATCTTCATTTTTAATTCCGGCATCGATATATGGGTTAAACTCAATATCAACCTCAGCATTTAAAGGTGTTACAGTATATTTTATTGCACCTATTTCATTGTAACGTAAACTTAAGAATCGAAGTGAATTTACTTTAACTTCAATTCCGTTTTGGAGTTTTGCTATAAAAGAACGCTGTAACCAACCTTCTTTCATGTTTAATTCTCTTTTAAAATAGGATACTTGGCTAGTTTTAAGGTCTAAATCTTCACCATTAATTTTTACATCAATTCCAATCCAGTTTGGTGCATTTAACACTTTTGCAAAATATTCTGGATAGCCATTTTTCCACCATCCAACGCGTGTTTTATCAGGATAATAGATTCCTGCTATATAACTTCCCTGAAATGTTTTTCCGCTGTATTTTTCTTCAAAATTGGCTCGTTGCCCCATAGCTCCATTTCCAATACTAAAAATACTTTCTGATGCCGTTACATGTGATGCATTAAACCCTTCTTCAATAATTGACCACTCGTTGGGTACTATATAATTCAGATTCATTTTTTAATTAATTTATCTAAAAATTCTGTTGTTAATTCTGAGGTACTCTTAAAAACATATGTAGCCTCTTTTAATATTTCCTTTTCGCCAATTCCTATACACAGCATGTTGGCGGCATTAGCAGCATCTATACCGGCAGCTGCATCTTCTACTACGATACATTCTTCTGGTTTTTTATTTAATCGATGGGCTGCTAAAATAAAAACTTCGGGGTCTGGTTTAGCTTTAGAAACTTCATTGCCATCAATTATTTCATCAAAATATTGTGTAATTTGAAGTGTATCTAAAATTAGTTTTGCATTTTTACTTGCAGATCCTAAAGCAATTGCAATTCCCTTTTCTTTAAGGAATTTCAAAATCGTCATCATATTTGGTAACATTTCTGATTCATTCATTTGGGTAATAAACGATAAATAATGCTCGTTTTTTTCGTGCATATATTGTTGTTTTTCCTGTTGAGAAAGCGATACATCACCAATATTTAAAAGTATTTCTAACGATTTAACTCTACTTACTCCTTTAAGAAGCTCATTTTGTTCATGTGTAAAATCAAATCCTAATTTATTTGCCAATTTTTTCCATGCCAAATAGTGATACTTAGCTGTATCTACTATAACTCCATCTAAATCAAAAATTACGGCTGTTTTATTCATCTAAAGTATCTTTTACTCGAAGTGTTAAAAATCCGGATAAAATCATAGCAACACCGCCAACAATTAACGCATAAACAGGCTCGCTGTTAAAGAATTGTTTTATCATAAAACCTAAAATAGTAGCGGCAACAAGTTGAGGAATAACAATAAAGAAGTTGAATACTCCCATAAAATATCCCATTTTCTTAGCAGGTAAAGCACCTGCCAACATCGCATACGGCATCGATAAAATACTTGCCCAAGCAATCCCAACACCTACCATTGATAATAATAACATGGTAGGTTCTTTAATGAAATAGATTGAAATCAGTCCTAAACCACCAAAAGATAATGCTACAAGATGCGTAATTTTCCGATTGGTAAGTTTTGCAAAAACCGGTAACAGAAAAGCTACTAATGCAGCAACTCCATTGTACACCGTAAATAAAATACCCACCCAATCTGCTCCCTCATTATATAATGCTGAAGTTGTATCAGATGTGCCATAAACATGTTGTGTAACCGCTTGTGTGGTATAAATCCACATAGAAAACAATGCAAACCATGAAAAGAACTGAACCCAAGCTAATTGTTTCATTGTTGTTGGCATGTTTAATAAATCGGTGGTAATTGTTACGAAACTTGATTTTATTTGTTTTGCTCTTAGAAAGGATGCAAAAACAAACATCAATCCAGATATTGCTACACCAAATGCGAGAATATATAAAACTTTATCTAGTTCTAGTTGTTTAATAAATCCTACACCAATCAATCCAACTATTAGCATTACAATACCGATTAATTGCTGTTTCTTTTCATTAATTAATTCAACAACTTCAAAATTTTCTGATTTTACTTCAGCTTCTTCAAATGCTTCGAGTTCTTCTGGTGAATATTCTTTTGATTTGAAAACAGTCCACATAACAGCAACAAAAAACACTGCTGCTCCTAAATAGAAAGACCATTTAACAGAATCTGGTATAATGCCTTCTGGCGCCGTATTGCTTATATTAAACCAATTGGTTAACACATAGGGCAATGCCGAACCAACCACAGCTCCTACACCAATAAAAAAACTTTGCATAGAAAAACCTAAAGTTCGTTGTTCTGAAGAAAGATTATCACCAACAAATGCTCTAAAGGGTTCCATGGTAATGTTGATAGAAGCGTCCATCATCCATAACATTCCGGCGGCAACCCAAAGTTCAGGCGAATTTGGCATAAAAATTAATGCAATAGACGATAAAATTGCACCAGCTAAAAAGAAGGGTCTTCTTCTACCTAATCGAGTCCAAGTTCTATCGCTAAAATATCCAATAATGGGTTGAACTATTAAACCTGTAACGGGTGCTGCAATCCATAAAATTGGTATTTCATCAATACTTGCACCTAAGGTTTCAAAAATTCTGGAGGTGTTTGCATTTTGAAGTGCAAATCCGAATTGTATTCCTAAGAAACCGAAACTCATGTTCCAAATTTCCCAAAAACTTAGTTTTCTTTTTTTCATGTTTAGTATAATATTAGTTATACGATTTATAAGAAACCTCTAAGTTTTCTTACAAAATTTGATTAAAAAAATTATATATAACAGCTATTGACAGTATAAACTGTCAACAATAAAGTGAAGTGAAACCCTGTGAATGGGTATTAATTACTTTGCAAATATACTCTTTTTTTAAAAAAGACTAGAATTAAGATATCTTTTTTGTCGAATTACCAAATTTTAACTCCACATTTATGATTTCTGTAGTATACGGAACATCAGGCACTTTAGACTCGATTCTGTTTAGCAGTAATTCAATTGCTTTTTCGCCCATTTCATATCCGTGTTGAGCTAAGGTTGTTAATGATGGATTTGAAAATTGCGAAATATAGCCATCAGTAAAACCGATTATTGATAATTCATCAGGAATTTGAATTCCTTTGTCCTGAGCAATTTTCATGGCAGTTGCTGCATAAATTTCATTAACAGCAAATATACCATCAGGGACATTTGGAAGCTCTAATAACTTTTTAATTTGAGTTGGAATGTCATACTTTTCGTTAACATGAATGATATAATCCTTATTCATTTCAATTTCATAGGTTTCAAGTGCCTTTAAGTATCCTCTTTTACGTTCTAATCCAACAGAAATATGATCTGGAGTGGTTATAATAGCAACATTTTTACATCCGGTTTTAATTAAATGTTCTGTAGCTTTAAAACCTCCACCTATATCATCAACTACTACTTTATCACATAAAATTTTAGGATGAACCCTATCAAACAATACCAATGGAACCTCTTCTTTTAATTCTTCAAAATGTCTGAAATCCATCAATTCCTGAGTTTCTTTAGCAATAGAAACTAAAAAACCATCAACGCTACCACCTGCTAACATTTCAATGTTTAACACTTCTTTTTGATACGATTCATTGGAAAAGCAGACCATTACGTTGTAACCTCTTTTATTGGCACCACTCTCAATACCACTAATTACTGTTGAAAAAAAATGATGTACTATTTCAGGAATTATAACCCCAATAACCATACTACGCTGATGCCTAAGCTTTAAGGCTAAGTTATTGGGTTTATAGTTATATAATTTAGCAAATGCTTTAACTTTATCTCTGGTATCTTGACTTATTTCATGACTATCACTCAACGCCTTAGAAACCGTTGAAGTAGAAACACCTAATTCTTTTGCTATTTTCTTTAATGTAACTTTTGCTCCCACTGCGAATATTATGTCATTTTCACAAATATAGTAAGTTATTTTAGAAAGTTATCAACACGAAATCGTTTTAGTAAAGCATATGTTTATTAAGGCTACGAAAATGTTTCGTAAATTTAACATCGTGAAAAGTGAAACACTTGATTGTGTATTAATTACAAAGTTCAATTAGTTATTAATTAACCAAATATTCATGAAAAATTTTAGAACAATTTTATTGAGCATGCTGTTACTTGTTCCGTTAAGTTTGTTTGCACAAAAAGCAATCAACGGTAAAGTAACAGATAAAAATTCTGGGGCAGAATTACCCGGAGTTAATGTTATTATTAAAGGTACTAAAAAAGGAACTGTAACAGATTTTGACGGTAAATTTTCGTTAAATGATGTTAAAAACGGTGACATTTTAGTAATCTCTTATGTTGGATATACTTCTACTGAAGTAACCGTAACTTCTAACCAAAATTACACTATTGCATTATCAGAAAGCACTCAGTCGTTAGAAGAAGTTGTAATTATTGGATACGGACAGGTTCGTAAGAAAGATGCTACCGGTAGTGTTACTACTATTGGAGCAGATGACTTAAACAAAGGACCAATTGTATCACCTCAACAATTATTAACTGGAAAATCAGCAGGGGTACAAATTACCTCAGATGGTGGTTCTCCAGGAGCAAATAGTACCATAAGAATTAGAGGAGGTTCATCTTTAATTGCTACCAATGATCCATTAATTGTTATTGATGGAATTCCGGTAAGCGGAGGCGGTATCGCTGGTTTAAGCAACCCATTAAGCGTTGTAAACCCTAATGATATAGAAAGCTTTACCGTTTTAAAAGATGCATCAGCTACTGCTATATATGGTTCAAGAGCATCAAACGGGGTAATTATTATTACTACTAAAAAAGGAAAAGCTACCGAAGATTTAAAAGTAAATTACAGTGGTAATATATCTGTCGGAGAAGTTGTTAAAACAGTTGATGTTTTAACTGCAAAAGAATTCAGACAATTAGTTTACGACAATGGAACTAATGCACAAATTGCCCTACTAGGAAATGCTAATACAGATTGGCAAGATGAAATATACAGAACTAGTGTTAGTACTGATCACAATGTAACCTTAAACGGAAGTAACGGCGGTATTAATTACAGAGGTTCATTAGGATATTCTAATCAAAATGGAGTATTATTAACTGATAACTTACAACGTTTTTCTTATGCAGTATCTCTAAATAAATTTTTCTTTGACAATCATTTAAAAGTTGATCTAAATTCAAAAACTGCTGTAATTAAACAACGATTTGCAAATGGCGGTGCTATTGGTTCGGCAGTTGCAATGGACCCTACAAAATCTGTTAGAGGAGGAAGTTTAAAATACGGAGATTACTTCCAATGGTTACAAACCAACAACTTACCAATTGCTATTGGTGCAACTAGAAACCCTGTAGCTTTATTAGAACAACAATTAAACAAATCGTCAGTAACTAGAACAATATCTAATTTACAGTTAGATTATAAATTCCATTTCTTACCAGAACTAAAAGCTAATTTAAATTTAGGTTTAGACAAGTCTGATAGTGGCGGAAGTGATTTAGTGTCTGACAAATCTGTAGGAACTGTTTTATTAGATGGAACTAACTTAGGTTATTACGGTGAATATGGACAAAATAAAGAAGACAAATTATTTGATTTCTATTTGAATTATGTAAAAGAAATTCCTAGTATTAAAACAAAGGTTGACGTAATGGCCGGATATTCATATCAAGACTTTTCAGGTAAAGGATTCAATCTATTAGATATTCAAAACCCTACCCTAACCAGAGAAGATACGTATGATTTTGATCCTGAAAACTTACAATCCTATTTTGGTCGTTTAAACCTATCCATTGCTGATAAGTACCTATTAACATTAACATACAGAACAGATGGAACTTCACGTTTCTATTACTCAGGTGAATCTTGGGGTAAATTCCCTTCAGCTGCCTTTGCATGGAAAATTGGCGATGAAAATTTCTTGACAAATTCAAAAGTTATTTCTGATCTTAAATTACGTTTAGGATGGGGTATCACAGGACAACAAGGAATTCCAACTGCTTTCCCGGCCTTAGAACTATACAACATCAGTACACCAACTGCAATGTATCAATTAGGTAATACATTTTATAATACTGCAAGACCTCAACCTTACAATAAGTTGATTAAATGGGAGGAAACTACAACCTATAATACTGGTTTAGATTTCGGATTATTTAATAACATTAATGGTACTGTTGATGTGTATTACAGAGAAACTAATGATTTATTAAACTTTGTTCCCTATCCGGGTGGAGCCAACTTATCTAATGCAGGTTATGCCAATGTTGGACAATTAGTTAATAAAGGTATTGAGGTTACTTTAGATGCAACTCCGGTTAAAACCGATGATTTATCACTAAATGTTGCAATGAACTTTACCTACAATAATTCTGAAATTAAAAAGTTAACTACCAACAATGACCCATCGTACGAAGGAATTCCAGTTGGAGGAATAGCCGGAGGTGTTGGTAACACCATTCAAAGACACACCGTAGGTTATGCACCAAATACATTCTTCTTGTATCAACAAGTATATTATGCCAATGGCGTTCCTGCAGAAGGTGTATATGTTGATAGAAACGGAGATGGTTCTATTTCAAATGCCGATAAATACCGCGTTGAAAAACCAGCTGCAGATTATTTCTTCGGATTCAACACCAATCTTTCCTATAAAGATTTTGATTTAAACATGGCTTGGAGAGGAAGCATAGGTAACTTTATGTACAACAACGTTGATTCTGATAGAGGATATCAATTAAATACACTTCGTTACTTAAACGTATTAAATAACAGTGTACATAATTTATTGGAGTCTCAATTTATTGACGGTGGAACAAACAGATATTTATCTGATTATTATTTACAAGATGCTTCATTCTTAAAACTTGACAACATTACCTTAGGTTACAATTTAGGTAACGTAAGTTCTTGCATTAAGAATATGAAATTATACGGTTCAGTTCAAAACGTTCTTACTATAACCAAGTACGATGGTTTAGATCCTGAAATCTTTGGAGGTATTGATAACAATCTCTACCCAAGACCAAGAACTTTCTTATTAGGAGTTAATCTTGATTTTTAATTATTAAAACAACGAATTATGAAAATTAATTTCAAAAACATTTTCTTCATAGGTACTTTGGTAAGTATATTTTTCCTTGCTTCTTGTACAGATGACTTAAAAGTAACTCCTGAAGATGCAGATAATATAGCTTCTGAAGAGTTTTATAAAAATCCAAATTCATACAAGCAAGTTTTAGCAAAATTGTATGCTGGATTAGCGATAAGCGGACAAAATGGTCCTGCCGGAAATCCCGATATTACAGGTATCGACGAAGGTTTTAGCCAGTATTTAAGACAATATTGGTTAGCACAAGAAGTTACAACCGATGAAGCCGTTATTGGCTGGGCCGATGGTAGCTTACCAGATTATCACGAACACGATTGGGATGCCAATAACGAGTTTATTAGAGCTATGTACGACCGTATACTATATCAAATTACTGTTGCTAATGAATTTATTCGCCAAACAGCAGATGATAAATTAACTGCTCGTGGTGTTGATGCTACCTTAAAATCAGAAATTGCAGTTTATAGAGCCGAAGCACGTTTCTTAAGAGCATTAAGTTACTGGCATGCTTTAGATTTATTTGGTAATTTCTCATTCGTCACAGATAAAGATGCTCCTGGATATTTCTTCCCAGAGCAAAAAGACAGATCATTCTTATTTAACTTTGTTGAAACCGAATTAAAAGATATTGAAGCTACACTAAAGGCTCCAAAATCAAATGAGTATGCACGTGCAGATCAAGCAGCTGCTTGGATGTTACTAGCTAAATTATATTTAAATGCAAATGTATATACAGGAACTCCAAAATTTACTGAAGCAGTTACTTACAGTAAAAAGGTTATTGATGCTGGTTATACTATTGATAATGCATACAAAAACCTATTCTTAGCTGATAATCACACAGCTAGTGGAGTTATTTTCCCAATTGCTTTTGACGGAATGAAAACACAAACTTATGGAGGTACAACATTCTTAATTCATGCAGCAGTTGGTGGCAATATGGTTCCGGCAGAATTTGGAATTAATGGTGGCTGGGGAGGTACTCGTACTACCAGTGCTTTAGTTAATAAGTTTAATTTCATTTTTGATTTCACAGCAGTTAATGCAGCTATTGGAGCAACAACATCTTGGGGATTGGTAGGAGATGCTACTGCTAATGGTTGGGGAGGTCCAGACATGCAAATGAGACAAACATCAACAGCTAACGTTTATCAATTATATGCTCAGTTAGCTACAGGTGAAATAAAATTTAGATTTAATAATGATTGGGGTGTAAACTATGGTGATGACGGTGCCAATGGAACCTTAGAATCAGGAGGCGCTAATATCAAAGTAACTTCAGGGGGTTACAAAGTAACCTTAAACTTAAATAATAACACCTATACTTTAGAGAGAATCAAAGATTTACGAGCTGATTTTCATACTGATGGTCAAAAATTAGAAATAGAAAGTATTGGTACTTTTACTGATGGATATGCAGTAAGAAAATTCAAAAATGTTACTAAAGCTGGTGTAGCAGGATCTGATGCATCTGGTAACTTTACTGATACCGATTTCCCGTTATTCAGAGTTGAAGACGCTATGTTAATGTATGCAGAGGCTACCTTAAGAGGAGGAGGCGGAAGCACAGCAACTGCTCTAGGTTATGTAAACCAACTTAGACAAAGAGCTTTTGGAGGTGCAATGGGTAATATCTCATCTACACAATTAACCTTAGATTTCATTTTAGATGAACGTGCAAGAGAATTGTATTGGGAGTGTCATAGAAGAACTGATTTAATTAGATATGGTAGATTTACCACTGGTAGCTATCAATGGCCTTGGAAAGGTGGAGTTATGGCAGGTG
>JAGXRT010000016.1 GCA_018335575.1 Bacteroidota bacterium | reverse complement strand
AATTGCTTTATCTCAGCTTTCACGTCAGGTTGAAGCACGATCTGGTCATAAACGCCCGATGCTTTCCGATCTTCGTGAATCGGGTGCTATAGAACAAGATGCTGACATTGTATCGTTTTTATACCGACCTGAGTATTATAAATTCGATACTTGGGATGACGAAGAACAAACACCTTGTCAAGGTCAAGCCGAGTTTATTGTTGCTAAACACAGAAATGGTGGACTTGAAAATATTAGATTAAAGTTTGTTGATAATCTTGCTCATTTCTCCGATATAGATGAAGGATACGTAACAGTGTTCCACTCTAAAATGAATTCAAGTGCCGATGATGAGTTGGATACCATCAACAAGCGAGCAAATCCTGATGAAGCATTTGATGGATTTGATGATAATGCAGCTCCTTTTTAATAAGTTTCAACAGTTGTATACTCATAATAATTAGTTTAATTTTGCCTAAAAATAAAAACATGGCAGATATTCAGTATTTAAAGGATTTTTCACAACAAATTAGACGCGATATATTAAGAATGGTACATGCCGTTCAATCAGGACATCCTGGTGGTTCACTTGGTTGTAATGAGTTTTTAACTGTATTGTATCAAGAAATCATGAATTATTCAACTGATTTTAAGATGGATGGACATGATGAAGATTTGTTCTTTTTATCAAACGGACACATCACTCCAGCTTATTACAGTATTTTAGCAAGAAGCGGATTTTTCCCCGTAAGCGAATTATCATCATTTAGAAAACTTAATACCCGATTACAAGGTCATCCTACAACACATGATCATTTGCCTGGTATAAGAATTGCTTCAGGTTCACTTGGTCAAGGTATGAGTGTTGCTGTAGGTGCAGCTTTAGCAAAAAAACTAAACAATGATTCTAAACTTGTATATAGTTTACATGGTGATGGCGAGTTACAAGAAGGTCAAATATGGGAAGCGGCCATGTTTGCAGCAGCCAAAAAAGTTGATAATTATATTGCAACCGTTGATTACAACAAAAAACAAATTGATGGCGCTACTGACGATGTTGTGGCCTTAGGTGATTTAAGAGCAAAATTTGAAGCATTCGGTTTTATTGTTATCGATATTTTTAAAGGAAATGATATTGAAAGTATTATAAATGGCATGAATGAAGCAAAATCACAAACTGGAAAAGGAAAACCTGTTTGCGTGCTGCTGCATACAGAAATGGGTAATGGTGTTGATTTTATGATGCACACACACGCATGGCACGGAAAACCTCCTGGGGATGCCCAATTAGCAAGTGGTTTGGCTCAAAACCCCGAAACTTTAGGCGATTATTAAAAATACACATCCCACTTTTAGTGGGATTTTTTATATGTAAATAAGTATCTTTAACTTTTTAAATCTAAATCTATGATGAAAATAGGCATTGTATGTTACCCAACTTTCGGAGGAAGTGGAGTCGTGGCAACAGAATTAGGTATGGCATTAGCTAAAAAAGGGCATGAAGTACATTTTATAACGTACAATCAACCGGTTAGATTGGATTTTATGACCCAAAACGTCTTTTTTCATGAAGTTTTTGTTGAAGAATATCCACTTTTTTTATACCAACCGTATGAACTAGCCTTATCATCAAAAATGGTTGAAGTAATAATTCAGTACAAGCTCCATATTTTACATGTACACTATGCAATACCCCATGCTTATGCAGCATTTATGGCAAAACAAATCCTTAAAGAAAAAGGGATTCCAATTAAAGTCGTTACAACTCTTCATGGTACAGATATCACATTGGTAGGCAGTCATCCTGATTATAAAACAGCTGTAGAATTTAGTATCAATAATTCCGATGCTGTTACTGCTGTATCTGAAAGCCTTAAAAAAGATACCTTAAGATTATTTGATGTTAAAATCCCCATAGAAGTTATCTATAATTTTATTGATTTTGAAAAATATCCGAATGATGAAATTCAATCTTGTGACCGAAAAAATTTGGCAGCTCCAAATGAAGTTATCATAGCACACATTAGTAATTTTAGACCTGTTAAAAGAATAGAAGATGTAATTAAAATCTTTTATAACGTGCAACAAAAAGTACCTTCAAAACTATTGATGATAGGTGATGGACCGCTTAGAGAAACTGCTGAAAAACTTGTTAAAAACTACAACATTCAAGATAAAGTATACTTTTTAGGTAAAACAACAGATGTAAACAAATTACTCTGTCATGCTGATTTGTTTTTACTTCCATCACAAACAGAAAGTTTTGGTTTGGCTGCATTAGAAGCAATGGCAGGCAGAACAGCAGTTATTTCAAGTAACGCAGGTGGATTAAGTGAAGTTAACATACATGGAAAAACAGGTTATTTAAGCAATGTGGGCGATGTGGATGATATGGTTAATAATGCCTTATCAATTATTAGTGATCCAAAAAAATTAGAGTTATTTAAAAATAACGCACTTGTACACGCTAAACAATTTTGTCAAGATAATGTCTTACCGCAATATGAATGTATTTACAGAAAATTAGTGCATGGTTGCTGTTAATCAATATAATAATTTAAAGCTTTAATTATAATATCTTCTTCAACATCACAATCGATTATTGGTAATTGAGGTGCTTTAAGTAACACAAACAAAACTTTTGAGTGTTCATTTTTTTTATCGTGATGCAACAATGTTAAAATATCATTTAAATGCTCATATTTTAATGGCACTTTACCATAATAATTAATAACAAATTGCTTTAGTTTGTGAATATCCTCTAATGGAAAATTGAATTTTAAATAAGATATATACAACTCAACTACCATTCCAGCAGCAATAGCTTCGCCGTGTAATAACTCTTTGGAAGTATTTAGGTAAAAACTTTCAATGGCATGGCCAATGGTGTGTCCAAAATTTAAAATTTTACGAAGATTTTTTTCCTCAAAATCAGCTTGAACTATATCTTTTTTAATGCAAATTGAAGCATTAATTAAATCAATTAAAAATTTATTTTCTAATTCTTTACCATTAATTACTTCATTTAATAGTCTAATATCATTTATATATCCATATTTTATAACTTCTGCTAAACCACTTTTAAACTCGCGTTTAGGTAATGTTAATAAATATTCTTCATCAATCAATACAATTTCAGGATTAGAAAACACACCTATAATATTTTTTAACTTACCAAAATCTACACCGGTTTTTCCACCAATTGCTGCATCAACCATTGACAATAAACTAGTTGGAATATTAATAAACTTGATTCCTCTTTTATAAGTTGATGCAACAAATCCCCCCAAATCGCTAACTAATCCACCACCTAAATTTATTATTAAACTCTTTCTATCAGCGTTATATAACACCAATTCATTCCAAACCTGTTCACAAGTTTTTAAATTTTTATGCTTTTCTCCAGCATCTATTACTAGTACTTCATATGTAATAACGATATTGAACTTTCGCTTAAAAACGGATAAACAATGTGTTAAAGTATTGTTATCTACCAATATAAAAATTTTAGAAAATTGCTGTTCTTCTATATATTTTGATAATTTTTTATACGATTCATTACCAAATAAAATATTAAAAGCTGTTGGTTGAATATTATTCATTTTTATACTATTTTAATTACAAATTACGCAGAAATTTTTAATTAAATAGTGTAATTCTAATTATCTTTGACTAAAATAAACATTACAATGGAAAAAATATTTAATAATACAGAAGTAGCTTTTGAAATTAAGTCTGATGCAGAACTTAATAGAGCCTATTACCTGTTTGAAATGATTAAAAGGGAATCGCTTGTAAAAATTGGCACATCTCTTACAAAACTAGCTTTAGCTACCCATTTACCTATTGAAGGAATTATTAGAGCAACTGTTTTTGACCATTTTTGTGGTGGCGTAACAGAAGAAGATTGTAAAAATGTTATGGAAAAAATGTACACTAAAAATGTACACTCAATTTTAGATTATTCGGTAGAAGGTAAGGAAGAAGATGTTGTTTTTGATGAAGCAATGAACAAAACTATTGAAATTATTAAAACAGCCAAAACAGCTAAATACATTCCTTTTGCTGTTTTTAAACCTACAGGTTTAGGCAGGCTGGAAATCTATCAGAAAATTACTGAAGGAGCAACAATGACTGAATCTGAAATGATTGAATGGAACAAAGTTGTTGATCGTTATGATAAAGTTTGTAAAGCTGCTTTTGAAAATAGTGTACCTGTAATGATTGATGCAGAAGAAACTTGGATGCAAAAAGCTGCCGATGATTTAATTGAAAATATGATGGAAAAATACAATAAAGAAACTGTTATTGTATACGGAACATTGCAATTATACCGTTGGGATAGAATGGATTACTTAAAAGATTTACATCAGCGTGCAAAAGACAAAGGATATAAAATAGGAATGAAGTTGGTACGTGGTGCTTATATGGAAAAAGAACGTGAAAGAGCAGAAAAATTAGGTTACAAAGATCCAATATGTAAAGATAAACCAACTACGGACGAAAATTACAACAAGGTGTTAACTTATATGATTGAGAATATCAAAGACATGTCTGTTTATAACGGAACACACAATGAAGAAAGTTCTTATTTATTGATGGAATTAATTGATAAACACAATTTAAGTAAAAATGACAACCGCATTTGGTTTGGTCAGTTATATGGTATGAGCGACCACATATCTTATAATTTAGCTAAATTTGGATATAATGTATCAAAATACTTACCTTTTGGCCCAGTTCGTGATGTAATGCCATACCTAATTAGAAGAGCAGAAGAAAATACTTCGGTTGCAGGTCAAACAAGCAGAGAATTAAATCTTCTAAGGACCGAAAGAAAACGTAGAGGAATAGAATAAACATGATTGAATTAATATCGATTAGCGCAAGATTAGTATTGTTTTTAACAATTTTTCTTGCGCTTGATATTTACACCTATTTTGGGTTAAAATCGCTCTTTAACAAGTCAAAATATAAGCAATTCTATATTTATTTGTATTTCTTTGTAGTAATTGTCAGCTATTTGGGATTATTAAATATGTTTTTATATTTTAGAGAAACTATAAATAGCACATTGATTTCTAATTTGTTACGTGGATTTACATTTTCATTTTTCATATTTAAGCTTCTTTTTATACTTTTTATTTTACTTGCTGATATTGAACGCATTTTAGTAACCGTTTTTCGGTTTATTAAACAGCTTATTTCCAAAAATCATAAAAATGTTAATTTAAAATCTCGCAGAAAATTTTTAACTCAAGCCGGATTACTTATTGCTGCAATACCTTTTTCTTCATTGTTGTACGGTATTACCAAAGGAAAATACAGTTTCAATGTTATTAAACATCAATTAAAATTTAAAACCTTACCTAAATCATTTGATAAATTTAAAATTGTACACATATCTGATATACATGCAGGTAGTTTTGACAGTGTAGATAAAGTACAAAAAGGTATTGATTTAATACAACAACAAAATCCTGATATTATACTTTTTAGTGGAGATTTAGTTAATAATGATTCCAGAGAAATTGAACCGTATATAACTATGTTTAAATCGCTTAAAGCTCGTTTTGGAAAATTTGCAGTATTAGGCAATCACGACTATGGCGAATATAAAAAGTGGAGTTCAGATACAGAAAAAAACGAAAACTTTACCTTACTTTTAAAGCATTATAAACATATGGAATTTAAATTATTAAATAATACTAATGAAACTATTACTTTAAATAATGAAACCATACAAATTGTAGGAGTAGAAAATTGGGGACGCCCACCATTTCCTAAAAAAGGCGATTTAAATTTAGCCTTAAACGGACTAACAGACTCCTTTAAAATATTACTGTCTCATGATCCAACCCATTGGGATTTAGAAGTTAAAAATCATCACACTAATATCGATTTAACGCTATCTGGCCATACACACGGAATGCAATTTGGCGTTGAAATTCCGGGTATTAAATGGAGCCCAGTAAAGTACATATATCCTCATTGGGCCGGTTTGTATAAATTCAAGAATAAGTACCTTAATGTAAACAGAGGCTTTGGTTTTATTGGCTTTCCCGGACGTGTAGGCATTTGGCCAGAAATTACTGTAATTGAATTAAATGCTGAAAATTCATAGGCTTATACCTAAAATCCCATTTTAAATGACTACTTTTGCAACCTCAAAAAAAAGGATATGCAATCAATTAGAAATGTGGCAATTATAGCACACGTAGACCACGGAAAAACAACACTTGTAGATAAGTTCATACATGCTGCAAGAATTATTGACGATCGAAAAGAACAAAAAGACTTAATTCTTGACAATAATGAATTGGAAAGAGAACGTGGAATTACCATCCTGTCTAAAAACGTATCTGTTACCTATAAAGATGTAAAAATCAACATCATAGACACTCCTGGTCACGCTGATTTTGGTGGAGAAGTAGAACGTGTACTTAAAATGGCAGACGGTGTTTTGCTGTTGGTTGATGCTTTTGAGGGGCCTATGCCTCAAACACGATTTGTATTAAGTAAGGCTATTGAATTAGGTTTAAAACCTATAGTTGTTATAAATAAAGTTGATAAATTAAACTGTACACCCGATTTAGTGCATGAAAAAGTTTTCGATTTAATGTTTTCATTAAACGCAACTGAAGAACAATTAGATTTTCACACGGTGTATGGATCGGCTAAAAATGGCTGGATGAGTGATGATTGGAAAAAACCAACAACCAATATTACTCCATTATTTGATGCTATAATTGAGCATATTAAACCAGCACCTTTTAATGAGGGAACTCCACAAATGCAAATAACATCTTTAGATTATACTTCGTATGTAGGAAGAATTGCCATTGGACGTGTTTTTAGGGGAACTTTAAAGGAAGGTCAAGATTATATGTTATGCAAAGAAAATAATGTATTTCAAAAAGTACGTATTAAGGAATTGCATGTATTTGAAGGACTTGGTAAAATAAAGGTATCTGAAGTAAGAAGCGGCGATATTTGCGCCATTATTGGATTAGATAATTTTGAAATTGGCGATACTATTGCTGATAAAGATTCTCCAGAAGCACTAGAGCGAATTGAGGTTGATCAACCTACTATGAGCATGTTGTTCACAATTAATAACTCACCTTTTTTTGGAAAAGAAGGTAAATTTGTAACCTCAAGACATTTACGCGATCGTTTATTTAAAGAAAAAGAAAAAAATCTTGCGTTAAGAGTAGAAGAAACTGATAGCGAAGAAAAATTTAATGTATTTGGAAGAGGAATTTTACACCTTTCAATTTTAATTGAAACCATGCGCAGAGAAGGGTATGAGTTACAAGTTGGAAGACCTAAAGTATTACTTCAAAATGTAGATAATCAAACTCTTGAACCATACGAAACACTAGTAGTTGACGTCCCAGAAGAAAGTGCCAGTAAAATTGTAAATCTTGTTACTATGCGTAAAGGCGATTTACATATTATGGAACCTAAAGGCGATTTGCAGCATTTAGAATTTGATATCCCATCCAGAGGACTCATTGGCTTAAGAAGTAAAATGTTAACAGCATCGGCTGGTGAAGCTATTATAAATCATAGGTACAGAGCTTATGATGTTTATAAAGGAGAATTTAATGAGGTAATAAACGGTGCTATAATATCTTCAGAAGCAGGGAAAGCAACAGCACATGCAATTGACCGTTTACAAGACCGAGGTCGCTTTTTTATTGATCCAAATGATGAAATATATAAAGGTCAGGTGATTGGAGAAAATACCCGTCAAGAAGATATGGCTGTAAACTTAATAAAAGGGAAAAAACTAACTAATTTTAGAGCCGCCGGATCTGACGAAAATACCAAAATTGCACCTAAAATAAGCTTTTCACTTGAAGAGTATTTGGAATACATTAAAGATGATGAATACCTAGAAATTACTCCTAAATCTCTTAGATTAAGGAAAATAAGTTTTACCGGAATTTAGTTAAAAGCTGTAAGAAATTACAGCTTTTTTGTTATCTAAAAAAGTTATATCATTGTAGGTATATAATCCTTCAATATGAATTTTATTTATAAACTATCTAATTTCAAAGATTATTTCGTACTTCTTATTTCATTTTTTCTAATAGTATTTGTTTCAAATATTTTAGGATTTTACGGCATGTTATCTAAAGGATATTTATTTGATAATTTGTTTTTTGCAATTATCGCATCATTAATAAATAACTTTGTGTTTGTTACAATTATAGGGATAATAGTATTTCCTATTTATTATATAATCAGGTTAAAAAATAAGTCATATGCTAAACTGATTTTTGGTATTTTATTTAGTTTATTTATTCTTATCGAAATTTCATTAATTAAATACACCCAAATTACATTAATCAATTTGGGTGGTGATTTATTAGGATATTCAATAAGCGATATAAAAAAAACAGCTGGAGCTTCAAACGATTATAACCTTGCTTTTCTTTGGCCATTTTTTGTTGCACCATTTTTATTTCTATTTACCTTTAATAAGCTAAGAAAATACATAAATGAAAAGTTAACAGTTCTGTTATTTCTTGTCTTTTGTATCATAGCATTTCCTCTAAAATATACTATATCAACTATATCAGCAAAAGAATATCAAAATAAATTCTCTTTTTTAATTTCTGATATTACGCGTGTAAAACTTGAACAACGTGAAGGATTGGTTTATAAAGCAGATCCAAACAAAATTTATCCATTGCTCAATCCAATTGACAATACTGCCGATGTTTTAAGTCCATTTTTAAATGAATCTACAATTCCACCAAATATCGTAATAATAATAGTTGAAGGTTTGGGAAGAAATTTTACAGGAGTTGATGCTGAATACAAAGGGTTTACACCATTTTTAGATTCGCTTCAACAAAAATCTTTGTATTGGAAGAATGCGGTAAGTATTACTGGTAGAACTTTTGGTGTTATTCCAAGTACTTTAGGATCTCTACCGTTGGGAGATGAAGGATTTTTAGAAATTAAAGAAACTCCAACACATTTATCGCTTATAACAGCTTTAAAGGAATTAAACTACACAACTTCATTTTTTACAGGTAGTGATTCTAGTTTTGACAGAACTATTAATTTTTTAGAATATCAAGGAACTGATATAGTAATAGATCAAAAATATTTTGGTGATGAGTATATTAAAACTGAAGGGAATGAAGATGGTTTTTCATGGGGTTATGCTGATGGTGAATTGTACAAAAAAGCATTATCAATGCTAGACAAACAACACAAACCAAGGTTGGATGTATATTTAACAGTAACCAATCATGAACCTTTTGCCTTTCCGGGTAAAGAACAGTATTTGAGAAACTTAAATACAAAAATAAACAACAGTAACTATACAACAAACCAGAAAAATACTATTAAGAACAACCCTGATATTTTTGCCAGTTTGATGTATGTTGACAATTCATTAAAAGATTTTTTTAAAAATTATAAAAAAAGAGAAGATTATAATAACACCATTTTTTTAATTACCGGGGACCATCGATTAATACCAATTCCACAAAAAGATAACTTAAGTAGGTTTCATGTTCCGTTATTAATATACAGTCCTCTAATAAAACAACCAAAACAGTTCGAATCTATTGTATCTCATAATGATATAACACCAAGTTTAATAGCTTATTTACATAGCAATTTTAAATTTACAGATTTAAGGAAAACAGCATGGTTAAGCACTGGACTTGATACAGTTACATCTTTCAGAAGTACAAAAGAAATTCCTTTAATGAGGTATAAAGGTGCAATAAATGACTTTATATATAAAGACTATTTTTACTCTGATAATATTGTTTATAAAATTGACAGATCATTTAATTTAACCAAAATTTCAGATCCACTTATTATAGATGAAGTTGAAAAATCATTTTTAGCTCATAAACAACTCAATCATTATTTAACAAAAAATAATAAAATTTTTCCTGATTCATTAATGGTTTTTAAAGTACAAAAATTTGAATTTACGCCTGATGAACTAAAATTTGTAGAAAAAACTTTTAAAGACAAAGATCCAGATCAGCAGTTTATGATTGCCCGTGATTTTGCTTTCAATGAAAAAAGAAAAGAAGCCCGATTGCTTTGCAACTATATTTTAAATGAGTTTCCAAACCATAGTGATGCCAGAATTTTAAAAGGAAGAACCTTAGCTTGGGATGGTAGCTATTCAGAAGCAGAAACAGAATTTTTAAAAGTTATTAAGAAAACCCCTTATTATGATGATGCTTATTTAGCGCTCTTAGATTTATATTGGTGGAGTGAACAAGAAGAAAAGTCCTTATCATTGCTTAAAAAAGAAGTGCTTATGAATATGATAAATCCGGAAATAAGTTTTAAATTGGCAAAGGCAAATTTTAGAATGAATAAAACTAAAAGAGCTAAAGTTCTGATGGATAGCATTATAAAAAAGCATCCTAAAAATCAAGAATATAGAGAATTTAGAAAATCTATCAATTAATTTATGGTAAAAAGAATAATTGTATTAACAGTAGTTTTTGTTTTTTTTAATCAACTTACACAAAGTCAAGAAGTTATATTTAAAGGAAATCCGGATGCTTCATTTGAAAATGCCAGACAATTGGCATTTAATCAACAAAGAGCAAAAGCACAAGATACTTTACGATTAATTTTAACAAAATATCCTAATTATCATGATGTTAGATCATTTTTAGCCAGTACGTATTCCTGGGATAAAAAATATGATGAAGCCAGAAAAGAGTTTCAATATATTCTTGATATAAATCCAAATAGAAAAGAAACATGGATAGGAGCAATTAATAATGAATTATGGGCTGATAAACCCGGAAATGCACTTGAAGAAGTATCTAAAGCATTAACTTTTTTTCAAAACGATGAAGATTTACTTTACCTAAAAGCATCGGCATTAGAAGACAGTAGGAGGGTAGCAGATGCCTATAAAATAGTAGAGTCAATAGTAAAACAAAATCCAGCAAATCAAAAAGCAGTAGAATACAAAAATAAGTTGATTCAAAAAACAAGGTATAATTCTATTGGTTTTAGTTCAACTATAAATTTATATTCAGAAATATTTGATCCTGCTCAGGAATATGCGTTAAAAATAGGTCGAAAAACCTCGATTGGAAGTATTATTGGGCGCATTAATATAAATAACCGATTTGATGACACTGGTTTACAATTTGAAATAGATGCTTACCCTAAGATTGCAGATGGTATTTATGCTTATCTAAATTTTGGTTATTCTAATACCAATCTTTTTCCAGATTACAGACACGGGGCAGAAGTACATTTTTCTTTACCATACAGCATGGATGGTTCATTAGGTTACAGAGCACTTCACTTTGGAAATAGTACAACCAAAATGTATACAGGCTCAATTGGCTTATATACAGGTAATTACTACATAATGTTCAGACCTTATTTTACTCCAAACGATGCTGGCACAAGTACTTCAGGAACATTAACCTTACGTAAATACAGTTCTGACGAAGATAATTATCTAGGTTTTTCAGTTGGATTAGGTGTTTCTCCAGAAATTGACCAATTGGATCTAATAACAAATGCCTTTACAACCATCGATTTAAAATCGCAATCAGCTAACTTTAGTTACAATTTTACTTCAAAAACTTTAAAGCACGCTTTTGGAACAAAAATTGGAATTACTCACAGAGAAAAAAGTTTTAGTCCTGGAGATTACCTTTGGATATATTCTTTAGGCGTTAGTTGGGAATTGAGATATAGATAATGCATATATGTATATTACATAAATCAATCTAAATCAATTTAATTTTAATTGGAGTAGTATTAAATTGGCTAAAACATTTAAAAATTAAATTATGAAAAATTATATTAAGAATTCAATATTGCTACTTTTTATTAGCTTTTTAGCACTTGCTTTCACCACTGTTAATCCAGAAAAAAAAGATGTGGATGTTAAATCTAGCACTATAGAATGGTTAGGTACTAAAGTTACTGGAAAACATAACGGAACCATTAATTTGAAATCTGGTCATTTTTTATTTAAAGATAATAAACTAGCAGGAGGACATTTTATAGTTGATATGAACACTATTGTATGCCTTGATTTAAAAGGAGAATATAAATCAAAACTAGAAAAACATTTAAGTTCTGATGATTTCTTTGGAGTTGCTACTTTTCCAGAAGCAACGTTTAAAATAACTAAAATTGGTTTAGTTACTAAAACAAAATACAAAGTAACAGGCGATTTAACCATTAAAGGAAAAACACTTGAAAACTCGTTCAATTTAGAATTTGTAGACAATAAAGCAACTGGTACCATTGTAATTGATCGTTCAAAATATGATGTTAAGTACGGCTCTGGAAGCTTTTTTGACAATTTAGGTGATAAAACCATCGCAGACGATTTTGAATTAAAGGTATCACTAGTATTCTAAAATTCTTACAAAGACTAAAATTAAACCGATAGTATTTCTATCGGTTTAATTTTATTATTGTCATAAACTGATTTATAGTATATTTACTTCATGTTAAAACATCTTTGCAATTATCTATTTAAAATGCCTTGGATTTTTATACCAGGTTTATAATGCAATAACTTTTTCTCTTAAAAAAGTTATTAATTTAAAATAATAAAAAATGAAAAACATAATTGTATTAGGAGCCGGAATGGTTGGAAGTGCCATGGCGCTTGATTTAGCAAAAAATCATAAAATAACAGTGGCGGATTTAAGCCTTACTGCCCTTGAAAAACTTAAAGTAAATAATTCATCAATCAGCACTATACAGTTAGATGTCAGTAATATAGAAAAATTAACTGAAGTAATTACTCCTTTTGATTTTGTAGTTTCAGCTGTTCCAGGATTTTTAGGGTTTAAAACTTTGGAAACTATTATCAAAAGCTATAAAAATGTTGTTGATATCTCATTTTTTCCGGAAAATTCTTTATCCTTAAACGATTTAGCATTAGAACACAATGTAACTGCAATTGTAGATTGTGGTGTAGCTCCAGGAATGGATAATTTCATTTTAGGACGCTACAATGAAGAATTGCAATTAACTGATTTTGAATGTTTAGTAGGAGGGCTCCCAAAACACAAAAAGTGGCCTTTTAATTACAAAGCTCCATTTTCTCCAATAGATGTAATAGAAGAATATACCCGCCCAGCTCGCTATATAGAAAACAGTCAATTAGTTACAAGAGAAGCACTTACAGACGTTGAAAAGGTTGAATTTGAGAAAATTGGAACATTAGAATCATTTAATTCTGACGGATTACGATCAATATTATTTACCATGCCGCACATTCCAAATATGAAAGAAAAAACCCTGCGTTATCCTGGTCATGTAGAATATATAAGTGTTTTAAAATCAAGTGGATTTTTTGATGAAAACCCAATTTCAATAAATGGAAAAGAAATATCACCAATAGAATTTACATCAAAAATTTTGTTTAAAGAGTGGAAACTAAACCCGAATGATGAAGAATTTACAGTAATGCGTGTAACAGTTAAAGGGACTGATAATAAAGGCATTACTACATCTATTATATACAATTTATACGACGAGTACGATATAAAAACACAAACATCGTCTATGGCCAGAACTACGGGCTACACAGCAACAGCTGCGGTTAATATGTATTTAGAAGGATTATTTATTGAAAAAGGTGTATTTCCACCAGAATTGATAGGAAAACAAAAAGAATGCTTTGATTATATC
The DNA here is from genome assembly GCA_018335575.1 of Bacteroidota bacterium. Classification (GTDB taxonomy): domain Bacteria; phylum Bacteroidota; class Bacteroidia; order Flavobacteriales; family Flavobacteriaceae; genus JAGXRT01. The sequence continues at coordinate 17,002 of JAGXRT010000016.1, read as the reverse complement.
TTAAATTACTTAAAAGATAGAAATGTAATTTATCAAAAAGAAATTATTTCTTAAATTGGTCAAAAATCCTAATTTTATTTAAAATGGAACCATTTACAACAACTTTTAAAGTAATTGAAACTGATATAGACACCTTAAATCACGTAAATAATGTAGCATATTTAAAATGGGTACAAGATGTATCTGTGGCGCATTGGTATCAAATTGCACCAGCCAATATTGCTGATAATTATTATTGGGTTGTTTTACGTCATGAAATAGATTATCGGCAAGCTGCCTTCTTAAACGATGAAATCACAGCTGTTACTTGGGTTGGAGAAACTGATGGTGTTAAATCAGACCGGTTTGTTCATTTTTATAGTCGAGATAAATTAATCACCAGAGCAAAAACTACTTGGTGTTTAATGGATAAAGAAAACAATAAACCAGCTCGAATTACTGATGAAATTATAAATTTACTAGAGCCCTATAAAATGTAGGCATTTCAATATTAAAATATATTAAAAGGAGTGTTTTTTATTAAAATACTCTTTTTTATTGACTATATTAAATATGTATCATAATTTACATTATGTTAAATATTAAATCTTATTATATGATTAATTAAAAAAACTATACTCCCCTAATAAAACTTTTACTGATATAAATCATCTAAATAATTGATATTGCTCATTGTATTAAAAACCAAATTTGAGTAACTTCTTATATTCAAATCCTACAATTATGCCACAGAATTTTAATCAATATGCTGCTGATGGAAATCAGTTTTTAAAAGAGCTTGCAACCGAGCTCAATTTAACAAATGAACCTGAAAAAGTTTATAGAATTTTAGCTGCTATTCTACATGCTTTACGTGATGTAATTTCTACCGAAGAATCCATTCAACTTATTTCTCAGTTTCCAATGTTTTTGAAAGCTGTTTATGTAAACCGTTGGGATACGCATCAAAAGAAACAAAAAATAAAAACAACTGAAAATTTTATTGAACTTATTAAAGAAAAATGCGGTACTACTGCTAAAGTAGATTTTCCTGATGATGAAAAAACAGAGCTTTATCTAAGTGTCACCTTTATAGTTTTGCGTAAATATATCTCATTTGGAGAATTAGAAGATTTAAAAAGTAATCTGCCTAAAGACTTAAAATGGATCGTTGGCGGTACATTAATGTTTTAATTATTAAAGTTTATACTTATGTTAAATACCGGAATTTGGTTAGACAGACAAAAAGCTATAATTGTAAATTACAGCGATGATACAGCGCATTTATTTAAAATTGAATCGGATGTAGAAGACTATAATATTAAAGGAGGATCACGTTCTAAAACACCTTGGGGTCCACAAGATAATGTATCTGAAAAAACTTACTTAGAAAGGAGAAAACACCAATTAGCATCTTATTTTAAAAAAATAGCTGAAGAAATTAAAAATTCTGATGCAATAGCTATTTATGGACCGGCTGAAACAAAAACTCACTTTAAAGAGGCTCTCCATAAAGATTTTGAAGCAATTTACAATAAAGTAAAATTAGTTAAAACTGAAGACAGTATGACTGACAATCAATTTAAAGCAATTGTTAGAAACTTTTTTAAAACTGTTATTACTTAAATTTCATTGTATCAACCTTTTTTGTTTATTTTTTTTCAGAACATCTTTTAGAATTGTATAAACACTTAATTTTATTTCTTTTACCTTATTGATTAGATTTTTAAAATCTGCCATTAATAACAAATGGTTTTTTTCAAAAGTATCCTCTCCTCTACTGTTGTTTTCTATAATAACAGACAATAATTTATTTTGTGTATAAATGATTGATTTTATATGAATTAATAATGCTTTTATCTGAGTGATATTTTGAATTAACTGATCAGAAATATTATTATATGCAGGTTTTTTGATTGCTATTAGGTGTTGTGAAAGTAATTCTTCAAGAAAATCAATTTCATTTTGATAAAAATCTATTTCAGAAATCCAATCTCGGTATATTTCAAAAAGAATTGTAAGTTCATATTTTTCAACGTTTTCCATAAAATAATTCTTGTTAAAATAAAAACAGGAATGTACATTCCTGTTTTTGAATAAATTAAGGTGATTTTATGTAATTTCTATTACCTTACTTTTTTTCACATTTTTAAATTCTTCTTTTTTCATTAACTTGATATTCAAAATACCCTTTTTATAATGAGCTTCAATTTTTTTATCCATATCAATGCTAGTTGGTAAAGTAATTGTTCTATTAAAGGAACTGTAATTAAACTCTTTACGAGAATATCCATCCTCTTTTTCTTCATTTTCACTTACTTTTTCTGCAGAAATTGTAAGTAAATCATTCTCCATACTCACTTTAAAATCTTCTTTAGTTAAGCCAGGAGCGGCAATTTCAATTTCAAATGAGTCTTTTTTCTCCATGATGTTTATAGCAGGCATAGTTCGATCTCTTAAAATGAAATCGTCATGAAATAATTTATCATTATTCCAAACATCTGAAAACATGCTATCAATCCACGGAAATCTGTTGTTAAATTTAATAAGTGACATGCTATTTTTGTTTAGGTTTTACGTATATTAAGTTAAAACCTTTTTAAAGAAAAATCAATGATATTTCTCAACTGAAAAACTGATTTTCATCAATCTATTAAAACAAAAGGCGGAATCTAAAGATTCCGCCTTTAAAGAAAGTTTATTAACTCAAATAACATACTATTTAACTTCTAAAAATTTACCCTTAACTTTCCACCAAGCATTTATTAGTAAACTTTTACAAAAAACATACCTTACTTGCCTTAAAAACTTTCTGTACAATTAGTATAATTAAATGTATGTAAATCTACAATATATAATAAATTGTATCAATGATGATTATCATCAAAAATATTGATTTTCATCAATTTGGTTATAATAGCGAGAAACGGGAAGCTTTAACTTCCCGTTTCCTGAAGAGATCAATTTTTTCTTACCCTTGTTGCATTTCTAAATTATTCGCTTTCTGAATAATTATCAAAAAAAGATTCGTTTCAATTAATCTCCCCATAAATGATTCCTTTCAGAACCATTATAGTAATGTTACATCTCGAAAACTAACTCCCTTTAAATATTTTCAAGCATTTTAACAATGCTAATATACAACCTATTAAACCTTATAAACAATGATTTGAATCATTCTAAAGAATGATTTTCGTCAATTTAGTAAATTATAAAATGATAAACTTTGTTTAATAAATAAAGACCCAAAAAAAGCATAAAAACCATTAAAAATGGGAACCATTTAAGCCAATACGATAAAATTTTTTGATTAACTAACTTGGGATACGAAAAAAAAATGATTCCTTTTAATAGAGCAATCCAGCCAAATAAGGTTATAATTATTCTCCAATCAGAAGTCCACAAGTTATGCATCATAATATTTATTAATCCTATAATTATTGCAATAAGCGAAATAATAAACAGTAATTTTTCATCTTTTACATATTCGTACATTTGCTTAACTCGTTTGGTATTAATCATTATTATTGTAAAAAATAGAATTAAATACCACCCCCAAAATTCTGCTAATATGAACGATTTTTCCATAATCAGCTTATTTAGATTCGTGTAAAACTAAAAGTGGAATTCTGGTATGATAACTAATTTCTTCTACTTTAGGTTTAAAAAAGAGTTTTTGAAAGAAACTTAAATTTTTAGGAACCATAGCAATCATATCAATGTCTCTGCTTTGTGTAAAACAGTTTAGAGCATCTTCTAACATTAGATTATGTAAAGTATGAAAAGAAGTTTCTATTGTGTTAAAAAATTCTTCTACATACTTTTTATTTGCAAGTTGTTCATTACTTATTTCATTTTTGTCCATTTTAATATGAACTATACGCAACACAGATTTATGTAATTTAGCAATATTAAGTAACGTCTTAAGTACATTTTTTTTATAAAGCACTTTAAAATCTGATGGAAATGCTATTTCTTTAGGTTCGTTAAAAGCTACATTTTCAGGAATTACAAGTATAGGTTTTTTAACGTTATTAATAACATCACCAGTATTTGTACCAATAAATATTTCCTTTGCTCCTGTTGCGCCTTTGGTACCCATTATAATTAAATCAATATCATTTTTCTTTACAACTTCTTTAACGGCATCTATAAAAAAATTATATTCAACTATGCGCCTAAACGAGTGTTTTGGATTTTTATATTTTTTTTCTATTTTTTCAAAAAGTGCATCCATTTTCTCATTACAAGCATCACTTAAGTTTTGTTCTAAACTTTCATTTGTATTTACAACAATAAATTCATTATTGGTATAAACTGGCAATCTGTAAGAATTTAGAATGTAAAAATTGCAAGGTTCTTCTCTGAAAAGTTTCAAAGCATACTTAATTGAATTCCAGGAATTTTCAGAGAAATCGGTAGGTAAGAGTATGTTTTTCATAGTTTTAAAAGTTGTAGGTTACTTAAATATAACCATTTTACTTTTTTTATACAATGATTTTAATCATATTATTTATTGATAATGAACACTTTAAAAATTTAATTTATCTTTTTAAGTTTCTCAAGATCAATAATTTTTACTATTTTTCTTGAGGTAGTAATTAATTCTTCGTCTTTAAAATCTGTTAATGTTCTAATTAAAGTTTCTTTAGCAATTCCGGTTAACGACGCCAAATCACTTCTACTTATTTTTATTTCATTCTCATCTGAAGATTTTAATGCTAATTTTATTAAGGAAGCAGCTGTTTTTTTTCTTACAGATCCGTAGGCCATTTGTATTAATTGTTCTTTTACTTCTTTTACATTTTCTGATAATCGTTCAATAAAATGAAATCCAAATTGATGATTATTTTCTATTAAATAGATGATATCTTCTTTTAAAATTTTATAAATGCTACAGTTTGTAATGCAAACGGCATTTTCTGAATGAGCAGATTTTGTAAAAAATGAACTATACCCAAAATAATCTCCTTCTTTAAATATACCTGTAATTAATTCTTTACCATCAGAACTTATTTTATATAATTTTACTTCTCCCCTTTTGATTAGATATAGATGATTGCTGTTATTTCCTTCGCAATAAATGGTAGTATCTTTTTTGTATTCTGATAAGTTTTCATTGGTTAAAAAATCATCAATTAATATTTCAGCGTCTTCATTTTTAGTAGATTTTTTATATTTAGCATGGATTGCATCGTTTCTTTTTAATCTCGTTTCAATAGCATTTAACAATTCTGATTCAACAAAAGGTTTTAATATATAGTCGTCTGCGCCTAAGTTCATACCTCTTCTAATTTCTTTCATTTCACTTTTAGCGGTGAGAAAAATAAATGGAACTACAGACATACGCTTACATTTAGAGAATATTTGCAATACTCCATAGCCATCGAGCTCTGGCATCATAATATCACACAATACGATGTCTGGCATAAATGATTTAGATTTTTCAATGCCTAATTTTCCATTTTTAGCTGTTTCTACTTTATAATTAGCCAGCTCTAAAATTTCGGCAGTATTCTCTCTAACAATTTCATCATCTTCAATAAGTAACACCTTCTTTTTCATAATGTTCGATTTTAATTGTTGATTTAATTGGTAAGTTAACTGTAAAAGTTGTACCTATATTTTCAATACTTTTAAATTTAATTGAACCTCCCATATTATCTACATACCCTTTTATTATGTTTAATCCTACTCCTGTACCTTGTATTTCCAATGCATTGCGAGCTCTAAAGAATCGTTCAAAAATATGTTTTTGATCATTTTTAGGAATTCCAATTCCGTTATCTTTAATAGAGATAATTAATTTTTTATTTCTAATTTTTGAGCTTAACTCTATTAAACTGTTATCGTGAGAATATTTAATTGCATTGTATAATAAATTTGTAATAACAGCGATTAAAATTTTTTTATCACAGCTTATTTCTTTATTAGAGTTAAAAACTATATACTTTATTTTTTGCTCTTTTTTTAACAGTGATTTTATATCTACTATAATAGAATTAATTAGTTCAAAAGGGTTAAGATTTGTGTTATTTAATTTAAATTCATTGTTATTAAGTTGCTCTAGGGTTAAAAAATCATATAAAATTCTATTTAAATGATGCACCATAGCTTTAATTTGATCAACATGTTTTTCAATTTTTTCAACACTATTGTTTTGAGCATACTTATCAATTAACGTAGCAGATGTCATTATGCCACTTAAGGGTGTTCTAAACTCATGCGATGCCAAGGTTAAAAAATTTGACTTCATATTGGTTAATTCTTTTTCTTTTTCAAGTGCAGATTTAACTTTTTTTTCAGCAATAATTTTATTTTGAATTTCAATAATCAGTATCTTATTAGCTTCTTTTAATTGTTTATTTATTACTTTAAGTTCTTCATTTTTAGTTTTAACTTCTTGTTCAAGATTAACATTGAGTTTTCTAAAAAGTTGTTCTTTCTTTTTGTAATTAGTTATATCAGAAATAAATGCCTTAACATAGGTTTGTCCATTTAACTCAAAAGTATTTAATCCAATAATTACAGGTACTTTATGACCGTCTTTATGTATGCCATATAAGTTACGTTGATCTATGTTTATTTCTTGATATGAAATATTATGATTGTTAGCTAACTTAAGTTTATTTCTAATAGATTTAGGTAATAACAAGTTTACATTTTCATTAACGAGTTCATGTTCTTTATATCCAAATATGGATTCTACTCTTTTATTTACCAATATAATTTTCCCTAATAAATCTGTAACTAATATTCCCTCTCTTGAGTTATCAAAACATATTTTATAAAAATTTAAATTATTATCAATCATTTTATAATTAAAATATCATCATTCATACAACTTTAAAATTACGAAAAAAATATTTTTTAATGAATGATTTTTAATATTTTATAAATACCTTGAAAAATTAACTATAAATAATTTAAATTAGTTAACCCAAACTATGTTATTAAATATTGCCATTTTAAATGTATGTTTTACATTATTTAAGTAAATTTACATCTATTAATAAGTAACTTTAAATCGTTTGGAAACACAGAAATCAAAAATGGCATTAACAGATGCTTCGTTGTTAATTACAGAAGCATGTGTAAAAGCCGGAGCCGATGCTTTTATCGGTTATCCAATTACTCCTTCAAATAAATTTTACTCATACGGATCATTACGGTTTCCTCTTTTTTTAGCCGGACCAGATGAAATTACAGTACTTCAATGGATGTCTGGTTTATCAGCTGCAGGAAAATTACCAGTAACATCAACTGCTTTTCCTGGACTAGCACTTATGGCAGAAACATTTAATATGGCTTACATGATGGAATTACCTATGCTTGTTATAGTAACACAACGGCTAGGTCCAAGTACCGGTTCAGCTACAACCGGCGCTCAAGGTGACTTAAGTTTTATTAATGGTTTGATTTCTGGAGGTTTCCCAATTCCCGTTTTCTGCCCATCTAACTTTGAAGATGCTTGGACATTGGCAGAAGAATCTATTAAAACATCTGTTAATCTTAGAACTCCTGTAATCTTACTCACTTCAAAAGAAATGGTAATGACTCAAAAGAGTTTTGATTTAACTAAATTACATGATATAAAACCAGTAGATCGAACACCAAAAAATATAAAATTGCCTTATAAAACTTATTTTGCTGATGAAACCTTAGTCCCTCCCTTTATTCCTGTTGCAAATAATAAACATTTAGTTAGATTAAATTCTTCAACACATGATGATGAAGGAATGATACAAAAAAATTCACCAAATGCATTAGCAAATACAAAACGCTTAAAAGATAAAATTGAAAACAGCATTGATAAATATCTTTTTTATGAGCTTGATAATGAATCTACCAATGAACATCTTATTGTAACCTATGGCATATCTGCCGGAGCTTGTAGAGATGCTGTTAAGGAATTAAGAAAGAATAATGTAAAAGTGTCACTTTTAGTTGTAAAAACAATATTACCTGTAGCTCCTAAAATTATTTCAATTATAGAGAGTTATAACAATATTTATTTTGTAGAAGAAAATATTGGCGGTCAGTACAAAGAAATAATTTTTGGGAAACAACATAAATCAAACGTATATCAAGTTAACAAAATGGGACATATGATTAATCCTGATGATGTTATAAAAGCATTTAACCTATGAAAAGTGAAATATTAACAGGAAAAAAAATGCCATTTTGCCCCGGATGTGGTCATGGAGTTGTGGTAAATAATATATCAAAAGCATTATCAGAATTAGGATACAATCCCTTGGATATAATTATTGTAAGTGATATCGGCTGCAGTGGCTTGGTTGATCCTTTATTTGCAACACATACCGTCCACGGTTTACACGGTAGAGCTCCTGCTCTAGGACTAGGAGTTGCAATGGGCTTAAACGATCGTTCTAAAAAGGTAATTGTTATTCAGGGTGATGGTGGAGCAACAATTGGCCTACAACATTTACTAGAAGCTGCCCGAAGAAATATCGATATTACATTATTGGTATTCAATAATTTGCTATACGGTATGACTGGCGGACAAATAAGCGGTTTATCTACCGATAAGTTTAAAGAGATGCGTCAAGTTGAAGAAGGCATCCCTCCTTTTGATATAGTAAAGTTGGCTCATCAAGCAGGTGCCATGAGTAGTGCAAGAGTATTATCACCGGTAAATTTTACAGAAAGTATAAAACATGCCGTTGAAACTCCTGGTTTTTCATTGTTAGAATTAGCAAGTGTTTGTCCTTCCTATGGACTTCAAAAAATTAAGGAATTAGACGAATTTTCTCAAGAAGCCGATGCATTATTAAACAACAGAAAAGTTAATGAAGTTAACTACAGAACTACAACATCGCTTTTAAATTTTGTTAAAGAAATTCCTATTTTGTATCCTACTAAAATAGAAGATAATTATAGAATTTTGTTAGCTGGATCTGCTGGAGGCGGAATTCAATTAGCAGCAGAATTGTTGGCTAAAGCAGGTATGTATGCAGGATTACATGCAACAATGAAAGGAGAATACCCTGTTACAGTAGGTACCGGTTTCTCTGTAGCAGAAGTAATTTTATCTAAAAATCATATTAATTATACAGGATTAGATGCGCCTGATGTTATTTTTGTAATGACTGAAGATGGATTAGAAAAAGTACAAAAATATTTAAACAACGGTACATCAGTATATGCTGATGATATTGTCAATTTTGAATGCCAAACTAAAATTACTAAACCATTTTCAAGAAAAGTTGGAAAACGAAGTGCTATTTTGAGTGCAATTGCTTATTGGATTGAAGAAAACGATATTATTCCAATTAATGCTTTTATTGAGGCTATAAAACCTCATAAGCATTCAGAATTGTTAATTAAAGCAATAGAAACGCCAATATAATAGTTAATTAATATCCATAAAAAAACCACGCAAAAGCGTGGTTTTTTTTTTAGAAATTAATTACTCTAATTCTCTAAATATAGAGTGTAATAATCGTTTTTTATCATTGATAGTTTCTTCAAGGGAAATCATAGTTTCTGTTCTTACAACTCCTTTAATATCATCTATATCAAAAATAATTTCTTTTGCATGGTTAGTATCTCTCGCTCTAATTTTACAGAAAATATTGTACTTACCAGCAGTAACGTATGCAACAGTAACATAAGGAATTTTCTTTAAATCTTCCATCACTTGTTTAGTATACATCGTTTTTTCTAAAAAGATTCCAACGTGAGCTATGAAAGAATAATTCATTTTTTCATAATCAACTGTTAAAGTAGAACCTTTAATTACACCTTCATCTTCCATTTTTTTAACACGCACATGTATAGTTCCAGCTGAAACTAACAATTGCTTTGCGATATCTGTAAAAGGAGTACGAGCGTTTTCTATTAAGATATCTAAAATTTGATGATCTATTTCATCTAAAACATATTTTTTCATAATGAAGTATATTTAATAATCATAATCATACTGCAAAAATAAATAAAAAAAATCAAAAAAAAAGCAATAATTATTAAGAATAAATTAATTTATTACAATAAAAGCAAGTTGCCATTTAAATTTTCTTCCTTATGTCCAAAAAAATCAGATAAATCGCCCGCTTTTTCTATTTCTGAATACTGTTTTAAGTGCCGATTTTCAACTTTATATTTATACAAGACACCTACATCTTGTATGGAATTTTGGTAATAAGCATTGCGATAAAGGATATCAAAAAATTTTTTATCGTTATTAGGTATTTTAAAATATGGTTCGTAGTTATCAAAATTATTTGATGTTGCGATAAAATATAAACCTTGTAATAAAGCAATAAAATTATATTTAGTAACCTCTACTCTATTGTAATCGTTATAATAATGTCCAGCTTCTATTAAAATAGTTGGATAGCCTGCTTTTTGAAAATTATCACCTGTTGCTGTGGGATAAAATTCATCGGTATATCTTCCAATGTGGTTTGGAATAATTTGCTGTAATACAGAATTCATAGCTACTATAACACTCATTGTTACTTTTCTAGAGTCAACCAAAGATCTAGCTTCATCAACAGAGGGTGCTAAAAAAGAAATTGTTGCTGGATTCCTAGTCCCCTCAACATTAAAAATTGTTCGCTGATCATGAAGATTAAAACAAAAGTGTGGTTTAATTTTATCTAAAACTGATTTTAAAACTTTACTTTCAGCTGCTAAAAAATTAACTGCATCTCTATTAAGATCAATTCCTAAAGCGTTTTCTCGTGTGTATAACTCGGCTCCATCTGGATTTAAAATGGGAATTATGTGAATTTCGAGGTTGGACTTTATAATTTCAGAAAACTCAGAAAAAAAAATGTCCTTTAAAAAGCTCAACAAATCAATTATAGCTTTAGTACCAGTAGATTCATTTCCGTGCATCTGTGTCCAAATTAGAACTCTAATAGTTCCAGTACCAACTTTAATATGATAGATGTCGTTACCTAACTCCGATTTCCCTGCGATATTTAGAAAATTTAATTTTAATTTTTCAAATACAGGAAGTACATCAGATAACGTTATTTTCAAAGTATTAAAATCTTTATATGCAGAAAACCTTTGATAATTATTTAAAACGTAATTAAAATCCATAACTTAAAATGAGTTACAAATGTAAAGTAAAAAATGTTTACCGTTGTCAACTATCTATCATCTTTTATAATATTACAATTGTAAAACTGTAAGCTCTCGACGTTTGTAAAGTAGTTCATTATAGATAAATCTTATTGTTTCATGTTATCTACCTCTTTTTCTGCTCTTTATACATTAATATGTGTACTTATACTTAAGTATATGTATTTAAGTATACGCTTCCAATTTGTTACGTTGGATATTTCTAATTGGATTTTCAGTTTTTGCATACAATTTACATATGTGTACTATTTAATTAGCAGCTGCATGAATCTTAATAAAATTATACTGAAATGATATTATAAATGAAAGTATATATATTACATATATTAACCTTTTAGTTATATTAAACTTATATATTGTAACTTAAAAAGATATTATTTGTTATATACTATAACTTTTTTAATCGTTTTTTTAATAATATGAAGTATGTTTTTAAGATATATTACATATATAAAGTGCTTTAAAGATATATAGTTATATATTTTAAGTATATTATTGTTTTATACTTTTATTTATTATTATATAATATATTTTTGCTTACTATAAGTTATTATTAGTTTCATTTATAAATTCTTACTTTGTAAGACTATTAGCAAGTATCTGTACTTATTTATTTAAACCTATAACTGTATTATCACTTATATATTATAAGTGTATATATCATTATTGATTAATTTTTATTATTTATTATTGTAAAATATTTCAATTTTAATTTGGTTATTTGAAATTAATGTTTACATTTGTGTAACATTATTTATGATTAACAAAAGTAAATTATGGATATAGCAGATAGACTTAAACAACTTTTAGAGTATTATGAGCTTTCTCCTTCAGCATTAGCAGATATGTTAGATGTTCAGCGATCAAGTATTTCACACTTACTTTCTGGTAGAAATAAACCTAGTTTAGATTTTGTAATGAAAATATTGGAAAACTTTCCTGAAGTTGATCTATATTGGTTTGTTAATGGTAAAGGAAAATTTCCGTTAAATGAAAAAAATGAAACTGAAAAATCATATACGCTATTCTCAGCGATTGAAGAATCTGAGGAAGAAAATATAAAAGATACTCCAAAAGATACAATTAAAAGTAATTTACCCGGAAATGAACAGAGCGTAGATAAATCAAAAGAAATTGATCAAATTGTTATCTTATATTCTGATAAAACGTTTACCAATTATACTCCAAAGGATTAAAGACAACCACCCCAAATTAAAGTATATATCACCCAAAAGTAATATTAAGTATATTTTAAAGGTTAGTTAGTAAGAAAAAACCCAGTGTCTAAACTGGGTTTTTCATTATAATTAAATAGTTCAGTTAACGATTTAATCAACCAATTCTGCCATTCCTTTTCGGATTATCTTTAATAAATCTTCTTTATTAAAATGGTTTAAAGATTGTTGAGTGGTTAGCATTTGTTGAAAATAATACAAAGCTGCTTTATCAAAATTATATTTTTTATACGCTTTTCCTTTTATTACAAAATCATTAACTATGTTTTGAAATACTATAGCATTATTTCCTTTAGTAAGCTGATTAAATTTAGCTGAGTATAAATCTGTTAATTCTTTATCTGTTGAAAACATTCCATCTAAAAGAAACTTAGAAATATATTCATCTTCTGAAGTATCATTTTCATTTATAAATATTTTAACAAGCATTGGTGCCCAATATTCTTTTGATTTTTCATCTAAATTTTTTGCTGCTTTCAAAGCAGCTGTTTTATCTAGTTGCATTAATCCCAATATAGATGCTCCTTTAATTGATATTGATATATGCTGGATACCATCTTCAAATACTGGCTTATATTTTAAATCAATCAACTTTGCCAGGGCATTTAAAGCACTAGCTCGCACTAAAGTTTTTGGGTCTGTTTTTGCAATGTTTTCAATAATTGCAATAGCTTCTCTTTTATTATTTTTATCAAATAAATCGATCATCTCTAAAGCTAATATTCTGTTTTCATAATACTTATCAGCAAGAGCTTCAACCATTAATTTAAAAACTTCTTTATTTGACTGATGTTTGGCTAATTCAATAATTGCTTCTCGTCTGTCTAAATACTTTGGTGCATTTTTATATTGATACATGTAGTTTTCTAAACTCTTTGAATCTGTAATTTCTGCAATTAATGATCTATTTGCATTTACATTTATAAGTTTTGGAAGCTGTGAATAATTAAACGTAAATGTTTTCTCTTTAGCATCAACCCAAACTGTATAGTTTGATACTCCATTTGGTTCGTAAACATCAATTGTTAGTGGAAATTCAAAAACTTTTTCTCCTTGTTTTATAATAACATTTACTGTATTATTTAACTTATTAAGTTGATAAACTACGTTTAATTTAATATGACCATTTCCATAAAACCATTGATTAAAAAACCAATTTAAATCTTTACCACTAACTTCTTCTGCAATTAATCTAAAATGTGTAGCTTCAGCTGTTTTATATTGTCTTTCTTTTAAAAAGCGCTTTAAACTTTCAAAAAAAGCATCATCGCCAATATAATTTCTCAACATATGTAGTATCGCTCCTCCTTTATTATAACTTACCAAATCAAACATATCTTCCCGATGACCGTATTCAAATCGAACTAAGTTTTTGGTACTTTGTTCTGGATCTGAAAAATACAGTTGAAGATCTTGATAAAGATGAGCATCAGCAGCATCTTTACCATATTCGTGTTCTATCCATAAATATTCGCTGTAATTTGCAAAAGATTCGTTTATTGATAAATTGCTCCAACTTTCGGCTGTTACTAAATTTCCAAACCAATGATGAAATACTTCATGTGCAATAGTCGATTCCCAACTGTTCTTATCAATTAATTGACCTTTAGTTTGATAGGCATTTTCTGCATGAATCACAGCCGTAGTATTTTCCATAGCTCCGCTTATATAATCCCTACAAACAATCTGACTGTATTTATCCCACGGATATTCGATACCGGTTAAATCAGAATAAAATTGAAGCATTTTTGGTGTTTTACCAAATATATCTCTAGCTACTGATTCGTATTCTTTTTCTACATAATAATCAACAATCTTTCCTTTCCAATTGTCTTTAACAACACTGTACTCTCCTACACCTAAAAAGAATAAATAAGGAGCGTGCGGTTTATCCATTTTCCAATAATCTGTTCTGGTTTCATTTTGATTTTGTACCTGAGACACTAGATTTCCATTAGATAGGGTTTTAAATTTATTAGGAACCGTTATGTATATTTCTTGTGTTGATTTTTGATTAGGAGCATCAATGGTAGGAAACCAGCAACTACTGGACTCAGTTTCTCCCTGGGTCCAAATTTGAGTAGGTTTAGTTGGATCTGAACCTGTTGGATTTATAAAATACAAGCCTTTAGCATCTTTTATTGTTTCACTCGCTTTTTGCTTAACTTCTTCTGGTTTAGCTGTATATTTTACATATACTTCGTATTTTTCATCTCTAGTATAGGTTTTACCCAGTTCAATTGTTAGTTCATTTTGAAAGTAATTAAATGGTGCTTTAACACCGTTTATCTTAACTTCGTGAATCAACATCGATTTTGCATCTAATGTCAATGTAGAAGTTGGATAAAAATGAGGTGTTAATGTTAAATAAGCTTCACCATTTAACTGACTTTTCTCAAAATTAAAACTAACATTTAATTTGGTGTGTATCAAATTGTTAATCTTCTCTCGCTCTGCCCTATAATTATTTCTCGTAATATAATGTTGCGCATTTAGAATTGTAATTGAAACATAAAATAGAAACAAAATTGCTATAATTTTTTTCATTGCAAATAATTTAATATTGATTTCAAAATTAAGTATTGAATTTTGATTAGCCGTTAATTTAAAGTTAAAAAGCCTTACACAGGTAAGGCTTTTATCAAATAAAATATGTAAATAATTATTTCATGTTTTCAAATATAGATTGTAGACTTTTAAGCTCGCCACTATCTTTGTTTACATTTATATTATTCATTAGTTTAACCATTTCTGCAGGATTCATGTTCTCTCCTAATACCCTAACTAATGCCAATCCTTTTTCATTATCTGCTCCAAAAAAAACAACTTCATCGATATTTTCTGCATCACCTAGATACTTAACTAGAACTTCATTTTTACCAGATTTTAAACGAAATATCTCCTTAAAGTCTTTGTTTGATAAAATAAGCTTAACTTGTTCTTTTTCTGCGTTATACAACATTTTATTATTATCATTTAACTGCAATCCTACAAAGTTAAATTTTTTAATACTGGCAAGTGCTTTTATGGTTTCTTCAGAAGCATTTTCATCTTTTAAAGCAATAATACTTGTAGGAATATCAATTGCAATAAACTCATTAGATTGTTGCTTTTCAACTATGTACTCTTGTAAGGATTGTGTATTATTACAACTTTGAAACCCGATTAAAAGAATTAATCCTAAAATTTTAAAACTTGTTTTCATATTATTTCTTTTTGGTACCTTTAAGATGTTCACCGCCCGGAACATTCATCTGTTCTGTTAATCTATAAACTTTATTTAAGTCTATTGTACCAGTAAGTGACATTAAAACCGTTTGTTTTTTTGCACTGTTACCATCGTTTACAAACATAACCAATTCATTTACCAAATCTTCTTTTGATCCTTTTTTGATAAATATTGAAACGTTACTTCCTTTATCTTTAACGCGCATTAACTCGGTTAATTTTCCACTACTGGTGTATGCATTAAAACTAGATTGCATATCTGTTGCAATTTTCTGATTCTCTGTAACAAGTACTTTTAATTCTGATAATCCGCTAATCAAATCTTGATATTCTTTAGCTTCTGGAGAATTACCACCCATATTTTTCATCAGTTTAAAAGCTTCTTGAGTTACAACTACAGAGGTAACTTCATTTAAATCTTCAAATTTTTTGAAGACTGATGTTTGAGCTGAAACACCTACTGTTACAGCCAACATTACTAATAATGTGATTATTTTTTTCATTGTATTGTTTATTTAGGGACGTTAAAAACTTTTTCTGTTGTGTATTGATATTCTTTAAGTTGTACAAATGCCATATTTCCTTTATTCATATTGTATGATAATAAATCCAGGGCTTGTTTAGTTTCTGTGTATGCCTTTTGTGCTTGTATTCTTTTATCATATTCATTATATCCTAAACTTATTGAAAACAGTAGTACTATTGAAGCTGCTATTGATAAATAATACCAATTAAATTTCTTTTTACTAACGTTTAGTATTGGTTTAAATTCATCTTCTTTAAAAGCATTATAGCTGCTAAATAAAACTTTGTAATCTTGAAAATGCTCAGGTACTTCATCGTTTTGAAAAAATTCTTTTAAAAACTTTTCTTCTGATAAGGTAGTTTCTGCGTTTTCGTACTTTTCTAACAATTTTTCTATATTACCCCAATCCATATGCATGTGTTTTAATAAGTTGTTCGCGTATTGTTTTTCTTGCTCTTGACAATGCAACCCTAACTGCTGTTTGGTTCATATCAAGTATCTCACAAATTTCATCGTAATCATATTCTTCTACATCTCTAAGCTGAATGATTATTCGCTGTTGTTCTGGCAATTGATTCATTAATCTTTTGACAATTTGAACGCTATTATCTAATTCAACCTTTTTATCCAATGAAACATCTTTTGAAACATAATTAGTATGTACTAATTTCAAATTACTTGCTTGTTTAGATTTTAATCTGTCAAAACAATAATTCTTGGTCATCGTCATTGCATAGGCCTCAATACTTTTTAATTCTGCAATGTCATCTCTTTTATTCCAGAGCTTAACAAATAACTCTTGCGTTGCGTCTTCTGCTTCATCAGAAGATATTAACAATCTTTTTGCCAATCTGTATACCTTATTCTTAAAAGGCATTATTTGCAATAAAAACTCTTTTTGAGTCACTTTGGAATT
>JAGXRT010000015.1 GCA_018335575.1 Bacteroidota bacterium | reverse complement strand
GTAACGAGCTTATTATGTCTGCATTTATATGCAGTTTAGTTATCTGAAAACCTAAGAAAACTGTTAACAAAAAGACGGATACCACAGTATGCCATCGGTATTTTATGATGTATTCTACTAATTTATTCATCTAATTAAAAGTATATTTATACAATTATTGTTTTTTAGTCAGTTATTTGTAAAAAAAATTATCTCGCCAGTCCTTTGTTTAAAATTTTTATAAGGCCATCAAAATGGGGAGCGTACTTTTCATATTTATTTTGAAGAAAAAATGGTATTTCCAGCCCTTTCATAACCATCAAAATAACATCTAACAATATATCAATCTGTGAATTTATCTCAAACTGACCTGAATCTGCACCTTGATTAATTATTGACTTTAAGTTTTCTTTCTCCCAGTTGTCTAAATCGGTTCGCAAATCGTCAATAAAATGGAAATGCTCAAAAAAATCAGCTTTAAGGGTTTCGTGGTAGCAAGAGGTAATATTTAATATTTCCATTCTCTTGTATAAATAGTTTCTCAATTTTTCATCTGCACTGTAGTTGGTATTGGTAACAATAGCAGATAATTGATTTTTAAGATTTTCTATCTCTTTAGTAATGACCTCTTTAAACAGTTCTTCTTTACTTGCGAAGTGATAATATAAGGATCCTTTAGCTTTTCGGGCAACTTTAGCAATTTCGTCCATGGAGGTTTTATGAAATCCAAAACGGCTAAATAGCTTGTTTGCTACGCTAATTATTGTATCTTTTGTGCCGTCTATATTCATATACGTATTGTACTAATATTGTTTTGTAGTGCAAATAAACATAGATTTTTTTTAACCACCAAATATTTTTCACCCTTTTTAAATAAATCTAAAACAGACATAAAATTATCAGCTTAGAATGATTGTACTCTACGGCAAAGAGCTGGTTTTAGCCGTGGCTTCTTGGGCTTTGGCAATGTGTGCAATTTGGGTGGGGTTTGCTTATTTCTTTAGGAGGCGGAAAGAAAAAAATAAATTCATTCAAAATTGCACTGTCCCTTTCAAAAAATTAAATCATTTCTTAATTCAAAATTGTCGTTATCGTTTCATCCTATCGCAGTCTTCTTATACTTGTTGCCAACATTTGTATAAACTCATGTTCGGTTAATATCGGTATTTTAAGCTCTTCTGCTTTAATTCTTTTACTTGGTCCCATAGTATCACCGGCAACAAGAAAAGATGTTTTTGAAGAAATTGAACTACCAACTTTTCCGCTATTTAATTCAATTAGCCTTTTAAGTTCTTCTCTGCTTAAGGTTTCAAATACACCTGAAACAACAACTATTTTATTTTTTAAAATCTCTGATGTAATTTGAACTTCACTTTCTTTCAGTTTAAACTGTACTCCTACTTGTTTTAAGCGTTCTATTAATTGTATGTTATTTAAATTACTAGAAAAATCAATGATACTTTGGGCAATCTTGTCTCCTATTTCATCAACTGAAACGAGTTCATCATAAGAAGCTTTCAAAATATTATCAATCGTTTTAAAGTGCTTGGCTAATTTTTTAGCTACGGTTTCACCAACAAAACGAATTCCAATAGCAAATAAGACCTTTTCAAAAGGTATTTCTTTTGATGTTGCGATCCCAGAGATAATATTTTGTGCCGATTTTTCTGCCATTCGTTCTAACGGCAACAATTGAGATTCAGTAAGTGAATATAAATCTGCAATATCGTAAATAAGCCTGTTTTTAAAAAGCAATTCAACCGTTTCTGCCCCAATACCGTCAATATTCATCGCCTTTCTGCTAATAAAATGAATAATTCTTCCTGTTATTTGTGGCGGACAACTATTTTCATTTGGACAGTAATGTTTAGCATCACCCTCTGATCTAACTAATTTCGTATTACACTCTGGGCAATGAGATATAAAAGCAATTTTCTTTGAACTTTCTGTTCTAGCATCAATATTAACACCCACAATTTTAGGTATTATTTCTCCGCCTTTTTCAATAAAAACTTCATCATTTAAACACAATGCTAGTTTTTCAATTTGATCAGCATTGTGTAGAGAAGCACGTTTAACAATAGTTCCGCCTAATTGCACAGGTTCTAAATTGGCAACCGGAGTAATTGCTCCTGTTCTTCCGACCTGATAATCAATACTTAAAAGCTTCGTTGAAACTTGCTCTGTTTGATATTTATAAGCGATAGCCCAACGAGGTGATTTTGCAGTATATCCTAATTCTTTTTGAAAATCTATAGCATTTACTTTTATAACCACTCCATCAGTTTCGTAGGGTAAATCATGTCTTTTACTTTCCCAATAATCAATAAATTCAAAAACCTCGTCTAAATTTTTTGCAACTTTCATTGAATCCGGAATTTTAAACCCTAAACTGTTAGCAAATTCAAGGTTTTCAAAATGTGTTTTATAAGGTAATTTATCCCCAATTATCTGATATAATAAACAATCTAATGGACGTTTAGCAACCTCAGCACTGTCTTGTAATTTTAAACTTCCACTGGCTGTATTTCTTGGATTCATATACAGATCTTCACCTGCTTCAATCCGCTCTTGATTCATTTTATTAAAGCCTTCTATTGGCAAGATTATTTCTCCTCGAATTTCAAAATCACTAAAATTAGTAGTTTTTATTAATAGTGGAATTGACTTTATTGTTTTAATGTTAGCCGTAACATTATCGCCCTGATAACCATCTCCTCTTGTAATAGCTTTACTGAGTTTACCATTAACATAAATCAAATTAATGGACGCTCCATCATATTTTAATTCACAGGTATATGAAATTGATGTAGTTCCTAACAGTTTTATATTTCGCTTTTCCCATTCTATTAAACCTTCCTTAGAATAAGAATTATCCAACGAATACATTCTGTTTTGATGATTCTCTGTTATAAAATTTTTAGTTATTTGGCCTCCTACACGTTGTGTTGGCGAATTTTCGTCAAAATACTCTGGATACTGAGATTCTAAATCTTGTAATTTTTTTAACAGTTTATCAAACTCAAAATCGGAAATAACAGGTTTATCTAACACGTAATAATTGTAATTATGCTGATGTAATTCATTTCGCAAAGCCTCAATTTGAGCAGCTATGTAATTCATAAATCTTATAAATTTTTTATAAAAATAGGGAATTAACCCCTATTTAGTATATTGATTGTTAGATTAATTATTCTGCTTATGTAACCCAAGTTACATAATTCTATATTAGACATTTAGTTCTATAATTTAACCAAATTTAAGCCGTAAATTTGCATTAAGATTTTATTAACATAATTAATTAACAATTTTAAACTATAAAAGAATTAGTTACCATATGAAAAATTTAGTAATACTTGGTGCTGGTACTGCAGGTACAATGATGGCGAATCATTTAAATCATAAACTATCAAAAAATGATTGGCGAATAACAATTGTTGACCAGTATAAAACGCACTATTACCAACCAGGATTTTTGTTTTTACCTTTTGATACGTATACAGAAGATCAGGTAAAAAAAGATAAAAAGAAGTTTATTCCTAAAGGTGTAAATTATATTCAAAAAAAAATTGAAAAGATACTTCCTAGTGATAATAAGGTTGAATTGGAAGGCGAAGTATTAAATTATGACATCTTAATAGTTGCTACGGGAGCAAAAATAGCCCCTGAGGAAATTGACGGGATGAAAGGTACAAACTGGCATAAAAATGTTTTTGACTTTTATACGTTTGAAGGTGCTGTAGCTTTGAGAAATAAATTACGTGAATTTAAAGGCGGAAAAATGGTAGTTCATTTTACAGAAATGCCAATTAAATGTCCGGTAGCTCCTCTAGAATTTGTGTTCTTAGCAGATTCTTATTTCACCAAAAAAGGAATGAGAGATAAAGTTGACTTAACCTATGTAACTCCACTCGGAGGTGCTTTTACAAAGCCTAAAGCAACAGAAGCATTGAGCTATTTGTTAAAAGAAAAAAACATTAAAGTTGTTACAGATTTTGCTATCGAAAGTGTTGACAATGATAACAATCAAATACTAGATTACGAAGGAAGAGAAGTGCCTTATGATATTCTAGTGACTGTACCAACCAATATGGGAGATGATGTAATTAAAAGATCTGGTATGGGAGATGATTTAAACTTTATACCAACCAACCATTTTACCTTACAATCTGAAGCACACGAAAATGTTTTTGTAATTGGTGACGCTTCCAATGTTCCTGCATCAAAAGCAGGTTCTGTTGCACATTTCCAAGCAGAAACATTAACAGATAATATTTTATTATACATCGATGGAAAGCCTTTAAAAGAAGAATTTGATGGCCATGCAAATTGTTTTATTGAAACTGGACATGGAAAAGGCTTGTTAATCGATTTTAACTACAAACAAGAACCGGTAGAAGGTAAATTTCCATTACCAGTTGTTGGACCAATGAGTTTGTTAAAAGAAACACGATTAAATCACTTTGGAAAAATGGCATTTAAATGGATCTATTGGAACATGTTATTAAAAGGAATTCCGATTCCGCTTGTTTCAAGAAATATGAGTAAATTAGGTAAAAAATTAGATTAATCATTAATAACAATAATAACTATAAAATTATGGAACTAAACGTAGCAGGTAAAACAATTAACCTAACTGATGACGGATATTTAGCAGATTTATCACAATGGGATAAAGATGTTGCTTTTGCAATTGCAAAAGAAGAAGAAGTAACATTAACTGATGCACATTTTAAAGTAATAGAATGGATTCAAAATCAATTTAAATCTGGAGAAGCACTTTCAGTTAGAGGTATCAAAGGAAGCGGTGTAATTGATATTAAAGAATTTTACGCATTATTTCCAGGTGGACCTTTAAAAAAAGCAACCAGAATTGCCGGAATTCCAAAACCAAAAAGTTGTATCTAATCTTAAAAATTTAATAAAATGGGAAAATCAGTTGTTAAAAAAATGCTATTCATTTTGTCAAAAGCTCATATTGATAGCGCTTATGCAGCAATGGTAATGGCAAATGGAGCAAGAATGGAAGGAATTGAAGCAGAAGTATTCTTTACTTTCTTTGGATTAGATGCAATTACAAAAAAGAAACTTAAACATTTAAAAGTAGCTACTGTTGGAAATCCAGCGATGCCAATGCCAACAATGTTAGGCGGATTGCCAGGTATGGAAGCATTTGCATCTATGATGATGAAAAAAGAAATGGAAAAATTAGACATGCCTCCAGTTGATGAATTTTTAGAAATTTTGTCAGCCTCAGGTTGTAAACTATGGGCTTGTAAATTAGCTGTAGATATGTTTAAATTAGAAGAAAAAGATTTAATTGATGATTTAGATGGCATTTTAACTATTGGAGATTTCTACGAAAGAGCCGATGTTGAAGGTACTCAAATTATTTTTATTTAAAAATCAAACATTTACAACAAAAAAAGCCGAAACATAAGTTTCGGCTTTTTCTTTGGTTAAAACTTGTTGATAGTTAATTAGTAATAAGAAAATCGTTGTACTTTGGCAATGTATTTTGCTAATCGTATAACCTGATGGCTATAACCATACTCGTTATCATACCAAACATATAAAACCATATTTTTTCCGTCGTTAGTTACAATAGTTGCGTTGCTATCAAAAATAGCAGGGGCTGCCGTACCTATAATATCCGATGATACTAATTCATTGTTTAACGAATATTTAATTTGCTCTACCAAATCACCTTCTAAAGCATACTTTTTTACAGTTGTATTTACTGTTTCTTTGCTGGCAGGAGTATCTACATGTATGTTTAAGACTACTAAAGAACCATTTGGAACGGGAACTCTAATTGCGTTTGATGTTAATTTACCTTTAAGAGAAGGTATGGCTAATGAAACAGCGCTTCCGGCGCCAGTTTCAGTTATTACCATGTTTAGAGCTGCTGCTCTTCCTCTTCGGTACTTTTTGTGATAATTATCAACTAAATTCTGATCGTTTGTATAAGCGTGGATAGTTTCAATATGTCCGTTTATAATGCCAAAACTCTCTTCTATAACTTTTAATACCGGCGTTATAGCATTAGTAGTACAGGAAGCTGCTGAAAAAATATCCAGCTCATCCGGACTAAATTCTTTATGGTTTACCCCGTAAACGATATTTGGAATACCTTTTCCTGGTGCTGTAAACAAGACTTTTGATATTCCTTTGGCTTTTAAATGCCGTCCTAACCCATCTTTATCGCGATATGCGCCTGTGTTATCTATTAATAATGCATCAGATATACCGTAGGAAGTATAATCGGTTTCCTCGGGCGAATTGGCAGCTATCATATGTACTGTGGTTCCATCAATTATAAGAGATTTATTCTCTAAATCAACCTGAACGGTACCAGGAAAATCGCCGTGTACAGAATCCAATCGCAATAAAGATGCTCTTTTTTCTAAAGTTACAGCATCTATTGCTCCTCTAATAACTATTGCTCGCAATCTTAATTGATTTCCTTTACCAGTTTTTGCCATTAACTCTCGGGCTAAAAGTCTACCAATTCTTCCAAAACCATATAAAACAACATCTTTAGGTTTTATATCTTTTGGTGTAAAGGCATCGGCCAATTTCTTTTTAACAAAATCAATTTTAGAAATTTGTTTTTTTTCTAAATGAAACTCATAAACCAACTTACCAACATCAATCTTAGCAGAAACAAAATTCAACTCTTTTATTGCTTGAACAATCTCAACCGCATCAAAAATTGAAATAGGTTTTTGAACAAATTCACGAGAGTATTCGAGTAAGTTTAGAATTTCACTAACGTTTCTGTCAATTAATTGATTTCTAAATAAGATTAGTTCAATCCCATTATCATACCATAAGTCACTTATAATTCTAATAAACTCTACGGTTGCTCTGCGTCTTTCGGTCTGAAAATTTAATTGTGATTCGTAAAATTGAGCTGTTGTCATTTTAATTTTTTTTGACAAAAGTATAAATTTCAAACGTTTTCGTAAAATTTTTTTTCATAAAAAAATCCCGTTAATTACGGGATTCATATTTTTTGAATATTTTATCAATTAGTTGATTTTTATTGGAATATACTCAACTTGTCCATTAGTAGTTAAAATTTGCACAATTACATATTGTTTATTTTGTCCTTTACCTAAAAAATATTCGAGTTCTTTTTCAGATTTTACTGCGTTATCATCAATTCCTATAATTATATCTCCGGTTTTAATTCCAAACCGTTGTGATAAATATTGATTGTTTAATTTCTGAATTTTCAAACCATTTTTAACTTTATATTTTGTTAAATCTAAAGAATTAATTGGCTTAACATCTCCAATATAATACTCGGTAAAATCAAACTTTCCAATATCAACTTTTCCAAATTGATTTTTAAGCGTAACATTTAGTTCTTTAATACCATTTTTGCGATAAACGGTCACTTTTATTGATTCTCCAGGTCTCTTAGATTTTAACTGCCCGTTTAAATCTCCAAATTTGGTAATTTTATTGCCATTTATTTTGATTATAATATCATTTTCTAACAAACCAGCTTCTTTGGCTGCTCCTCTTTCCTGAATTCCTGTAATTACAACTCCTTCATTAGAATCATAATTTAATGCTTTAGCTTTTGTATCAGAAAGTTCTTCATAATATATACCTAAATAGGCTCGTTGAACATTTCCAAACTCAATTAAATCTTCTACTATTTTTTTTGCTATATTAGACGGTATTGCAAAAGAATATCCTACAAATCCACCATTAAGTGACGAAATTGCCGTATTGATTCCAATCAATTCGCCACGGGTGTTTACCAATGCTCCACCACTATTTCCTTGATTTACAGCCGCATCAGTTTGTATAAAAGAATCGATATTATAATTTCCATCTAAATCACGCCCTTTAGCGCTAATGATACCAGCAGTAACTGTTGAGGTTAAGTTATATGGATTACCAACAGCCAATACCCACTCGCCTACTCTACAATTATCAGAATTACCAAACGGGATATATGGCAATTCTTTACCTTCAATTTTAACAAGGGCAATATCATTATTAGCATCAGCTCCTATTAGTTTAGCTTTATACTTCTTTTTATTGTTTAAAGTAATTTCAATATCAGTGGCATTTTGAACTACGTGATTATTAGTTACAATGTACCCATCTGATGAAATTATTACACCACTTCCGGTGCCAATTTGTTCAAATTTACGTTCAGAACTCCTGCCATAAAAATACTCAACTAAAGGATCTCTAACCGTTTGAATGCTAATATTTTTCACATGTACAACTGCATTTAACGATTCTTCTGCCGCTTTAACAAAATCAGTATTCTCAGCCGCATAAAGTTCATTTTTGTTAAAATTGGTTTGTAAAATACGTGGTTTTTCATCAGTAGAAAACTGATTGGTAGCGATTCCATCACTAAAAAACCAAAGATATGACGCTAATGTAATAGCACCTCCAATAACAGAAACAAGAATTAATTCAGATATTTTTTTCATATGTATCATTGAATATTTTAATTAATATTGTTACTTCAAAGTTACTATTTCCTAAAATAAATTCAACTCATTTAACACGTAATTAACGAGGTTTTAACTCATTTTAACACATAAATACCAAGCCATTTATTTAAAACTCTGAAAGTAAAAATCACTATATTTGCCCAGATGATTTTAACTTTTTATAAATATCAAGGTGCAGGAAATGATTTTATCATTATTGATAATCGTACAACTATTTTTCCAGAAAATAACACTTCTTTAATCAACCAACTTTGTAACAGAAAATATGGAATTGGTGCAGATGGATTGATATTATTAGAAAAATCTGCCTCTGTAGATTTTAAAATGAAGTATTATAACGCTGATGGAAAAGAAAGTACCATGTGTGGAAATGGCGGTAGATGTATAGTTGCTTTTGCTAAAAAATTAGGTGTAATAACTAAAGAAACTACCTTTGAAGCAATAGATGGTTTACATTATGCAACAGTTATTAATGATTTAATTAATCTTCAAATGATTGATGTAAACCAAGTAGAATATTATCCTAATCATTATTTTGTAAATTCTGGATCTCCACATCATATAATTGTTACCACTCAGGTAAAAAATTGTAATGTAGTATCACAAGGTAGGGCAATTAGATATGGTGCCCCTTATTTTAACGAAGGAGCAAACGTAAATTTTGTAGAAAAAGTTAACGATGCACATTTTAAACTAAGAACCTATGAACGCGGAGTTGAAGATGAAACATTAGCTTGTGGAACAGGTGCTACAGCAGTTGCAATAGCTATGTTTGACACTCAAATGACCGATAAAAATACATTGACAATTGAAACATTGGGAGGCAGTTTAGAAGTCTCATTTACCAAAGAAAATAATTCGTATACAAATGTATTTTTAAAAGGTCCGGCTACTTTTGTTTTTGAAGGCACAATTAATATTTAATGAAAGCATTACTCGGACAATCAGTGTATTTACGAGCTTTAGAGCCCGAAGATTTATCGTTTTTATTTGAACATGAAAATGATGAAGACTTTTGGCGGGTAAGTCAAACACAACAACCTTTCTCAAAAAATATATTGCGTAATTATTTAAAAAATGCACATTTAGATATATACGAAATTAAACAACTGCGTTTTATAATTGCGTTGAATGCCACAGATCAATCTATCGGAATGATTGATTTATATGACTTTCAGCCAAAACATAAGCGTATAGGAGTTGGAATATTATTATCAACCAAATTTCAGGGAAATGGATATGCTTCTGAAGCACTTTCTTTGCTAATTGAATACACATTTAATCAGTTGGATGTTCATCAAATTTATGCTTGCATTGAAACAGATAATGAAAAAAGCATTCGATTATTTGAAAATAAAAACTTTAAAATAGCAGGCATCAAAAAAGAGTGGAATTTTTATAAAGGGAAATTTCACGATGAAATTTTTATGCAATTAATTAAGTCAAATTTATAACTATGTCTAAAAAGTATTTTTCAACAGCTTTTTTTCTTTTAGTGTTTATATCATTCTTGATTTATTTTATGGCTTTTAGCGCGAATGTTAAAGATAATAGTCGTTTAGTTATACCTTCTTCTGTGGATAATCAAATCATAATTAACAACGCTAGCCCCTATTTAAACAGTTCTTTTTCTTTCAAAGTAATGTTAAGTGTTGTTAGTAAAGTTAAAACTATTAAACCAGGTAGTTATAGGTTGGAAAAAGGGATGAGCAACCTAAATATTTTAAGAATATTAACAATCGGAAGACAATCGCCTATTAAATTAACTTTTAACAACCAAGATTCTTTAGAAAAATTTGCCGGAAGAGTAGCAAGTGAAATGGAATTTGACTCAATTAATTTATTAAACGAAATAAAAAATAATGAATTATTAAAAGCTAAAAATTTTAATAATGAAACAGCTTTAGCAGTATTTATTCCCAATAGTTATGAGTTTTACTGGAATACAACCCCTGAAAAATTTATTGCTAAAATGTATACAGAATACGAAAATTTTTGGAATGAAAAACGCCTAGAAAAAGCCAAAAAAATTGGACTTACACCTATAGAAGTACAAATTTTGGCATCCATTGTTCAAAAAGAAACACAGTTGGTATCTGAAAGACCTATGGTAGCCGCATTGTATCTTAACAGATTAGCATCTAACTGGCCACTTCAGGCTGATCCTACGGTAGTTTATGCAATCAAGCTAAAAACGCATCAGGATACCATTATTAAAAGAGTTTTTAAAAATCATTTGCTTATTAAATCTCCTTATAACACCTATCAAAATATTGGGTTACCACCGGGATTAATTTCAATGCCTGATATTTCATCGATTGATGCCGTACTTAACGCTCCTAAACACGATTATTTTTACATGTGTGCGAGTGTTGAAAACATTGGTTCGCATGTTTTTGCGAAGACTTTACAAGAGCATAATCGCAATGCAATTAAATACCAAAAATGGTTAAATAATCAGGGAATTATGCGTTAATTCTTATAAAATATTTTTAACAAAAACATTTCAACTTGCTGTTATTTAACACTTTAAACATTTTTTTATACCAAAAAACTTGCATATTTAATAATAAGTAATAACTTTGTCGCTTAATTTTATCTTCGGATAAATTTAAAAAGACATGACTAAGAAATTTTATATCTTCTTATTATTTTTAGCCATAGTTACTGTTTCAACCTTTTCTGGGAGAGAACTTAGCCGTATAAATAATTTAAAACTAGAGCCTCTTGTAGAAGTTATTACATTAAATTTTGTACCTAACGAAACAGAAATAAGCCAACATCAATCTAAATTAATGGTTGGAAAGTCTTATATAGATTTTGGAAATGCTTTAGGTCTAAAAGAATCAAAGAATAATTACTCAGCAGTCAGCAAGTACGGTTATCTAGGCAAATATCAGTTTAGTAAATTTACCATTAAATTATTGGGTGTTGATGATCCTAAATCTTTTTTAGAAAGTCCTGAATTACAAGAAAAAGTATTTAATGCTTATGTGGCAGCCAATAAATACGTACTTAGAAAAGAGATAGATAAATATGTTGGTAAAACAATGAATGGTACTAAAATTACCGAATCAGGAATTTTAGCGGCCGCACATTTAGCCGGTCCAAGTAATGTTAAAACGTATTTAACAAATAACGGAAATATTAGGTTTCAAGATAAGTTTGGATCAAGTATAAGGCACTTTATGAAACAGTTTGGCGGATATGACACAACAATAATTGAAGCCAAAAAAAATCCTAAAGTTGAGATTCAACTAACAGAAATTAATCTTGCTGAATAATAAAAATTGCTGGTCGTTTATGAAAATCGACCTTTTTATTTTTCCATTCTTTTACTGTTGTAGAAATAATTAATTCAGATTCCAACGTTAAATCTACAGCTACACACAAATTTGTTGAAGGCATTAAGGCAGTTATTAAATCTATTAATAATTTATTGTTTCTGTATGGAGTTTCTATAAATAATTGAGCTTGATTATTTTCTTTTGACAATCGTTCTAACTGCTTAATTTTTGATTTACGTTCGTTAGTATCGATTGGTAAATAGCCATTAAAAGCAAAATTTTGTCCATTAAACCCAGAACTCATTAAGGCCAATAAAATGGATGAAGGTCCAACAAGCGGAACTACTTTTATATTTTTTCTATGTGCAAGTTTAACTATTTCAGAACCAGGATCGGCAATTGCAGGAACACCTGCTTCTGAAAGCACACCAACAGAAATACCCTCTTCACAACAATTTAAATAACTCTCATATGCTGTAGCAGCAGTATGTTTGTCTATTAAACTAAATTTTAATGCTTGTTGATTTTTTTCAGGACAAACTTTTTTAATAAACCTTCGGGCTGTTTTTTCGTTTTCAACAATAAAATTATCTAATTCTAAAATGGTGTTTCTGACTGTAATAGGCAGCACTGCTGACGGATCATTATCGCCCAACGTAGTTGGAATTAAGTATAATTTTGCACTCTTAATTAACATAATTAAGGTTTGATGCTATAATTTCGCAGCTAGCATCTAGCATTTTATATACATTTTCAAAGCCTAGCTCTCGATCGTAATAAGGATCAGGCACTTCATGCAAAGAAGCCGTTGGATTCTCTTTTAATATCAATTTAACTTTTACCCTGTCTTGTTCATTTCTAGCTAAATTAATGACATTTTGATAATTTGATTTGTCCATAACATAAATTAAATCAAACTTATCAAAATCTGTAACTTTAAACAATCTCGAACGTTGATCAGTAATATCAATACCATATTTTCTGGCTACTTGTATAGATCGTCTATCGGGTAATTCGCCACTGTGAAAAGAACTTGTTCCGGCAGAATCAACATAAACCAATTCATTATTCACTTTAGATTTTAAAATACCTTCGGCCAAGGGCGATCTACAAATATTGCCCAAACAAACCATTAAAACATTAATCATAGGATTTTAAAACGATAATTTTTTGGTAATCTCTTCTACGTAACGCTTAAACTGCTTATCAGTCTCAGATAAATTATCAACAGTTTTACAGGCGTGTAAAACAGTAGCATGATCTCTTTTTCCAATTTGTGAACCAATGCTTGCCAGTGAAGATTTAGTCATTTTTTTAGAAAAGTACATCGCCAATTGTCTGGCCTGAACAACATGCCGCTTACGGGTATTGGATTGTAAGGTTGGAACATCGATTTCAAAATAATTAGACACCACTTTTTGAATATAATCAATCGAAATTTCGCGCTTAGTATTTTTAACAAACTTGTCAACAATTTGTTTTGTTAATGCTAATGAATATTCTTTTCTATTAAACGATGCCTGAGCAACCAATGAAATTAAAACACCTTCAATTTCTCTTACATTTGATTTGATATTTTTAGCTATGTATTCAATGATTTCTTGTGGAATATCAATTCCATCTCTAAAAATTTTATTTTGTAAAATAGATATTCTGGTTTCGTAATCTGGTGCTTGAAGTTCTGCCGACAATCCCCACTTAAATCTTGATAATAAACGTTGTTCGATATCTTGCATATCAACAGGAGCTTTATCAGATGTTAAAATGAGTTGTTTGCCGTTTTGATGCAGGTGATTAAAAATATGGAAAAATACATCCTGCGTACCTGATTTACCCGAAAAGAACTGAACATCATCAATAATCAATACATCAATCATTTGATAGAAATGTATAAAATCATTGCGTGTGTTATTCTTTACCGATTCTACAAATTGTTGATAAAACTTCTCGGAAGAAATATACAATACGGTTTTATCTGGATATTTTTCTTTGATTTCAACACCAATGGCATGTGAAATATGTGTTTTTCCTAAACCAACACCACCATAAATCAATAA
The DNA here is from genome assembly GCA_018335575.1 of Bacteroidota bacterium. Taxonomy (GTDB): domain Bacteria; phylum Bacteroidota; class Bacteroidia; order Flavobacteriales; family Flavobacteriaceae; genus JAGXRT01. The sequence continues at coordinate 23,023 of JAGXRT010000015.1, read as the reverse complement.
CGGATTAAATGCAGTTCCGCCCGGTTTATTAGCTACTGCCATACCGGCAGAACGCGCTAACCGGTTTGAATCACCTTCAATAAAAGTATCAAAACTGTAGTTTGGATTTAATTGTGATTCAACCTTAACTTTTTGGATTCCAGGTATTACAAACGGATTTCTAACTTCCTTTTTATTTAATTCAACAGGAACAGAAATCCCTTGATCGGGAATAGGATTTCGATTTGAGCTTGGAAATTTTACGGTATGTGGATTATTACTACTGTAATTATTTTCCATTTTCACATCGTAAATTAGTTTAGCATCCTTGCCAAGCTCTCTAACTAAGGCAACTCGTAAGATTTTTATATAATGCTCTTCAAGCCATTCGTAAAAAAATTTGGTTGGTACTTGAATTGTTAATACATTGCCAGAAACTTTTATCGGTTTTATAGGCTCAAACCAAGTTTTATATGCTTGGGGTTTGATGTTATCTTTTATAAAAGACAAACATTCATTCCAAACAGATTCGGCAGTCATTAGCATTTAATTAAAAGTTGATTAGTTAGTTTAGCTGTTTTACTACAAAAATGTCTCATTTCGTAGTTTCACAAATTTGTGAATATATTTTGTGATAAAAAAATTTTTTAGCTATTGATTTTCTCGTTTTTTTTTTGTAATTACTGACCCTTAAAAAAATATAAAAAAATAATGCTAACTCACAGTACAAATTTTAGAGTTCGATACGGAGAAACCGATCAAATGGGATATGTTTACTATGGCAATTATGCACAATATTTAGAAGTTGGAAGGGTTGAATGGCTTAGGAATATTGGCATAAGTTACAAATCAATGGAAGAAAATGGCATTATTCTACCTGTGTCTAATTTAAATATAACCTATTTAAAACCAGCTAAATATGACGATGTTATTACTCTTAAAACTACACTAGTAAAATTACCAACCGCTAAAATTGAATTTTCGTACGAACTTTTTAATGAACAAAATAACAAACTTATTGAAGCAAAAACTACACTTGTTTTTGTAGATGTAAATAAAAACAGACCAACTAAAGCCCCACCAATTCTGATAGATAAACTTATTCCTTTTTTTACCTAATTTTGAATGATTTTAAATAGTGTAATTCCAAAAATTTTTCATGGTAATGCGCTAGCATCGATTTAGGGATATTTACATGCAATTCACAATCAAAATTCATTACTTGATGAGTAATATTTAATTGATGTTCTTTAATAAATCGAAGTACTTTGTTCAGATTTTCATAACTCACTCTCAGTTCAATTGTATTTTGTAATAGTTTGTCAACAATTTCAGCTTGCTCCAAAACATTTTGTGCAGCAGTTTTATAGGCACTAATTAATCCACCAACCCCAAGTTTTACTCCGCCATAATAGCGAACAACTACAATTAAAATATTAGTTACACCAAAAGATTGTATTTGACCATAAATTGGCATGCCGGCGCTGTTATGTGGCTCTCCATCATCATTAACACGATAGCTAATTTCGTCAACCCCCAACTGCCAAGCGTAAGACCAATGCCTTGCTGCGTAATGCTTTTTTTTAATTTCAATTATTATTTCTTTAACTTCATCTTCTGAAGATATTGGGAAAGCAAAACCTATAAATTTACTTCCTTTTTCTTTATAAGTTAAGCCTTCAAAAGGCATTAAAATGGTTTTATAAACATCGTCTAAAGCACTCATTTTATAAAGAAAACATGATGATTGCAATTACTGAAAGTAAAACTCCCACTTTATTTCTAACAGATAAATTTTCTTTAAAAACCACTACCCCAATTAGGGTTGTTACACAAACAATAAGCATATTGTTAATGGTAAAAACGGTTGAGCTTTCTAGGGTTGGATGTTTGAGCGATTTGAGTAAATAAAAAATAGAAAAATAATTTGGAATTCCTAACACAATTCCTCCAATAATAGATTTCATTTGGATAAACTCTTTATAAATAAAAAACCTTCCTATTAATACAATAGTACCTATCAATCCTGCAATTAAAAAAATAGTTGCTGAATACAATTCCAGTTCATTCGCATTTACATACATGGTTTCTACGTATTTTAAAAGGGTATCTAAAATTCCAGAACCTAAAAACAACACAAGAACCAATATAATTAAAGTAGAATTAATGGTTACAGCACCTTTTTTATAGGCTGTAAAATAAACAGCTGCCAATGCGATAACTATACCTAAAAGTTTAAAAACACTTAAGGATTCTTTATAAATTAACAATCCAAAAATGATAGGAATTATTACACTCATTTTGGCAGCAACAGACGCAACTGACAATCCGCCCTTTTGAGCCGTTAAGGCCATCATATTAAATACTGTGATAAACAATATACCAAGTAAAACAGCTCCGTAAATCCAACGATAATTAAACAAAGTATTTAGTTGAAAGGAAGATTCAGACATCAAAATACCTACCACAAATGCCACAAAATAATTGACGACAATTGCCTGAAAATTATTAATCTCAAAGCGATTAAATAACTTAAAAATTACAAATAATGAACTGCTAAAAACAATACTTAGTAAGAGATAAATCATTTGGTTATTGAATTTTTATAAAAAGATACAGTTTCTCCTAACACATCGCGCTGAGTTATCCACTTTTCTTTTATTTCTGGAGATTTAATACCACCTTTTAATTCTACTTTTCCTTTAAAAACAAAGGCTTCATCCCATAAATTATGGTTGATAAAGCTTTCTAACAGCTGTTTCCCTCCTTCAACAATCAGCGATTGAATTTCATGCTTATAGAGTACTTCTAAAATCTGTAGCACGATATTGTTTTGGAAATCAATTTTTTCAACTTTCAAATCCGAAATTGTAGTGAAGAAATTAGCAACTTCAGTTCCTTTATCCGCTATAACAATCGTTTTTAATTTACCATTAAAAACTTGGTAGTTTAGTGAAATTTTCAGCGATTTATCTAAAACAACTCGAATCGGATTTTTTCCTGAAAAATTTCTTGCGTCTAGCTTTGGATTATCCTTTAACACGGTTTTAGTACCAACCAAAATGGCTTGTTCACCGGTTCGAAGTTGATGTACCAGTTGTTGCGCATAGGTGTTAGTAATCCAAGTAGGTTTAGCATCAGCTAAATCACTAATATCTCGATCTACATCAAAATACCCATCATTCGATGTTGCCCACTTTAAAATAATATACGGTCGTCTTTTATTGTGATAAGTATAAAATCGTTTATTTAATTCTAAACAATCTTTTTCCAAAACTCCAACCTCAACATTACACCCATTATTTTTTAAATGCTCAACTCCTTTTCCTGCTACCAAACTATTGGTATCGATGGATCCTATTACAACATTAGGAATTTTAGATTGCACTATTAAATCCACACAGGGAGGGGTTTTTCCGTAATGCGAACACGGTTCAAGACTTACATATATTGTGGCATCTTTTAAAAGTGATTTGTCTTTGACCGAATTTATAGCGTGAACCTCGGCATGCGGACCTCCTGCTTTTTGATGCCATCCCTCTCCTATTATTTTATCATTCCAAACAACTACAGCACCAACCATTGGATTTGGATAGGTTAATCCCAAGCCATTTTTAGCAAGTTCAATACACCGACTTAGATATTTTTCATGTATCTTCACATCGCAAAAATAACATTTTATTATGACTCCAAACGAGCTAATTATTCGAGAAATTTCCATGAAAGACAACGCTCAAATTGCGAATGTAATTAGAGATGTGTTAATAGAATTTGGTGTTCCTAAAGTTGGGACTGCCTATGCTGATGTTTCATTAGACAGAATGTATCAAACCTATGATTTACCAAAAGCTTGTTATTATGTTGTTGAATTAAACGGAAAAGTAGCAGGTGGTGCAGGAATTAAACAACTTGACAATTTTGAGGGTAATGTTTGTGAACTTCAAAAAATGTATTTTTCACCCATTCTAAGGGGAAAGGGAATTGGTCAACAACTTATGGATATTTGCCTAACAAAAGCTAAGGAATTAGGCTTTGAGCAATGCTATTTAGAAACCATGCCGTACATGACTGATGCCCAAAAATTGTATAAAAAAGTTGGATTTAATTTTATCGATAAACCTATGGGAGATACCGGACATTATTCGTGCCCGGTATGGATGTTAAAAACCTTGTAACAATGATTATAAGCAATTTAAAACCTCATTTATTCCAACATTTACTAACAATTTATCCGAAGGAAGAAATTGAAAGTTTTTACAAACTTTTGCTCAATCATTTTAATTTAACACAGGTAGATGTTGCCTTAAATACACGCATAGAGTTTAATAATTTGCAGCTTGACTTTATCAAAGTAGCAATTGCAAAACTGAAGCAGGAAGTCCCAATCCAATACATTTTAGGAGAAACTGAATTCTACAGACTAAGGTATTATGTTGACGAAAACGTACTAATTCCAAGACCCGAAACTGAAGAACTGGTTGATTGGGTAATAAGCGATTATAAAAACAATACTAAAAAACTTTCCATACTCGATATAGGAACCGGTAGTGGGTGTATTGCTATTTCATTGAAAAAAAACATACCAAATGCTCAAGTTTTTGCCATCGATATTTCTGAAAAAGCCCTTGAAATAGCCAAAAAAAATGCTGATTTAAACAGCGTTTCTATTAATTTTATCCAATCAGATATCTTAACTGCAACTGATTTAATTGAAAATTTTGACATCATTGTTAGTAATCCCCCATATGTTCGATTGCTTGAAAAAGAATTAATGAAACCCAATGTCTTAAACAATGAACCTTCTATTGCTTTATTTGTAGACGACGACAATCCGCTGATTTTTTACCACAAAATAAGTGAATTAGCCCAAAAATACTTGAAAAATGAAGGAGCTCTGTATTTTGAAATTAATCAAAAATTTGGTGTAGAAACCGTTGAATTATTAAAAAATCATCATTTTAAAAACATCGAACTTCGTAAAGATTTTTATGAAGTAAATCGGATGATAAAAGGCATTAAATAAAAATAATTGTCATTTATAAATTGTACTTTATCTTTGCCCTATGCGAATAGATATTATTAGTGTAGTACCCGAACTTATTAAAAGTCCGTTTGAATATTCAATTATTAAACGCGCTATAGATAAAGGCATTGTAGAAGTTCATTTTCACAACCTACACGATTATTCCAAAAACAAATACAAACAAGTTGATGATTATCAGTTTGGTGGTGGCTCAGGAATGGTTATGATGATAGAACCCATTGATAAATGCATCGCGCAGCTTAAAAGTGAACGCACATACGACGAAATCATTTTTATGACTCCGGATGCACCAATTCTTAATCAATCTACCGCTAATCAGCTTTCCTTATTAACTAATATTATAGTACTAGCCGGACATTTTAAAGGAGTAGATCAGCGCGTACGCGATCTTTTTATTACCAAAGAAATTTCTATAGGAGATTATGTTTTAAGCGGTGGTGAGTTAGGAGCAGCTGTTCTTTGTGACAGTGTTATTAGATTAATTCCAGGAGTTCTAAACGATGAAACTTCAGCCCTTTCAGATTCATTTCAGGATAACTTATTGGCGCCACCGGTATACACAAGACCGGCTGATTATAAAGGTCATAAAGTACCTGATATTTTATTGTCCGGAAATTTCGCTAAAATTGATGAATGGCGTACTTTAAAATCACTCGAAAGAACCCAACAAATAAAACCCGATTTGCTAAAGGAATAACTTTTTATAAACCTATCAATTTTTAAAATAAAATTCTTTTAAAATCAACTTTTAAATCCCAAAAGTTTTTCTAAATTTGCAGTCGCTAAACCAACCTCTGACGAAAACCGTGAAAGTTGCTTTAAGCTTAACAATAAAATAATTGAAAATGAACGATTTAATTAAATTTGTACAAGACGAATTTATAACAAAAAAAGATTTCCCTCAGTTCGGTGCCGGAGATACTATTACCGTGTATTATGAAATTAAAGAGGGCGAAAAAACACGTACTCAGTTTTTTAAAGGAGTAGTTATTCAACGTAACGGACAAGGTTCAACCGAAACCTTTACCATTCGTAAAATGAGTGGAACTGTTGGAGTAGAGCGTATATTCCCAATAAATATGCCTGCAATTCAAAAAATTGAAGTTAACAAATTAGGTAAAGTTCGCAGAGCACGTATTTTCTACTTTAGAGAACTTACTGGTAAAAAAGCTAAAATTCAAGAAAGAAGAAGAAAATAAATTTCTTTCCAGCTTCATAAATAAAAGCCATTTCAGTGAAATGGCTTTTTTATTGGGTTTATATTGATTTTTAAACACTTTATTTAAAGCATTTTTAAAATCATATTTTTGATAGGCATTTTTTTTATTATTACAAATAAAACATCCCAATTAATGTAATTTATATACCTCATTTTCGCGTGTTTATTCAGTATCTTTGCATAAAATTCAAACAATAAATCTAAAACATTCTTGTGTTTTTAAAACACTAAAAAAATTAATATTATGAGCACGTCACCAAAAATTATTTACACCATTACCGATGAAGCTCCAGCATTGGCTACTTATTCTTTATTGCCAATAGTTCAAGCATTTACTAAATCATCAGGTATCGAAATCATAACCAAAGACATTTCACTAGCAGGAAGAATTATTGCATTATTCCCGGAATTGTTAAAGCCAGAACAACGCATTGCAGATGACTTATCAGAACTAGGAGCTTTAGCCAAAACACCGGAAGCGAATATCATTAAATTACCAAATATTTCTGCTTCAGTGCCTCAATTGATTGATGCCATTAAAGAATTACAACAGAAAGGGTATGCCATCCCAGATTATCCTGCTAATCCAACTACTGATGAAGAAAAAGAAATTCAAAAGAAATACAATACCGTTAAAGGATCTGCAGTTAACCCAGTGTTAAGAGAAGGAAATTCTGACCGCAGAGCACCCAAATCGGTAAAGAATTTTGCTAAGAAAAACCCTCATTCTATGGGAGCTTGGTCATCAGAATCAAAAACACACGTTGCAACTATGGGTAAAAACGATTTTTTTAGCAATGAAAAATCAACCACAGTTCAAAATGCAACAGATGTTAAAATAGAATTTGTATCAGCGACCGGAGAAACAACCGTTCTAAAAGAAAAAACATCGCTTTTAGCTGGTGAAGTTATTGATGCTACAGCAATGAACAAAAAAGCTTTAGTTTCGTTCTTGGAAGAACAGATTAAAGATGCCAAAGATAAAAATGTGTTGTTTTCATTGCACATGAAAGCAACAATGATGAAAATATCTGATCCTATTATTTTTGGACATGCCGTTACAGCTTTCTTTAAAGATGTATTTGTAAAACACGCTGCCATCATTAAAAAATTAGGCGTTGATGTGAACAATGGTTTTGGCGATTTAGTAAGTAAAATTCAAACATTACCGGAGGCTCAAAAATCTGTAATCGAAGCCGACATCAAAAAGTGCCTTGAAGCTGGTCCTGCCATTGCCATGGTTGATTCTGATAAAGGAATTACCAATTTACATGTACCTAACGATGTAATTGTTGATGCTTCAATGCCAGCCATGTTACGCACTTCTGGGCAAATGTGGAATGCCGAAGGAAAACAACAAGACACTAAAGCGGTGATTCCAGATAGTACTTACGCAGGTGTTTATCAGGCGGTAATCGATTTTTGTAAAGAACACGGGGCTTTTAATCCTGCCACCATGGGAACTGTTCCAAACATCGGTTTAATGGCTCAAAAAGCTGAAGAATATGGATCACACGACAAAACCTTTGAAATAAAAACTGATGGAATTGTTAAGGTGATTGATTCTAACGGAACCGTTCTATTACAACATTCGGTCGAAGAAGGTGACATATGGAGAATGTGTCAAGTAAAAGATGCGCCAATTCAGGATTGGGTAAAATTAGCTGTTACACGTTCTCGATTAAGTAACACACCAGCCGTATTTTGGTTGGATAAAAACCGAGCGCATGATGCTCAAATAATTGAAAAAGTAAATAAATACCTTAAAAACCATGATTTGAACGGAATAGAATTGCATATTATGGCACCTAAAGAAGCTACTTTGTTTACCTTGAAACGTGTTAAAGAAGGCTTGGATACCATTTCGGTTACTGGTAATGTTTTACGTGATTATTTAACTGATTTATTCCCAATTTTAGAATTAGGAACCAGCGCAAAAATGCTTTCCATAGTTCCATTAATGAATGGTGGTGGGTTATTTGAAACAGGGGCTGGAGGTTCTGCACCTAAACACGTTCAACAGTTTGTGAAAGAAAACCACCTGCGTTGGGATTCATTAGGTGAATTTTTAGCACTAACCGTTTCTTTTGAACATTTAGGCCATAACTTCAATAATCCTAAAGCATTAGTATTTGCCGAAACTTTAGACCAAGCGGTGGATAAATTCTTGGAAAACAGAAAATCACCATCGCGCAGAGTTAAAGAAATAGACAATCGTGGAAGTCACTTTTATTTAGCAATGTATTGGGCTCAGGCACTTTCCAATCAACAAAAAGATCAAGATCTCAAAAATATATTTACTTCAATTGCCAGTAAATTTGAACAGCAAGAACCACAAATTAATACGGAACTAAACGATATTCAAGGAAATCCTGCGAACATTGGAGGTTATTATAAATTTGATGATGCCTTGGCAGAAGCAGCAATGCGACCAAGTACAACACTTAATGCAATTATTGATTCCATGAATTAACAAATTCAAATTCATAATAGAAAGCTTCAACTCAAGTTGAAGCTTTTTTTATACTTTTGATGTATGGATTTTGAAAAAATTACAGAACAATCGTCTAATTATAATCAATTAGAGCATATGTCAATACATGAGTTATTGACCAATATCAATAAGGAAGATGCAACAGTTCATCTAGCCGTTCAACGAGCAATTCCTCAGATAGAAAAAATTGTACAACTTATTGTTGAAAAATTAGCCAATGGCGGCAGATTGTTTTATATAGGATCTGGAACTAGTGGAAGACTCGGGGTTGTTGATGCATCCGAATGTCCGCCTACTTTTGGGGTAAGCGATGATTTAGTTATTGGGATAATTGCTGGTGGTGATAAAGCCATCAGAAAAGCAGTAGAACACGCTGAAGATTCTTATGATCAAGGGTGGCTCGATTTAAAACAACATCATATTACTGATGAAGATGTTGTAATAGGCATTGCTGCATCGGGTACGACACCTTATGTATTAGGAGCCATTGAAAAAGCCAATGAACACGGCATTATAACCGCTTGTATTACGATGAATCAAGGTAGTCCGCTTGCCTTATCGGCTAAATACCCTATAGTGGTTGTAGTCGGTCCTGAATTTGTTACCGGAAGTTCTCGTATGAAAGCTGGTACTGCACAAAAATTAGTGTTGAATATGATTTCTACATCTACTATGATTCAATTAGGTCGAGTTGTAGGAAACAAAATGGTTGATATGCAATTAACCAATCACAAATTAATTGACAGAGGGAGCAAAATGTTGGTTGAGGAATTGCAAATCAGTTACGACGAGGCTAAAAAACTATTACTTCAATACGGCAGTGTGAGAACAGCCGTTGCTAATTTTAAACAATAATCTTTTCAATTATTTTAAATAATTTTTTTATAACAAATTGATTAAGTGCTATTTAATAGTCCTTAACTAATTAATATTAATTTTTGGCACGCTCTTTGAAATTTACTTTGTAAGCGGAAATCGAAAAGCTTACAGAGTAGATATCATTATTAAAGAATGAGATTATGAAAAAATTAGCACTTTTTATTTTAGTTATGGGATTGGTAATTCCAACTATTGCAGCATCAACAATTAATCATTCTTACAATACGGAGTATGATAAATACAGACCAATTGAATTTGAAGAAGATGGTATTTTATTCTTTGTATTTCCGGATGGTGAATTTGAATTTGAAGTATTGTATCCTAGACACGTTGAACTTGGATTTAGATTTAGAAATGGACATATTAGGTTAGGCAAGCATTTACCACTTAGAATTGAGCAAGATCGTTATGGAAATATATATCGTATTGAAAATATTCTCATCGATTATAACAGATTTGGTAAAGTTTCTCGAATTGGTTCAGTTGATATTCACTACAATCATGGTAGAATAAGAACCATTGGTTATATGGATATAATTTACAGACAAAACTATATATTTGAATGTGTAGGACATGTAAAACACAAAAATTATTATAGTTACGACAATCATTACAATAAAAACAAAAACTATTACAAACCTTATAAAAAACACTATAAAAAAGATTATTCTCATAATACTTCGTACAGGGAACGAGAATACGATAGAAGAGACATTAACAATGAAAGAGATGTTATTAGAAATAGAAGACCGTACAGCAATTAATTTAAAAATCCCGATTAAATCGGGATTTTTTATTTTACAAAAACTTCTTTATTAAGTTGTTTACAAATCCGTTAAAATCAGCAGAGATTTGCAACCAATACACAATCAAAAAATATGTGATAGCAATAAAAGTGCTTTTGATAATAATTGATACAAACGGATTCATATTAAAATTGAGTTTAAGCAACAACAAAAAAAACAATGCAGTAATAAAGGTAAGTTTAACCGATTGCATTGTAAAAGGTTGTAATTTATACTTCCAGCTGATAAATCCAATTTTTATAGTATTAAAAATAAAAACTACCAGAAAAGTTGCTAAAGCAGCACCGTTAATTCCCATTAAACTGATTAACCACTTATTCATTAAAATTACTGTAACTGCCATGGCTATAGATAAATAAAAATATATTCGATAATAGATTGAGTTTACAATGATTGCATTGCCGGTACCCATTGCCATTTCGTATAATTTAGCCATCGATATAAATAAAACAATCCAAAATCCATTTGAAAATTCAGGCTTGTTGATGATGCGATACATATCAGTTAAATTTAAATTAATCAACAAAAACAACAAACCTCCCATAATTAACAAATTTATTGATGTTGCTTTATACAATTTTTCAATTTCTTTTAAATTATTGCTATTCATCTCTTTAGCAGTAATCGGCGTAACTATTTGCTGCATAGCTCTTGTAGGCAAGGCTACAACAGTTGCAATGTAAATCCCAACGGTATAATAGGCCACCTCAGCAATTTGCTTTAATTGGGGAATCATAAACTTATCGATTTCCAACAAGATGGTTCCGGCAGAACCTGCCATGATTATGTAAATTGAAAATGACCATATTTCCTTTATATTATCAGGAAATTTTAAACTGAAAACCGGTTTGTATATGTTAATAGCATAGACAAACATAATGAACATTTGTAGAAAATAGACTACAACAACTGCATAAATAAATTGGTCATTACTTAACCATCCTAAAAATACGGCTACCAATAAAAAGGAGGTCATCAAGCGCACAAAAACTTCTTTTATGAAATTTCCAACAACCGAGTGAAATTGCACTTTAGTCCATGAATAGAAAATCTCAAAATATCCCATAAAAATGGAAACCAGAAAGATTAAATACGTGTATTTCTTAATAATCAAATTTTTCTCTGATAATAAATCAGCAATAAATTCATAGAAAAATGATCCAATTAAACCAATTGGAATAATAACTAATAATGGCAGAAGTATACTGGATACCAAAAAAGCATCTTGTTGCTGCTTACTCTTATAACTCGAAAAAAACTTAACAATTGTATGTTGCATACCTAAAACCATCAGTGGCAAAATTAGGTTGGCTGCAGAAAGTAAAAAAGTAATTAAACCATAGTAATCTTTATCTAGAAAATGCGTAAAAAGAAAAAGCACATTGATTCCTCCAATTGCAAAACCCAAAAATAAGATGAGTGTATTTTTAAACGATTGCTGAATTACAATGCCCACTATTTATAGAATTTTTAAAATTTCTGTATGTATTGCTTCTCCTACTTGAGTACCGTACAAATCATTATCAGACTGAAATAATTGATTGCTAAAATAGTAATAGACTTCAAGCATTTTGGCAGCATTGCATCCAACTATTTTTGCAAAATTATGATGTACAAGCTCAACCCATTCTGTTTCTTCGCGAACAATGATACAAAATTTTTGATTAAAATAGGCTTCTTTTTGCAGTCCACCACTATCGGTAATCACTAATTTACAATGTTTTAATAGTGACAACATATCAAAATACCCTACGGGTTCAATTAAAAGTAAGTTGTCAGGAATATCAAAATTTTGAATCAATTTTTTAGTTCGTGGATGAACAGGAAATACAACTTTAATTTGTTTAGTAAGCTCTGAAAACCCTTCAAAAATTGATTTTAAATTTTCGAGTTTATCAGTATTTTCCTGCCTGTGGATGGTTGCTAGAATAAATTGATTTTCATCTAAACTTAAATCACTTATAATTGTTGATTTTTCTGTTACCATTGCACTGTAATACACTACTGCATCTTTCATTATATCACCTGTTTTTACAACGGTTGATGGGAAAGCATCAAATCCTTCTTTTTGTAGATTTTGCATTGCAACGTCCGTAGGACATGCCAGTAGATCTGAAATCCGATCAGTTAAAATACGATTAATTTCTTCGGGCATTTGCATGTTAAACGAACGCAATCCGGCTTCAATATGAATAACTTTAATATGTAATTTTTTGGCTGCCAAGGCACCGGCTAAAGTTGTATTGGTATCGCCATAAACAAGCACTGCATTTGGCTTTTCTGATAGAAGAATTTTTTCAATTTCATCCAACATTTGACCCGTCATGGCACCGTGCTGCAAACCGTTGATATTGAGATTGTATTTCGGTGAAGGAATATCCATTTCGTCAAAAAATACCTGACTCATATTGGCATCATAATGCTGTCCTGTATGAATAATTATTTCATTAATTAATCCGTACTTCTTTATAATTCGGCTTAACACTGCTGCTTTAACAAACTGTGGACGAGCGCCTAAAATGGTAACTATTTTTTTCATGTTGTAGTTCTTCAAATTAAAATACCGAATTATTTAGTGTAAACACATTTTTTTATAAGATTTGACAAGTCTTGTGTTAAGTTTTTTCGATGATATTGCTGAAAATTTTGCGATTTAACTTCTAAAATTCCTTGCTTGTAAAAACTATAATATTGATTAATTGTCTCGATTAAGTGTTTTTCATCGTCAAAATCAATTACCGTTCCGGCATTGGTTTCGTTTAAAATTTCGGCTAAATCACCGTTGGTAGGTGCAATAGCTAAAATGGGGCGTTGGGTTTGTAAATACTCAAATACTTTACCTGTTATAATTCCTCTTGCTGCTGGTACATTGTTAATCGATAATAATAATAATTGTGACTCTAATTGTAGTTGAATTACTTCATCGTGCGGCAAATAAGGAACAAGATCGAGATTATTTGACAATCCAAATTGATTTATTGATTGGACGACACTTTCATCAACTTTACCGATTAATTTAATTACTAAATCTGATTTAAAATCTTCATTTTTTGAGGCGATGTCTGCAAGTACTTTCCATAGAAATGGGTGATTTCTATCAGCATTCATAAGTCCAACATGCGTAATTGAAAACTTAAAATCTAAAGAATTATTAATACTAACTGTTTCATTATCAAACCCATTTGAGATAACATGAATATTTTTTGTAAAAGGCAAGTAGTTTTCTTTCATTGAATTACCAACTACAATTACTTCATCAGCATTTTTTAAAACCATCTGTTCCAATGCGCAGTGTTTTGCAGTGCTTTTTTTAGTTAATGGTAGATGATGAAAATAATCAATATCGGTCCAAGGATCTCTGAAATCTGCTATCCATTTTAATCCAAATTTATTTTTTAATTGATGGGCAATTAAATGCATACTATGCGGTGGACCTGTTGAAATTATAATATCAATGTGGTTATTTAACAAATAGTTTGACAAGAATTTAACCGATGGTTTTATCCAAAAAATACGGGCATCAGGTATAAAATAGTTAGCCCGTACATACGACTTTATTTTATCACCCAAAGATTGGTTTGATTTTATAAATCCGGCACTTTCAATTTTTTTCTTTTTTGAAAAGATATTCGCCAATTGATAAGGTTCCCATATGGGTTGTTTTATAACCAAAGTGTTTTCAGGTATATCATTTTCAAGCGAAGGATCGGTAAAAACATAATCGGGGTTTTGAACAGTATAAACAATGGGTTCAATGTCAAAATTTCGTAAATACTTAACAAATTTCAGCCAGCGTTGCACTCCCGATCCGCCAGCAGGAGGCCAATAATAGGTTATAATTAAGGCTCTTATCATGCTAAATCCTGATACAGTTTTACTAAATTACCTGAAACTTTCTCCCAGCAAAACTCCTCTTCAACAAATCTTTTACCATTAGCTCCTAATTGATTGGCAAGAACTTTATCTTGATACAATTCTATTACTTTTTCGGCAAAATCAGCAGCATTTTTTTCTTCATGTACTAATCCGCTATGTGTACGTTCTATAAGATTTTTTTGAGCTGTGGCATTACTAACCAGAACAGGCTTACCAAAACTCATATATTGAAAAAGTTTGTTGGCGTAAGCTACATCGTGCTGAATGTTTCGATATAGAGGACTAATGCAAATACTGCTTGCTATAATGTAGGAGGGAAATAATGAAACATCCTTCCATCCAACAAAATCAACATAATTTTCCAAATGCTCTTTTTTGACATGTTCTTTCAAAATATAATCAGTAGTATTTACTCCAACTATTACCAATTTTAAATTTGGAATTTCATTTTTTAATGCAATTAAAGAATCAATTGCAGTTAGTAACCCTCTTCTTATGCCCGTATCGCCTAAGTAAAGTATCATAAAATTATGTTCATATTTCTGCAATATTTTCTTTTCTATTTTTGCATACTTATAAAATGATTCTCTAACAGTATTTGGAACTAAAATTATTTTGTCCGAATTAATGTTTAATCTTAATTGAACTTCATCGATAAATTCCTCAGAAACGGTAATAACTTTAGTAGCTTTTTGAATAAATTTTTCTTCTGCTATTTTCCATTTTTGAGGATTAATTAAGTACTTACCTGGAAACTTCTGCAAATGAGGATATAATTTCATAATTTCTGGTAAATTATCATGTAAATCTAAAACTACAGGGAGCTTTTTTGTTTCATTAACACTAAAAACGGTTTCGGCAATAGTTATATCATGAATATGCAAAGCCTCAATATTATAAGCTTCAATAAAATGTTTAATCTTATTTTTTAATGCAATTCTATAAAAAGGAAAAGTATAGGCTAAAGCAGATAATTTATATATTAATTTATTAGACAAGTAACGTCTAACATTAATACCTTTATATGATTCATTTAAATGCTCATCTTTATATGAAAGACAAAACAAAAAAACCTCATGTCCACTTGATATTAATGCTAAAGCTTCATTTTCCACTCTTGGATCAGGTGGAAACGTTTTATCTAAAATCATCCCAATTTTCATGAAGAAAATATTTTATTACAAAAATATGAATTTAATTGGGCAAAAAGTTTAAATAAGGGTGGAGTTGTTAAGATTTTAAAAAAGAAAAAAGGGACAGCTCGTTGATTTTACTTTTCTTTTTCAATATAATTTCCCCCAAAATTGTACTGAATCTTATTAACTTTTAAAACTTTCTCAGAAAAAATATGTGGCGCTGTACCCTTTTTTCAATTATGTAACACGAATATAAGGCGTATTTTACAAAATAAAAGTACAATTTGACAAGCGTTGGTTTTAATTTGACAAGCGTTGTTTATAGGTATTAATTGCTATATTTGAGTAATGAAAAATCAACTTTCCACCACACTAAACCAACTGCTGATTACATTGTTGTTTTCGGTGATAATTGACACTGCATTATTTGCCCAAATTCCAGGATTAACCCAATTTACACTTAACGACGGTTTACCTAGCAATACTGTTTATGATATTGCACAAGATGAAAAGGGAAATTTAATTTTTGCTACTGACTACGGATTATCAAAATTTGATGGTGTTAGCTTTAAAAATTTTACCATTGAAGATGGAATTCCTGATAATGAAATTTTACAATTGTTTAAGGATTCTAAAAATAGAATTTGGTACTTTGGATTTAATGGGAAATTAGGATTTTTAAAAGACGGAAAATTAAATAATGAAAAAAATAATGCTTTAGTTAAAAACTTAGAATTTTCTTCTTTCTTGCATGATATTCATGAAGATAGTTATGGAAATATCTGGTTTTTAGACTCTAAATACTTTTTAATCGCAATTAATAAAAATAACGAGGTAATTATAAATAATAAAGTTGAAAAATACACCTCAACCTCTCATAGTTACTTAATTGAAGACAAAAACCAAAAAGTACATTTAATTACTTACGACAATACACCTATTATTTATGATATTAATACTAGTACCGAAATAATTTATAAAGATTTAGTTTATAATAATTTTAGTGAAGAAACAATTAATTCTATTAGAAAAAAAAGAACCTCAATTTTAAGAAAATTAGATCCAATTTCTGAAAAAATTAATAGCGTATTAATAAACTCTAAAAATTATTCTGAAAATAATTTACTTTATAAAACATATCATTTCGACAATAGTTTTTGGGTAACCAGTTTAAATAAAGGAGCATATTTATTTAATCAAAACAACTTAGATAATCCGGTTGCCATTTTACCTAATTTTCAAACCACCAGGGCTTTTCAAGACAGAGAAAATAATGTTTGGATTGGCACTATGTCCAATGGTGTAATACTATTCCCAGACTATAACACTACAAGTTATGTATTTGATAACGTACTTGATAATGATTTGTATACTGTTGATTTTTTAAACGGTTTTATCTTTTTAGGAAATAGTTTTGGAAAAGTTACTGTATTAAAAGAAAAAACTTTGGAATTAGTAAAAACTATTAGTTTAACAAATTCTACAAACATTATTGATAGAGCCAGAGCTGGTAAAGTTTTTAATAATGAATTGCATTTTTTAACCAATGACAATTATGTAATTTTTACTAAAGATCTAGATTACAAAAATGTAATATCAAAATTAGATAAATTAGAAAAAGAATTAAATCACAAAAGTTTTAAATCTTTATATACCAACGGAAAAAATACTTTAATTGCCAATGCAACTGGTATTTTTAGCATCGATATTAAAACAAAAAAAAGAAACGTTATACACAAAGGTAGAACCACTTCTGTATATATAAATAAGGACACCATTTGGTACGGCAGTACCAACGGATTAAATTATATTTATAATAATAAAGTTATGCAACCACAAATTCCCAGTAGTTTTAACGAAACTATTATAACTGATATAAATCAGTTTGATGGAGGCATTATTATTGGCACTAATTCTAAAGGAATTGGTTTATACAAAAATAGCAAGCATAAAGTAATTGATAAATCCAACGGATTATTGAGTAATTCTGTAAAATCAATTTTTATTGCAAAAAATAATGATTTATGGGTAGCAACCAATTACGGATTAAACAGGGTTGTTGTAGATGCTTCATTTAAACCTGTTTCAATTCAATCATATACAATTTCTGAAGGATTAAATACAAACGATGTTAGAAACTGCTATGCTACAGAAAAATACGTGTATGTAGCAACATCCAAAGGACTTAATATAATCGATTTAACTGCTGAACGCAAAAACTACGAAAAGCCAACAATCCATATAAATGAAATTATTTTAAACAATAAATCAATTAACATAAGTAATACAAATACGAACTTTAAATCCTCAGAAAATAATATACAGTTTAATTATTCGGGCATTTCGTTTAAAAGTTTAGGACATATAAGTTTTAGATATCGGTTAGTAGGATTGGAGGATGAATGGATTCAAACCAAAAATAATACTGTAAGGTATTCAGCATTACCCTTTGGCAATTATACTTTTGAGTTAATGTCTGTTACAAAAAACAATATTGAGTGTTCTGACCCACTTCAATATTCTTTCAGAATTAAACGTCCATTTTATCATACTTGGATTTTTAGAATCAGTGCATTACTTGTAGTAGTAGGAATTGTTTATTTATGGTTTACTATTCGTATTAACCGATTAAAAAAACAACGTTTACTTGATGAAAAAATAAATTCATTACGCTATACAGCTTTAAATGCACAAATGAATCCACATTTTATCAATAATTTATTAACGATGATAATTAACTTAATTGATAATGGAGGAAAAGCTAAAGCTTTAGAATACTTATTATCCTTTTCATCACTCGTTAATCATATTTTAAAATCAACCAAATTAAATTTAATTTCCTTAAGAAATGAATTGGAAATTGTTAAATTATATACTCAGTTAGGCTCGTTAAAATTATGTGACAATCTAACTTTAACAATTCAAAATGGAGAATTAGAAGATGAAGATTTTGATGCAATAAAAATTCCTCCAATGATTTTACAACCCTTAGTTGAAAATTGTCTGAGGCATGCATTTGCAACTGATTACAAAAACCCAACCATTACCATAGATTTTAAATTTGAAGATGATGTATTCTTAGTATGTACTATAACTGACAATGGTATTGGATTTAATCCATCTAATACAGAAGCAAAAACAGAAGGAATTTCATTACATAATATTGATGAACGTTTGACATTAATGGCTGATAGCAGAACTGAAAACGAAACTTTTATAAATATTACCAACTTATCATCAGAAATTCCTAATTTAGTTGGAACAAAAGTTGAATTAAGAATTCCGCTTATTTATACATAAAAATCAATGGTAAAAGCTGTAATTATTGAAGATGAAGTTCATGCGTTCAATCGTTTAAATACTATACTTAAAAATAATTTTCAAAGTGAAATCGAAATTATAGGAAGTGCTGATGGTGTAAAAAGTGGTGTAAAAATTATTGAAGATTTAAAACCTTCGCTGGTTTTTATGGATATTCAAATAAATGAAGGCACTGGATTTGATATCTTAGATTATTTTAACGGTCAAGCTACTTTTGAAATAATATTTACAACCGGATTAATTGATTACAAAGAAAAAGCAATGGATTATTTTGCTTTTTATTACCTCAACAAACCTATTCAAGAAACACAACTTATTGCTGTAATTAATAAATATCTATCGCGTAAAACACGATTTGACATGGAAAGTTATCTGGCTTTTAAACATCAAATCAATGGCGAAAACAAAACAGTGGCAATTCCATCTACGCATGGAGGTTATCAAATTCTTGAACTAAAAAATATTATTTATTGTGAAGCCGATGGTTCTTATACCAAGTTTTATACTACCGATAATAAAGAGCTGCTCACATCACATAATTTAGCCCGATTTGATGAACTTTTTTCTCAATCTTCTGCCTTTTATAGAATCCATAGGTCTGTTTTAATAAATATGAAACATGTTAAAGAATATCTGCCTGATGGCACTGTTATACTTACTAACAAAATGAAGGTAAATGTTTCTATACGTAGCAGAGCCGGATTTATTAGAATGATGAAATTAACAAATTATTCTATAGATTAATTTTTGCCTTTTGCAAAACCAAACCAGAAACTTACACTTATAATTACAATAAATATAAGTATTGACAGTAAGGTTAACTTACTTCCTTTTTCGATAATTGTTGGTTCAAATTTAAACTCAAGTGTATAATTTCCAGCAGGTACTTTCATAGTTCGCAAAACGTAATTTGCTCTGTAATGCGGTAATAATTCTCCATCTATATATGCATTCCAACCATTTTTATAATACATTTCAGAAAAAACTACTTGCTGCTCTGTTTTACTATTAAGTTTATATTTTAAATAATTAGGCTGATAGTTTATCAATTCAATTGTTGCCGAAGTGTCGCGTTGTTGAAGGTTTAATGCTATATCTTTTGAAAACTCTTCATGTATTACAACTGAATGTTTTGTATTAAGAGTCTTCAATGCCATCATTTCCTGATTGGCATTTTGTACCACTTTTATGGTATCTATAAACCAAGCATTACCGTTTATTTCAGGGTTTTCAACAACTTGAGTTTGGTTATTCTCATCAGCAAATATAAAATACTTAGTATTAAGCATATTTAATACCTCATCGTTATTTTGCGCAATGTGATAATCAAACAATTCTTGGTACCTGCCGGGTTTTGCAGCATGATAGCCTCCAATCGACTTATGAAAATAAGAAGTACTTCCATCATTCATTGGATTTACTAAAAAATTAGCAACCCTATAATGTGTGGTATCTTCTAAAATGTATTGATCAATTTCTGAGGCTTGAAAAGGTTTTTCAACTTGTTTAGCAGATACAAAACTATCTTTATTTACATAATTTTTATCAACAGAAACCAAATCGATTACCACTAAAATTAAAATAATAGCAATTACAGTATCTTTATTAATTTTATCTTTTAAAAATAACCACAAGGTTAACACTGAAATAGATACAAACATAAAGGTCCTGATGCTGTCTGCTTGTAACATGGCTTTTCTATCAAGTATTAATGCATCAGAAATTCCAGCTAACATACTATCAAAATAATCATCATTTAAACCAGTGAAACTAAATAATGAACCGCCAAATAATGCAAAAAACAACGCAATACCACCGGTAATATAAAATGCTTTTAATAATGATTGCAACTTTTCATCTTTCGTTAATGTATCATTCAAAAACTGATGCAATCCTAAAATGGCCAATATAGGAATAGCCAATTCTATGATTACCTGAATTGATGAAACTGCTCTAAACTTATCATATAGCGGTATATAATTGATGAAGAAATCTGTAAGAATATTGAAGTTTTTACCCCAACTTAGCAATAATGCAAATACAATTGCTGCAACTAAACCATTTTTTAACGGACTTTTTACAAGAAATAAACTCAGGACAAATAAAAAAATAAGTACTGCACCAATATATGCAGGAGCAGCAACTATAGGCTGTGAACCCCAATACGTAGGCGCATTACTTACAAAATCACGCGCTTGTAACGGATTTATTTTATCTTTTAAAAAACCGTATAAATTTGAATCTGTGTCTAATTTTTCATTATTAGCACCACCTGTAAAGCGCGGAATAAACAAGTTTAAGGTTTCAATTTGTCCGTAACTATACTCTGTTATGTAATCATAATCCAGACCTTTTGAGGGTTTCTTAGTACTTCCATCATGGTTTACTGTTAGCTCACTTTTACTTCTGGTACTAAAATCTGCATATTCTTTGGTAGCCAACAATGATGTAGAGTTTAAACCAACTGCCAATATTACAGCAACAATCAATACACCAATCGACTTAAAGAAAGGGGTTAATAACTTATTTTTATAAGCATCAATTAAATAAAACAATCCTACAATTAATACTAAAAACATCAAATAATAGGTCATTTGTATGTGGCTAGCCTGTATTTCTAATGCCAAAGCAATGGTTGTAAGTATAAAACCTAACAAAAACTTTTGTTGTAATGCCAATAAAATTCCGGCTAAAACCATAGGCATATATGCAATAGCATGCGCTTTTGCGTTGTGTCCTACACCTAAAATTATAATTAAATAGGTAGAAAATCCAAATGCTAAACTTCCTAAAATAGCTAATTTATAATCTACTTTAAGTACTGTTAAGAGCACAAAAAATCCGATAAAATACAGAAAAAGATAATCGGCTGGATGTGGTAAAAACCTCAATAAACCATCTAATTTCTTAATATAATCGTGAGGATAATAAGTGCTTAATTGGTATGTTGGCATCCCTCCAAAAGCTGCATTAGTCCAATAAGGTTCTGTGTCATTGGCTAACCTATAGTCCTTAACTTCTTTAGACATCCCAATAAATTGACGGATATCGCTTTGAGCAATCTTTTTACCTTCTAAAACAGGATGAAAATAAACTAATGAGGCTAAAACAAAACTAGCAATGGCAATGCCAAAGGGAATTAACTTTTTAAAATCCATCGTATTTAATTATTCTATTTCTTCGTAATCAATATATTCTCCTACTTTATTATCAGATTTTGGAGGTGTTGGTTTTTTTTCGATGACCGTCTCTCCTACCTTGCTGTTTGAACTCTGTTGATTCGTATATTTACTTTGCTGATTTCTCATACGTTCCTCAGCATTTTTTACTACTTTTTTAAATAAAATAGGAAAAAATATCCTCGCAATAATTTTGATGATATAATAAACCAATAATACAATTAAAAAAATTCTTAATAACCCTAACATAAATCTTTATCTTTATAATATTGCCCAAAATTAAGAATTTACTTAAACGTAAAACGATTAAACCGATAAAATCTTATATTTGATGTACCAACAGCTGCTTATGAAAAAAAAATGGATAGCTTTCGCCTTTATAATTTCTACTTTTCAGGCTATTGCACAATATACAGACATTATAAATTCTAACAGACCCAGTTTATCTGAAACTCCGTTTAGTGTTGGATCGGATGTACTTCAATTTGAAACAGGTTTTTTTAAAGAACGTCA
Source organism: Bacteroidota bacterium (assembly GCA_018335575.1). Taxonomy (GTDB): domain Bacteria; phylum Bacteroidota; class Bacteroidia; order Flavobacteriales; family Flavobacteriaceae; genus JAGXRT01. The sequence goes on along the minus strand of JAGXRT010000015.1, from coordinate 577 downwards.
TGAATTCAAAAATTTTTACGAAAGTGAATCTTTTGGGACTAATCTTTCTATACGTTATGGTAAGTTTTTAGAAAATTTAGAGTTTATAGCAGATCTTACGTATCGCTACGACGATGTTAAGAATGATATTATAAGACTACCAAAATCGTATAAAGCATATGGAATCAGCGAATTTACCGTAGGAGCTAAATACCTTGTTTACAAACAAGAATACGAAGATAAATCAAAAGAAATTAGAAGCTGGAAACGCAGAACCTCTTTTGATTGGAAACGCGTTATTCCTTCTGTAGGTGTATATGCAGGTGTAAACACAAACTTTGTAGGACCAGATTATAAAGACAAAGGAATGGCTCCTAAAGTTGGAGTTTTACTACACAATGAGTTTAGTTATCGGTTTAACTTAATTACTAATTTTTACAGCACTAATTTCTTAGATAAGGACAAGTCAAACTTTAAATACATCGTTACGGCTACCTATGTCTTACATCAAGATTGGTCTGTTTTTGGTGAAACTGAAGGAAATTTAAATCATTTAAGTGATGAATTTTACGCAGGCATTGGTTTGGGTTATTTAGTA